>NZ_JBEZEZ010000005.1:0-363536 GCF_040649155.1 Streptosporangium sp. NPDC049046 | reverse complement strand
CCCGGTAGACGACCGGGTTGATAGGCTGGAAGTGGAAGCGCAGTAATGTGTGGAGCTGACCAGTACTAATAGGCCGAGGACTTGACCACAAAGCAATGTGCTTGGTCTGTTGCAGCGCTCTGTCCCTTCGCCGGGTCCGGAGCAGCGCCAGGCCAGGGATTGTGCCCGCGTCCACTAGGCAATTCTGAGACAACAAACGGTAGTGTTTGTGTGTTTCATAGGGTTACGGCGGTTATGGCGAAGGGGAAACACCCGGTTACATTCCGAACCCGGAAGTTAAGCTCTTCAGCGCCGATGGTACTGCACCGGGGACGGTGTGGGAGAGTAGGTCACCGCCGGACAATCTTTCACGTAGGGCCCTCACCGTTGGTGGGGGCCTTTCGTGCTTTCCAGGGCCTTTTTCAAGCGATGCCCCAGGACCCTCCAAAGGACGCTCGGGGTATTGGAAGGCCGGGCTCGAGGTTTCGGCGTGTGGGTTTCCGCTGAGGGGGCCCTTTTGCGTTATGAGTAGTGTTAGTCAAGCGGTCTTCGGCTCCTGCGGCAAGGTACCGGCCGGCAGCTGGGATGGCTCCGGGATTCTCTCAAAAGCCATCCACGAAGGGGCCGCCGTGATGCCCATGATCATTCATGGGTGCAGGGGAAGGGCGTATGGACTTTCAAGGGCTTGCTAGGCTGGAAGGGCCGGGCCACCCCACCAGCGGGTGGCCTTCGTCGCGCCAGACCACGATAGGGGCGGGGCAGCGATAGCGAACGGGGCGCACCCCGCGGCCGGAGACCGCCCGGATAGCGAACGTCTCATCCGAACGAGGAGATGGGACGCGCTCGCAGAGTGACCCAACGAATGGACCAGAAGTGAACAGTGACAACGGGCCTGAGGGCGCGGGCCGTCGCGAAGAGAGCGAAAACCGCGGATCCGGCGGCCAGGGAGGCCGCCGCAGCGATCGCGCAGGTGGTGACAGGGGACGTCCGGGTGACGGTCCCCGGTATGGTGAGCGCCGAGAAGGGCGCCCGAGTGGTTCTTACGGCTCTCGTGATCGTGGCGACCGGCCGTCCTACAACCGTGACGACCGCGGTTCCGGTCGTCCTCCGTTCAACCGTGACGACCGCGCAGGGGGCGGGCAGAGGTCCTCGGGACCGCGTGGCGAAGGCCAGCGTTCTTATGGTGACCGCGAGTCTCGCGGTGGCTCCTACGGAGCCCGTGATCGTGGCGACCGGCCGTCCTACAACCGTGATGACCGCGGTTCCGGTCGTCCTCCGTTCAACCGTGATGATCGCGGTGGTGAGCGCAGGCCGTTCAACCGTGATGACCGTCCGGGCGGCGGCTATCGCGGGGATCGTCCCGCGTTCAACCGTGATGACCGCGGTTCCGGTCGTCCTCCGTTCAACCGCGACGACCGTGGTGGTGAGCGCAGGCCGTTCAACCGCGATGATCGTGGTGGTGAGCGCAGGCCGTTCAACCGTGATGATCGTGGTGGCGAGCGTCGTTCGTACGGTGACCGTGACCAGTCGCGTGGTCAGTACGGTTCGCGTCCCGATGGTGGTGAGCGCAGGCCGTTCAACCGCGACGATCGCCCCGGTGGTGGGTATCGCGGGGATCGTCCCGCGTTCAACCGCGATGACCGCGGTGGTGACCGTCCTCCGTTCAACCGCGACGACCGCGGTGGTGAGCGTCGTTCGTACGGTGATCGTCCGGGTGGCGGGTATCGCGGGGATCGTCCGTCGTTCAACCGTGATGACCGCGGTGGTGGCCGTCCTCCGTCCAACCGTGACGACCGTGGTGGCGAGCGCAGGCCGTTCAACCGTGATGATCGTGGTGGCGAGCGTCGTTCGTACGGTGACCGTGACCAGTCGCGTGGTCAGTACGGTTCGCGTCCCGATGGTGGTGAGCGCAGGCCGTTCAACCGCGACGATCGCCCCGGTGGTGACCGTCCTCCGTTCAACCGTGACGACCGCGGTGGTGAGCGCAGGCCGTTCAACCGTGATGACCGTCCGGGTGGCGGCTATCGCGGGGATCGGCCGTCGTTCAACCGTGATGATCGCGGTGGTGACCGCAGGTCGTTCGACCGTGACAGCCGCGGGGGGGATCGTCCTCCGTTCAACCGTGATGATCGGCCGTCGTCCAGCCGTGATGATCGTGGTGGCGAGCGTCGTTCGTACGGTGATCGCGACCAGACTCGTAGCCGCTACGGTTCGCGGCCGGATGGTGAGCGCAGGTCCTTCAACCGGGATGATCGTCCCGGTGGTGGGTATCGCGGGGATCGTCCCGCGTTCAACCGCGACAACCGCGGTGGTGACCGTCCTCCGTTCAACCGCGACGACCGCGGTGGTGAGCGCAGGCCGTTCAACCGTGACGATCGTCCGGGCGGCGGTCGTCCCTTCGGGAACCGCGACCGCGACGGTGAGGGTTCTCGCACCCGCTATGGCCGGGACGACCGGTCCGGGGGGCGCGACGAGGCTCCCGGCGGCCAGCGTGAGGAGTTGCCCGAGCTCGCGCCGGACATCACTGCGGAGGAGCTCGACAAGGAGATCCGCGAAGAGCTGCGTTCTCTTCCGCTCGACCTCGCGGATCTGATCTCCCGCCATCTCGTGGCGGCCGAGAGGGCCCTTGGCGAGGACGACGCGGAGCGGGCCTACGAGCACACGAAGGTCGCACGCCGCTTCGCGGCCAGGATCGGAGTGATCCGTGAGGCTGTCGGTATCGCGGCCTACCGTGCCGGCCACTTCTCCGAGGCGCTCAGCGATCTGCGCGCGGCTCGCCGGATGACAGGTTCCGACTCGTTCCTGCCGATCATGGCGGATTGCGAGCGCGGTCTTGGCCGCCCCGAGCGTGCGCTTGACCTGGTCCGTTCCAAGGAGGCCGAGCGACTCGACCGCGTCGGCAAGATCGAGCTCGCCATCGTGGAGTCCGGCGCCCGGAGAGACCTCGGTCAGAACGACGCCGCGGTCATCACCATCCAGCGCCTTCCCGAGCTGCGTGACACCCGTCCCCAGCCCTGGTCGGCCCGTCTCGCCTTCGCCTACGCCGACGCGTTGTCCGCGGCCGGTCACGCGGGGCCGGCCACGGAGTGGTTCGGCCGGGCGATGACCTTCGACGAGGACGGCGAGACCGACGCGGCCGAGCGTTACGCGGAGCTGACGGGCGCTGTCATCGAGGACATCGAGGACATCGAAGAGGACGACATCGAGGACGGGGAAGTCTTCGTCGACGATGACACCCGCGCCGACGATGACGCCGATGCCGAGGGCGATGATGAGGTCAACGTCGACGATGACGCCGATATCGACGACGTCGCTGCTCTGGACGAGGAGATCGAGGCCGAAGACGATCTCTTTGACGACGACTTCGACGCGAACCGTCCCACTGCCGATGACGCTCAGGACAACGGTTCCGTCGACGAAGAGCACTCCGCCGAGGTGAGCTCCCCCGAGAAGGTCTCTTCCGAGGGCGAGGCGGTCGACGCCGAGCGGAAGACGGAGGAGAAGCCGGGCAAGGTGGAGCACGCTGTCGGCCCTGCCTTCATCGAGCCCGACTTCGGCGACATTCTGAGTGACGCCTCCGACACCGACTCCGATGAGGACGAGGATCAGCGCGAGGACGACGAGCAGGGCCGGGGCAAGGCCGAGAAGAAGTAAGTCCAGGGAACCTTCGCCGCATTCCGGGTGGACGAGCTGTGCGCCCGGAATGCGGGAGGTGTCTCCATCGTTCTCAGCGAGGGGACTGCCAGGTTTACCCGGTGAATTGCTTCCCTGTCACCGCCCCTGTGTTTGAAACGGTCAGGGCTTGGCCGTCGCCTACCTCGACGGAGGGAGGCGAGAAGCCGCTTCTTTCGGGGAGCGGAGGAGTCACAACGGCCCCGAGCCTTGCAGGGCACGTTTTCACGGCTGGATTCGATCCAGCCAGTGCAGGATTCCGGCCACGTTGGACGGGGCGCCGCTCAGCAGCTCGAATTGTTCGGCGGTCGCCTCGTCCGTCTTCAATGCCGCGTAACGGTCGCGGGTGCGCTCCCTGACCATGGCAACGGCGTGATCCAGGTCCATGCCCTCCGTGTGGGCCTGACGGGTCAGGTCGACCCAGACACGAAGCTCCTCGGCGGAGCGTCCCAGGATCTCCTCCACATCCGTGACCGGTCCGTAGTGACTGAAGAGCAGCCTTTGCGGGCCCAGTGCTTTGAACAGGGCGATCGAGTCCAGCGCGGTCCGCAGGTCGAAGTCCGGCGGAGGCGTGGCGGGACGCAGGTCGCCCGTCTCAGGAAGGTAGACCCCGGCCGCATCACCGACATAGAGGTCTCCGGTGCCGGAGTCGATGAGTCCGACATGGTGTTTGGCGTGCCCCGGCGAGTAGTGGCTGTTCAGGGTACGCCCGTTGCCGAGGTCGATCGTGTCGGTGTCGTCGAGCGCGCGGATCCGCGAGGCTTCTGTCGGGGAGAGTTCGCCGAACAGGGTGTCGAGCTTGTCGCCCCAGACCATTCGCGCGCTCGCCATCAGCCTGGATGGATCGGCGAGATGCCGGGCACCCTTCTGGTGAACCACAATCTCCGCATTCGGGTAGAAACCGGCGATGTCGCCGACCCCGCCCGCGTGATCCAAATGGATGTGCGTGACGACGACCGTGGCGAGATCTCCGGGTCCGACGCCCAGCGAGGTGAGGGCGTCACGCACCACGGGGGCGGAGGTGGAGGTGCCGGTCTCAACCAGGCAGGGACGGTCTCCAAGGATCAGGTATCCGGCCGTGATGCTGGAGTACCCGGCCATCCTCGTATCGATCTCATAGACGTCCCCGCCGAGGGCGGTGATGTTGTCCACAGGCCACCTCATAACTGGAACCGGTATCCACAGAACAGTATTCGGCCATTCCGGTGCAGCTCACATCGTAGAGAGTCGTCCTCGACAGGCAGGATCGAGGGAGGATCGCATGGATCGTAACGAGGTCATTCTCGTGGGCCGCCTACCTGAGGTGGCCCACGTCAGGCCGTTGCAGAGCGGAGGCACGCTCGGCACCTGGCGGCTCATCGTCCGGCGGCGACACCGCGGGCGTGGCGCCCGGGTCGACACCATTCCGTGCGCGTCGTTCGAGACCGATGTCATCGAGGCCGTGGCCGGTTGGCTTCCCGATGACATCGTCGAGGTGACGGGTTCGCTGCGTCGGAGATGGTGGGGAAGCGAAGGGGCCAAGTCGTCCGGCTACGAGGTCGAAGTGCGTTCGGTGAGACGTCTTGAGCGTAAGGTCATCACGATCCTGGCCTGTGACGAGGAGGTTCCCGTGCCCGTCCCGCCTCGGCCGGTGCGCTCACTCCTGCATGCGAGGAGGGGGCCACGGGACCGGGGGGAGGAGCCGCGGCTCACCCCGGCGAGATCGGGTAACTGACGCCCTACTTCCAGGGCATGCAGGATTCCGAGATCTCGGACCGACCTCCACGGCTCGGGAAACGCAGGGTTTCGGAGTTTCCGCGGCATCCGGCTCTTCTCAGGGGTCCGGCCCTCCTGAGTTTCAGGATCCTGACTTCGCGGAGGGCGGGTTTTCTTCGGAAGGTGTCCGTCCCGGGGTGAGCGTGCGCAGAACCAGACCGGTTCTGGGCTTCGGGCCGAAGGAGGTGGACTTGCGAGGCACTCGTTCCCCCTGAGCCGCGACGGCGAGCACCTCGTCGACCGCGAGCGGGCGCAGAATCACCGCGGTTCCACCGGACGTCCGCGCGAGCCGTACGGCGGCCTCCGGGTCGTGGTGGACGACGCGCACCGACTGTTCGTCGTCCCGCATCCCCCACACCTTCGGCAGAAGAAACTCCGCGAGGATGGAGGTGTTCAGCGCCCGCCACCTGGCCGAGTGCTCGGACGGCATGGCGTGTTCGAGCTGGTCGGGATCGGGGTCGGTGAGAAGGTGTGCGGACCCGCCGGCGGACAGCAGGTAGGCCGGTCCGCTGGTCTCCTCCAGTGCGGCCAGACCTTCGGCCAGGTCCGCGTGGTCGTGCACCTGCCACGAGCCCCTCGCCTTGGCCAGCGCCTCCTCAAGCGGCAGTCCGGGAATGACCCGGTGGATGGCCTTCAGATCCGGTGGGTAGGCGCTGGAGTCCACCAGGAGCGCGAGACCGAAGTCCCACGGACCGGGCTCCGGAGGGTTCGTCGGGCTCACCGCTTCCGTGGGTTCCACCGGGCTCACCGAGGCCGTGGCTTTAGCGGGTTTCCCGGGATTCGTGGCTTCCGCCGACTCCGCGGGGGTGCCGTCCGTCATGGGCGTCACCGATTCCACGGCTGTCGTGGGTTTCATGGACGTGGTTGTCGCGGCGTCACTCGTGACGGAGGCAGTGACGGAGGCGCGGTGTTCCCGCTGGAGCGCGAGATAGGTGGCGTAGCGGTGGTGCCCATCGGCGATCAGGGCCTGGCGGGGGCGGAGGTCGGCGTCGATGGAGGCGAGCTCGCCGGTGTCGGTGACGGCCCACAGCCGGTGCCTGACCCCGTCCTCGGTCTCCGTCTCCGCCAGAGGGGGCCGGGACGCGGCGATGCGGTCGACGAGGTGTGTGGTGGCGCCGCCCGCACCGTCGTAGAGCAGGAAGATGGGTTCCAGGTTGGCTTGCGTGGTGCGCATCAGCGCGAGCCGATCGGCGACCGGTCCGGGCATCACGTTCTCGTGAGGAAGGATGATGCCCAGCTCCGGACCGGCCAGGCCCACGTCACCGATGATCCCGCGCTGCAGGATGCCAGGACCCGACTGCTCATAGATGTAGACCGCGGGTGTCTCGTCGGCGGTCAGCACCCCGCAGGAGAGCCACTGGTGAAGAGTCTCCCGCGCCTCGGCGTATTTGTGATGGTCGGTGCCGGGAAGGATCAAACGCACCACATTGTTGGGGTGAAGGTCGAGCAGCTTCCGCACCTCGGCCTCGTCGATGAGGTCGTACGGCGGGGAGGTGACTCCGGCCAGATCGTCGACCGTGAACCGCACGCCGTGAAACGGGCGCAGCACCAGCCCGCCGGGTATCGGCAGTTCAGGATTCGCCATAGAGGGCATGCTGCCATAAAGGCCTGAAACGGCCGGGGGCCGCTTCGAGTCTGCGATGGTGCCTGGTCCGTCAGGAAATCGGCCAGATCTGTCGTCTGTCGATGAAGGAGGCCTCACATAATGGTCCAAGGACGTGGCGGTCCGTCTGATTCCCCCAGCCCCGAGACGGGCGCTCCGGCCGGGGACGTCTACGAATGGTTCCAACGAGGGACGAAACTGCTGGCCGAGGGCAGTCCGGCGGCGGCGGCCGCGCTGCTGGAGCGGGCGGCCGACGCGGAGCCGGAGTCGCGGAGCATCCGGGAGGCCCTCGCCCGAGCACAGTTCAACTCCCGGCAGTACGCCGACGCCGTCGACAGCTTTCGCTGGATCATCGACGCCAATCCGGCTGAGGACTACGCGTATTTCGGTCTTGGGCTCGCCCTGTGGCGCACCGGGGACATGGAGGGGGCTCAGGAGCCACTGGCGATCGCCGTCGCGATGCGGCCCGACCTGCGGCACTATGTTTCCGCGCTGAAAAGTGTTCGCGCCACGTTGCGTGCCCGCAGGATGTGATCCGTACGAGTTCGCCGTTGTGATCCCGAACGCCCGCAGGATGTGATCGGTGCCGACCTTGCCGGTGTGATCGGTTCCTGCTGCCGACGCGACCGGTGGGTGCCCTGCCGGTACGCCCCGAGGATGCTCGCCCGGTTGATCCGTGCGGGTTCGCAGGACGTGATCCAGGCGGTTCCGCCGCATGGGAGCGGTGCGGGCGGTGGAACGTGGGTGATGAAATGGGCCGGTGGACACGAATACGCTGATCGACCCGTATGACACCCTTCTCCTTGACCTTGACGGGGTGGTGTACCTCGGGCGCAACGCCGTACCGGCGGCCCCGGAGTCCCTGCGCCGGGCGGCGGAGGGTGGTGTACGTCTCGCCTACGTCACCAACAACGCCTCACGCACCCCCGCGGCCATCGCCCAGCACCTGCGCGCGCTGGGCGCCCCGGCGGAACCCGAGGACGTCGTGACCTCCGCCCAGGCCGCCGCGCGGGTCGTGGCCGAGCGGGTCGAACCGGGCGCCGCGGTGCTGGTGGTCGGTGGGATGGGGCTGCGCTCCGCACTGCGCGTCCACGGACTGCGCCCGGTCAGCACCGCCCTGGAGGGGCCGGTCGCGGTCGTCCAGGGCATCGCTCCCGATCTCTCCTACGGCCTGCTGGCCGAAGGCACGCTCGCGGTGAGAGGGGGAGCCCTCTTCGTCGCCGCGAACGCCGACTCGACCATGCCGACGGGCAGGGGTGAGCTTCCCGGTAACGGCTCGATGGTCAGGGTCATCGCCACGGCGACCGGGGTGGAGCCGATCGTCGCGGGCAAGCCCGAGCCGCCCCTGCACCGCGAGTCGATGCTCCGCACCGGATCGCAGCGGCCTCTGGTGGTCGGTGACCGGCTCGACACCGACATCGAGGGAGCGACCAACGCGGGGGTGGACAGTCTGCTGGTCCTGACGGGAGTGGCGGGCCCGCTCGACGTGCTGACCGCCGCTCCCCGGCACCGGCCCACCTACGTCGCCGCTGATCTGTCCGACCTGCACCGGCCCTACCCCGAGGTGCGGAGGATCGCGGACGGGTGGACCTGCGAGGGGTGGACGGCCCGCTGGGAGGAGGGCGTGCTCACCCTCGAAGGCGGGGGTGGGCCGCTTGACGGGCTTCGCGCGGCTTCCGCGGCGACCTGGGAGGCCGTGGGCGAGGGCCGGGCGGACGAGGACGCGGTGAAGGCGGCACTCGACTCAGCGCTCTCGCCACGGGCCTCGCGTTCCGGCTGAGACGGCCGCTCGACCCCGGCCTCCTCCAACGGCCGCCCAGCCCTCGTCATCCCCTTCTCGGCGTGACCTCACGTGCTCCCCTTGACGCCGAGCCCAGGCCGGGAGGCCGGGGCCGGGCGGGCCGTCGCCCTGCGTGACCCTCTCCGCCCGTGTGATCCCGCCCTCGGGCGGGATCCTCAAAGGAGCTTGCGCAGGCGGAGAAGGTCACCGAAGCTGGCGTCGACCTTGATCCGGCCGCCGAAGACGGCCCGTCCCATGTCGAGGTCCCCGTTGACCAGCGAGATGAGATCATCGCTGCCGATGGTCAGTTTCACCTCGGCCTGCCTGCGGTCGTCCGGGGAAAGATCCTCGAAGGGACCGAGGCCGCCGTGGTGGATGTGGCCGTAGAAGGTGACGCCGAGATCCTTGATGTGGCAGCTGATACTGCGTTCGACCACGTGCTTGTCGCGGCTCTCCCGGTCAACCTCGTCGAACTGCTCGCCGAGTTTGCGCAGTGCCACCCGGCACTCGTCGACGGTCGCCATCGCGTGGCGCTCCCTTCTCTTCTCCCTGACCGATCCGAATCCCTTTCAGGTACGGACGGTAGCGTTCCACATGGGTACGGCATGCAATCCGGCGCGGGGGCACCGGAGAAAGAGGCTTCCGCAATGGCGTTCACGACATCGCGGGGTTATGCGCCGACGGCCGCCGACCTTAATGGCATGACAACGATCGAGGTTCCCGCGATAGTTCGCGGTTTACCCATCTTTGGAAGATCTCTCCCTTCCTTGCCCGCGCTGGGCCGACCTGTGTGGATCGGCCGCTGCGGATCCCCCCGTATCCGTGCGGATCGGCCGCCGCGAATATCCCGCGTCTGTGCGGGTCGGCCCTCGCGGATCCCCCTGCGTTCAAGGGAAGGACGGGGCGGGATTCGCGGCGTGGGGAGAACCCGCCGAGGAGGGGAGCCCGTGCATGGGCGAGGGAAAGCCGGAAAGGCGGGAAAGCCCGCCGAGGCGACGAGGGGCGCGGCTTCCGATACGGTCGGGGAATCCACGGGCGCGGCGCCGGTGAGCGTGGCGCTCGTACGGCGGAAGCCGCATTCGTACGGCGGCAAGGGCCGCGAAGACGACCATGACGGCCGAAGCGGCCAGGAGCGGTTCCGGAGGGGGCACATGACGGACCTGCTGGAGGAGACGGGCGATGAGCGGGCGGACGCCGCGCTGGGCGGGCTCACCCGTCTCGGCGCTCTGCCCGTCTCCGCGCACGCGGACGTCTTCGAGGAGGTGTTCACCGGACTGGAGCAGGCGCTCGCCGCGGTGAACGGTACCTCGGGGCGGGAGTCCGCCTCGCCGGACAGTCCTCCGGAGCGGGCCACCGCCCCGGCGCACGGTGCCCCGGAGCGGGAAGCGACCTCACCGGGCGGCCTGCCAAGGCCAGGCGGCGTGCCAAGGCCGGGACCGGCCCTGGTGCACGCTCTTCCCGGGCAAGGGCGCCCCTCGGTGGACGGCACCCGGGATCGGCGCCCGTGAGCCGGCGGACACGTCTCGACAGCGAGCTCGTCCGCCGGAAGCTGGCGCGGTCCCGCGAGCAGGCGGCCCAGCTCATCGAGGCCGGCCGGGTCAGCGTCGGCGGCCAGGTGGCGGCGAAGCCCGCGACCCAGGTCGACACGGCCTCGGCGATCGTGGTCGCGGAGGCGGCCGAGGGACCCGACTATGTCTCGCGGGGCGCGCACAAGCTCCTCGGCGCGCTGGAGGCCTTCGGTCCTCTCGGCCTCACCGTGGAGGGACGCCGCTGCCTGGACGCGGGAGCCTCGACCGGGGGCTTCACCGACGTACTGCTACGTGCGGGAGCGGCGCACGTCCTGGCCGTCGACGTCGGGTACGGCCAGCTCGCGTGGTCGCTGCGGACCGACGACAGGGTCACGGTGATGGAGCGGGTCAACGTCAGGGACCTGAAACCCGACATGCTCGGCGAGGCGCCCACGCTGATCGTCGGTGACCTCTCCTTCATCTCCCTGCGCCTGGTGCTGCCGGCCCTCGTCCTGTGCGCCGCGGAACGGGCCGACTTCGCGATGCTGGTCAAACCCCAGTTCGAGGTCGGCAGGGAGCGGGTCGGCGCCGGAGGGGTCGTCCGCGATCCGGAACTTCGCGCCGGGGCCGTAAGGGACGTGGCCGAGGCCGCGCGGACGCTCGGCCTGACCGTGCGAGGGGTGACCGCGAGTCCTCTGCCGGGCCCGTCCGGCAACGTCGAGTACGTCATCTGGCTGGGCAGGGGAGAGGGCGCTCCGCCGGTCCCCGACCTTGACGCGGAGATCGAGCGAGCGGTGGCGGAAGGCCCCCGGTAGCCCGCGCTCCTCAGCCCTCAGGCTCCCGTCCCTTCAGAACCCGGCCTCGGCCCTCCAGACCTCCACCACTCGGAAACCTTCCGGCCTGTCCGGACCTCAACTCCCGAATCCTCTGCCACCCAGACCTCAGTTTCCTCCCCCCGCCCCGGGGCGAGGATCTCCACGTTCAAGGAGAGTCGATGACTGCCAAGCGCACCGTGCTGGTCACCGCGCACACCGGGCGGGCGGCGGCCGTCGACAGCGCCCGGATGGTGATCCAGCGGCTCGTGGACGCCGGGCTGACCGTGCGGGTCCTCAGCGTCGAGGCCGAGGAGATCGCCTGCGCGGGGACCGACGTGGTACCCGCGGGTCCGGCGGCGGTCGACGCCGTCGAGATGATGATCGTGCTCGGTGGCGACGGCAGCCTCCTGCGGGCGGCCGAGCTCGCCCGCCCGGCGGGAGTGCCGCTGCTGGGGGTGAACCTCGGCCACGTGGGCTTCCTGGCGGAGGCCGAGGTGGAGGACCTGGCGGAGGCGGTCGACAGCGTGGTGGACGGCCGTTACGACGTCGAGGAGCGGATGACCATCGAGGTCACCGCCCGCCTCAACGGCAAGCTGCTCGCCGACAGCTGGGCGCTGAACGAGGTCACCGTCGAGAAGAGCGAGCGGATGCTCGAGGTGGTCGCCGAGATCGACGGGCGCCCGCTGTCACGCTGGGGGTGCGACGGGGTGATCTGTGCCACGCCGACCGGTTCGACCGCGTACGCCTTCTCCGCCGGAGGCCCGGTCGTGTGGCCGGAGGTGGAGGCGCTGCTGCTTGTGCCGATCAGCGCCCACGCCCTGTTCGCCAGGCCCCTGGTGGTCTCTCCCCGCTCCAAGCTGGCACTGGAGGTTCAGCCGGAGACGGCGGGCGCGGTGCTGTGGTGCGACGGCCGCCGCAGGTTCGACCTGCCGGCCGGTGCGAGGGTGGAACTGCGGCGGGCGGAGCTACCGGTACGGCTGGCGCGGCTGCACGGTCTGGAGGACACCGGGGCGCCGTTCACCGACAGGCTGGTCGCGAAGTTCGATCTCCCCGTACAGGGGTGGCGGGGTCGCGTGAGGCCCTAGTTCGTCCGGGCGGGCGACGCCTCAAGCGCGTAGGATCGTGCCCGCGCACCGCACTGATGTTCGGTGAATTCGATGTGACGGGAGGGACCAGTGCGACCTGGAGTCGAGGAGGTCCGTATCCAGGGGCTCGGCGTGATCGATGAGGCCGTCCTGGAGCTGGCGCCGGGATTCACCGTGGTCACGGGCGAGACGGGCGCGGGTAAGACCATGGTGGTGACCGGCCTGGGGCTGCTGTTCGGCGGCCGTGCCGACCCCGCCCGCGTCCGTCCGGGCTCCGGCAAGACGACCATCGAGGGCACGCTGATCGTCGACCCCGCCGGGCGGGTCGCCCAGCAGGTGCAGGACGTGGGAGGCGTGGTCGAGGACGGCGAGCTGATCATCTCGCGCACGGTCTCCGTCGAGGGGCGCAGCCGCGCCTGGCTGGGCGGGCGGACGGTTCCCGTCGGCACGCTCACCTACCTGGCCGAGGACCTCGTCGCCGTGCACGGCCAGATGGACCAGCAGCGGCTGCTGCAGCCGGGCCGTCAGCGGGCCGCCCTCGACCGCTACGCCGGTGAGGAGCTGGTCAAGCCGCTGCGTGCCTACGAGCAGGCGTACAAGCGGCACAGGGAGACCGCGGAGAGGCTGGCCGAGCTGACCACCAAGGCGAGGGAACGCGCACAGGAGGCCGACCAGCTCAGGTTCGGGCTCGGCGAGGTCGAGAAGGCCGATCCCAAGCCCGGCGAGGAGATCGAGCTGCGCGAGGAGGAGGAGCGGCTCTCCCACGCCGACTCCCTCAGGAGCGCCGCGGAGACAGCGCACCGGGCGCTGCTCGGCGATCCGATGTCGGGTGAGCAGGCCATGCCGGACGCCATCGCGCTGGTCGGCGAGGCCCGCGCGGCCGTCGAGGCGGTGCGCGACTTCGACCCCTCGCTCGCCGGGATCGCCGACCGGCTCGCGGAGGCGGGCTATCTGATCTCCGACGTCGCCACCGAGCTGGCCGCGTACGCCGAGTCGGTCGACGCCGACCCGGGCAGGCTCGCGGTGGTGCAGGAGCGACGGGCCGCGCTCATCCACGTCATCCGCAGATACGGCCAGGACACCGCGGAGGTGCTCGCCTGGGCCGCGCGGGCCGCCGCCCGGGTGGCGGAGCTCGACGGTGACGACGACCGCATCGGCGAGCTCACCCGCGAGCACGAGGAGCTCACCGCGCGCCTCACCGAGCTGGCCGCCGAGCTGACCCGGGTCAGGACGGCGACCGCGGAGCGGTTCGGGCAGGCCGTGACCGAGGAGCTCACCGCGCTGGCCATGCCGCACGCCAGGGTCGCGGTCACGATCACCGCCGCCTCCGAGTTCGGCCCGCACGGCGTCGACGAGGTCGAGCTACGCATGGCGCCGCACCCGGCCTCGCCGCTCCTGCCGCTGAACAAGGGCGCCTCCGGCGGTGAGCTGAGCCGGGTGATGCTCGCCATCGAGGTGGTCTTCGCCGGCGCCGACCCGGTCCCGACGTTCGTCTTCGACGAGGTCGACGCGGGCGTCGGAGGTAAGGCCGCGGTGGAGATCGGCCGCAGGCTGGCACGGCTGGCCCGCACCTCCCAGGTGATCGTCGTCACTCACCTGCCGCAGGTCGCGGCCTTCGCCGACCAGCATCTCGTCGTGGAGAAGGCCGACGACGGGAGCGTGGTGCGCAGCGGCGTGATCGCCCTCGACAAGGACGGCCGGGCGAGGGAGCTCTCCCGCATGCTCGCCGGGCTTGAGGACTCCGAGCTGGGCCGCGCGCACGCGCAGGAGCTCCTCTCGATCGCCGCCGCCGACAAGGCGTGACCCGAAACAGGCCGAACACGCCGGATTCGAGAAGCGAGGCGGTACGTGAGGGGTTGAAGGAGTAATCCTCGCGTTCCAGGGGAGCAGGTCTCAGGAGTATCGGGTGACGTATCTAACACGCTGCCGCCTGTTTGGCTCTCCCGGTCGTTCACTCTGGCAGGATGGGCGTGATGAAGGTGCCGACTGAAGAGCTTCAAGACAGGCTCACAAGGTACCTCCGCCGCAGGAAGGTCACGGACCTTCCCGGGGTGACGGCAGTGGCGAGAATCGATCGGCGGACCAAGAGGCTGACCAAGCGCCTCAGGGCCGGGGAAATCGCGATTATCGATCACGTTGACGTTGACCGGGTGAGCGCGGAGGCCCTTGTCGCGTGCGGCGCGGCGGGTGTCGTCAACATCGCCTCCGGCATCAGCGGCCGCTACCCCAACCTCGGCCCGCAGATCATCGTCGAGGCCGGGGTGCCGTTCGTCGACAACGCGACCCCCGAGCTGTTCGAGCGGATCAAGGACGGCGACCTGGTCAGGCTGCACGAGGGCGTCCTTCACCTCGACGACGAGGTGGTGGGCAAGGGCGACGTGCAGACGGCGGAGTCCATCGAGGCCGCGATGAGCGAGGCCCGTGCCGGGCTGACGGTGCAGATCGAGGCGTTCGCGGCCAACACCATGGAGTACGTCCGCCGTGAGCGCGACCTCCTCATCGACGGGATCGGCGTCCCCGACGTCCGGACCGTGATGGAGGGCAGGCACGTTCTCATCGTGGTGCGCGGTTACCACTACAAGGAGGACATCGCCGCCCTCCGCCCCTACATCCGCGAATACCGCCCGATCATGATCGGGGTGGACGGCGGCGCCGACGCGCTGCTGGAGGCCGGTTACCTGCCCGACATCATCGTCGGCGACTTCGACTCCGTCTCCACCAAGGCGCTCACCACCGGCGCCGAGCTGGTCGTGCACGCCTACCGCGACGGCAGGGCGCCCGGACTGGAGCGGGTCCAGCAGTTGGGCCGCACCGCGGTGCTCTTCCCGGCGATCGGCACCAGCGAGGACATCGCGATGCTGCTCGCCGACGACAAGGGCGCCGATCTCATCGTCGCCGTCGGCACCCACGCGACCCTGGTGGAGTTTCTCGACAAGGGCCGCTCCGGCATGGCCAGCACCTTCCTCACCCGCCTGCGGGTGGGCAGCAAGCTCGTCGACGCGAAAGGCGTCAGCCGGCTCTATCGCAGCCGGATCTCCACACCGTCCCTGCTCCTGCTCGTCGCCACCACGCTGATCACCATGGGAGTGGCGATCGTCGTCTCCCCGGTGGGCAAGATCTGGCTGGACAGCGTCCGCGACGTCTGGAGTGGCTTCATCTTCTGGCTGGTCGGACTCTTCTCGTGATCGATTTCCGCTATCACCTCGTCTCCATCGTCGCGATCTTCCTCGCGTTGTCGGTCGGGATCGTGCTCGGCACCACCCTGCTCGAAGATCCCGTCATCAAGGCGAGCGAGTCGCTGGCCAACCAGCTTCGCGAGGGCAACAACGAGCTTCGCGACCAGGTGGACGCCCTGCAGAAGCGCGAGGCCGCCAACGACGCCTTCGTGACCGGCGGCACCGCCCGGATGGTCCAGGACGCGCTCGTCGGCAGGAGCGTCGTGATCGTCGAGGCCCCGGGCAGCACCGCGAGCGTGCGCGAGGCGGCGCAGCAGGCGATCGAGGAGGCCGGGGGGAGCGTGACCGGCCGGATCACCCTCACCGAGCGGTACACCGACCCCGCCCAGGCCGGCTTCGTCGACAAGCTGGCCGTCGGGGCCAAGGCCGCCGAGACCGTCTTCTCCGTCGAGGACACGGCGCACGACAAGGCGGCGGAGGTGCTCGCCGGCGCGATCCTGACCAGTGACTCCAGCCAGGTGGGCAAGGAGCACCCGTCCGGAGCCGGCATCCTCGACGCGTTCCAGCGCGCCGGCCTGCTCACCGTCACCGGCGAGCCCGCCAGACGCGCGGAGACGGCCCTGATGATCGCCCCGGCGGAGGCGTACGCGGGGGAGACCGCGAGTGCGCAGGCGGGCACGCTCGTGACGCTGGCGCTCGGCCTCGACGACGCGGGCCAGGGCACCGTGATCGCCGGCACGCAGACCTCCGTCGCGCCCGGCGGGGTGATCGCCGCGCTCCGCGAGGACGCGGCCTTCACGGAGAAGGTCTCCAGCGTCGACACCGCCGATATGCCCGCAGGACGGGTCGTGGTGGTCTACGCTCTCCGAGAGCAACTCACCGGGCTGGCCGGCCAGTACGGCATCGGCCCCGGTGTCTCCGGCATCGAGCCCAGCGCGACGCCGACCCCCACGGTCCCCACGGCCACCTCCGGAGGATGATCCGATGGCTCGTCGCGCTTTTCCCCGCGCCCTCGCGGGTGCCCTCGCCGGTGCGTTCCTCGGCGCGGTTGCCGCGCGCGCCGCGTACGCCGCCTTCACCCGCAGGCCTCCGGTCGGCGACACGGAGACCTGGGCCCGCACGAACCACAGGGGTGAGCCGATCACCCTGCTTGAGGGCCCGGCGTTCGTCGCCGGTGCCGGTGCCGCCGCGGCGGCGATGCCCGGGCTGCCCGGCAGGGTCCGCGTGGCGGCACTGCTGGCGGTGGCCGGTGGTGGCGGGCTCGGCGCCTACGACGACCTGTACGGCGCGACCTCGTCCAAGGGGTTCAAGGGGCATCTGAGTGCCCTGGCCAAGGGCGAGGTCACCAGCGGGGCCGTGAAGCTCCTCGGTATCGGCGCGACCGGCCTGGCCGCGGCCGCCCTCACCTCCCGTCACCCCTTCGACGTCGCCGTCAACGGTGTGCTGATCGCGGGGAGCGCGAACCTGGCCAACCTCTTCGACCTGCGGCCGGGTCGCGCCGTCAAGGTGGGCCTCCTCGCCGGAGCGCCCCTGCTCGCCGCGGGGCTGCTCGGAAACGACCCGGCTTCGGCCACCGTGGTCGCGCTCCCCATGGGGGCCGCCGCCGCGCTGCTGCCCGAGGACCTCGGTGAGCGGGCGATGCTCGGTGACGCGGGGGCCAACGCGCTGGGCGCGCTGCTCGGCTTGGCCGCGACCATCACCCTGGGACGTCCGGGGCGCCTGGCCGTGCTCGGCACCGTGGTCGCGCTGACCGCGGCCTCCGAGAAGATCAGCTTCACCAAGGTGATCGCGGGCAACCCCGTCCTGCACCGCCTCGACATGCTCGGCCGTCGCCCTGTGGAGCAGGCACCCGCCACCCGATGAGCACGAGGATCGCACGAGGGGTCGCGGGAGCGGCGCTCCTCATCGGAGTCGTGACCGTCCTGGCCAGGCTCGTCGGTTTCGGCCGCTATCTCGTCCAGTCGCAGAGCGTCGGCAACAGCTGCCTGGGCACCGCCTACAACACCGCCAACTACGTGCCCAACATCGTCTTCGAGCTGGTCGCGGGCGGCGTACTGGCCGGGATGGTGGTGCCGGTGCTGGCCTCGGCGGCCTCCAGGTCCGATGACGACCCCAAGGCCAGGGCGGAGGTGAGCAGGACCACCTCGGCGCTGCTCACCTGGTCGATGCTCGTCCTGGTGCCGCTCACGCTGCTCATCGTCGCGTTCGCCGGGCCGATCGTCGCGCTGCTCGTGGCGAATCCGGCCCCGTGCGACCTGGCGGACGTCGTCGAGGCCGGCACCGGCCTGCTCGTCGTCTTCGCCCCCCGGATGATCTTCTTCGGCCTGGCCGTGGTGCTGTACGGGGTGCTCCAGGCCCACCAGCGGTTCATGGGCCCGGCCCTGGCGCCGCTGGTCTCCAGCCTGCTCATCGTCGCCTCCAACCTGTTGTTCGAGGCGGTCAACGAGGAGGCCGCGAGGGACCTGTCGCAGCTCAGCGGTGCCGGGCAGCTGTCGCTCTCCCTCGGTGCGACCGTCGCCGCCGCCGCGATGGTGCTCACCGTGATCGGTCCGGTGGCCCGGCTGCGGCTGAGACTGCGGCCCTCGCTGTCGTTCCCGTCGGGCGTCGCGGCCAGGGCGCGGAGTCTCGCCACCGCGGGTCTCGCCGTGCTGATCGCGCAGCAGATCGCGCTGATCGTCGTGATCCGCCTCGCCAACGAACTGGGCGGCGAGGGCGCGATCGCCGCCTACACCTACGCCTGGGCGCTGTACCAGCTGCCGTACGCGGCGCTCGTGATGCCGATCGCCACCAGCTCGTTCCCCGTGCTGTCCACCCGAGCGGCCGAGGGGGACACGCCGGGTTTCGACGCCCTGACCGCCTCCACCACCCGGGCCGTGCTCCTGGTCACGGGGCTCGCGGCCGGGGTGATGGCGGCGGTCGCGGTACCGGTGTCGAGGGTGTTCCTCGATGGGACCCCTGGCGGCGACCCCGCCGAGATGGCGAGGGGTGTCGCGCTGTTCGCGCCCGGCCTGGCCGGGTACGCGCTCATGTTGCACCTCGCCCGCGTCCTGTACGCCTGCGGGCGGGGCCGGTCGGCGGCCGTGGCCTCGGTGACCGGGTGGGCCGTCGCGCTGGTGGCCCAGATCGTGCTCGCCCGCACGGCGGGGAATCCGGCCGACGTGGTCGGGCTGCTCGGTCTGGGCAGCACGGTCGGTATGACCGTCGGCGGGCTGCTCCTGGCCGTCGCGGTGCTTCGCACCAGGGGAGCGGCCGCGCTGGCGGGGACGCCACGCACTCTCCTCGCGACCGTGGCCGGTGGTGGTGCCGCCTGGGGATCGGGGCTCGCCCTGGTCAACGCCTTGGGTGCGGTGTCCACCTGGGAGTTCGTGGCGGCGGGCCTGGCCGCCGGTGTGGCCGGTGTGGTCGCTTTCGCGGCCGTGGCCGTGATGATCGACAGGCAGGACGTCCAGGCGCTGGCGGTGAGGCTCCGCCGAGGGGCCGCGAAGGAGGGTGGCCTTTCCGATGGCTGATGAGGGCAGGCGGGTGGCACTCGTACTGGGAACGAGCGCGGGAGGGGTCGGCCGGCACGTGGCGATGCTGGCCGGAGGGCTGGTGCGTGACGGCCACCGGGTGGTCGTGGCGGGCCCGCCGAGTACGGAGCGGGCCTTCGGCTTCGCCGCGCTCGGTGCGCGCTTCGTGCCCGTGCCGATCTCCGACCGGCCTCGCCCGGCCGGCGACCTGCGAGCTGTCCTGGCGCTTCGCGCGTTGCGCGGGGCGCACGTCGTGCACGCCCACGGGTTGCGGGCCGGGGCTCTGGCGTCGATCGCGCTGGCGGGGACCGGGACAGGGCTGGTGGTGACCCTGCACAACGCCGCCACCGCGGGCGGCGCCGTCGGCGCGGTCTACGGCCTCCTGGAACGGATCGTGGCCCGTCGCGCCGACCGGATCCTGGTCGTCTCCCCCGACCTGGGGGAGCGGATGAGCCGCCTGGGTGCCACGCGTGTCGAGGCCGCGGTCGTGCCCGCGCCCCCGTTGCCCCCTTCGGGACGCGAGCCCGGCGACATGCGGCGAGAGCTCGGGGTGGGAGACCAGATGATCTTCCTCACGGTCGCGAGGCTCGCCCAGCAGAAGGGCCTGGAGACCCTGCTCGACGTCGCGAAGACCCTGCGCGGGGCTCAGGAGGCGGAACCCGCGCGGGAAGCGATCTCCACCGAGCCCGGGCGCGGCCGGATCGCGCGGGAGCGCGCGCCCGGAGTCGTGTTCCTGGTGGCGGGGGAGGGGCCGCTGAGGGGGGAGCTGCAGGGGCGGATCGACCGGGAGAGCCTGCCGGTGCGGTTGCTCGGCGATCGCGCCGACGTGGGAGATCTGCTCGGGGTGGCGAGGGCGCTGGTGGTGCCGAGCCGCTGGGAGGGGCAACCCCTCACCGTGCAGGAGGCCCTGCGGGCGGGAACGGCGGTCGTCGCCACCGCCGTGGGGGGCATCCCCGCGATGGTGGGAGAGGCCGGGCTGCTGGTGCCGTACGGGGATGTCGCCGCGATGCGCGACGCGGTCGCGAGGGTGCTCGCCGACGACGAGCTCGCCGCGGCGCTGGCCGGGGCCGCCGCCCTGCGGGGCCGCGAACTGCCGGGCGAGGCAGAGGCGCTCGGGGCGGTGCTCGCGGTCTATGCGGGGCTCTCCGGCTGAGAGCGCGCGGGGTTTTTCGATCAGAGAACCGCGGGAGGGCGCTCGGTCCTGCGGGGAGAAGGAAGGCGCGCGCCCGGTCCCGGAAGGGAGCCGGAAGGGCTGGAAAGGGCCGTCGGCAGGCGATTTCGGGGTCGATGGAACAAGCGGAGGAGCCGCGAGGTTGGATTAGGCGACGCCATGCCAGACGCCTATACTGGCGTGGTTAGGGGGGGGAGTATCCCTTCGCGGCAGTCTCGTCATCACGGTGTTGTCTCGCTCCACGAGGCCCCCGGGGCTGTCGGTCCGCATCGTCGATCCGCTTCACATCGACCTGGTTTCATGCGGGCGGGAGAGACCTCCGGCAGTCTGTCATGCGCGCCGCCGGAGGTTTATCAACCGTGAATGTTCCTGTCTGGGTCTGGCTCGCCGTGATCGGCGGCCTCCTGGTCGTCCTCGCCTTCGACCTGTGGATAGTCGACCGAGGCGAGCCCCGGGAGTTCTCCCTCAGGCAGGCCGGGTTCTGGGTCGGTTTCTACGTCACACTCGCGGTGCTCTTCGGCATCGGGCTGTGGGTGATCGCTGGTCCCACCCCCGCGGGCCAGTTCATCGCCGGATATCTCACCGAGTACAGCCTCAGCGTCGACAACCTCTTCGTCTTCTACATCATCATGACCCGCTTCGCGGTGCCGAAGATATACCAGCACAAGGTGCTGCTGATCGGCATCGTGATGGCGCTGGTCATGCGCGGCATCTTCATCGCGATCGGCGCCGCGGCGCTGGCCAACTTCGGCTGGCTCTTCTACGTCTTCGGCGCGTTCCTGATCTACACCGCCGTCCAGCTCGTCCGTCAGTTCGGCGAGGAGGAGCACCTCGAGGAGAACGCGGTGCTGCGCTGGGCACGGCGGGTGCTCCCGCACACCGACGACTACGTGGGCGCCAGGATCACCGTCAAGGTCGACGGCAAGCGCCTGGTCACCCCGCTGCTGATCGTCATGATCGCGATCGGCACCACCGACCTGCTGTTCGCGCTCGACTCGATTCCGGCGATCTTCGGCCTCACCACGGACGCCTTCATCGTCTTCACCGCGAACGCGTTCGCCCTCATGGGATTGCGCCAGCTTTACTTCCTGCTGGGCGGACTGCTTCAGAAGCTGGTCTACCTCAGCTTCGGTCTTGCGTTCATCCTCGGTTTCATCGGGGTTAAGCTGATCCTCGAGGCGCTGCACTCCAGTGGTGTCTCCTGGGCCCCCGAGGTGCCGATCTGGGTGTCGCTGTCGGTGATCGTCGTCACGATGGCCGTCACCACGGTGATCAGCTTGATCAAGGTCCGGCGTGACGCCCGCGCGGGCAAGGAAAACACCACCCCGGCGAGTGTCGAGCAAGGCTAGCGAATCGGCGTGTGAGGCGCTTTGCTTGTCTCATTGCGCCTTATAAAGGCTAAGAGATGGGTAACATCCTGCCCCAGAGCGGGTAGACATACCGGTCTAATGCCGCAAGACATCACAAAGGTTCCCTGTGTCCCACGATTCAGCAAGCCACATACCAGGTCCGTTGGGCCTGGCACGTGGCGTCTCCCCGTGGTTGCTCCCGACCGTCGCCGCCGCCGCCGTGACCTCACTGCTCAGCCGCCGTGACCGGCGCTGGGCGCTGGCGGCGGTTCCGCTGACCGCGCTCAGCGGTGGGATGCTCTGGTTCTTCCGCGACCCGGATCGCACTCCGGGCACCGGGCGGATCCTGTCGCCCGCGGACGGCGTGGTGCAGAGCATCGACCCGTGGCCGGACGGCCGCACCCGGGTAGCGATCTTCATGAGCCCGCTCGACGTGCACGTCAACCGGGCGCCGCTCGCCGGCACGGTCACCTCGGTGGAGCACGTGTCCGGGGGATACCTGCCCGCGTTCAACAAGGACAGCGACACCAACGAGCGGGTCGTCTGGCACCTGGACACCGCTCTCGGCGACATCGAGATGGTCCAGATCGCCGGCGCGGTCGCACGTCGCATCGTGCCCTACGTGGCCGAGGGGGCGAAGGTGGCCAAGGCCGAGCGGATCGGCCTGATCAGGCTCGGCTCCCGGGTCGACGTCTACCTTCCCGAGGGAGTCGCGCCCGCCGTCTCCGTGGGCGAGAAGACGGTCGCGGGGGTGACGAGCCTTGACCACGGCTGACGCGAGCTGGCCGATGGACGAGACGGACGACGAGCCGCGAGGACCGGTAGGTAAGGCGTTTCGCCTGTCGGCCGCGGACTCCCTCTCCCTGGGCAACGCCCTCTGCGGCTTCCTCGCGGTCTGCGTGCTCGCCTGGTCGGCCATCAGCTCGCTGCAGGAGGCCAAGCCCTTCGCGGCGGACCCCCGGTTCTTCGGCACCGCCGTGGTGCTCCTGCTGATCGGCGCCACCTGCGACCTGTTCGACGGCCTGGTGGCGAGGAAGTTCCGCGCCTCGGCGATGGGCGCCGAGCTGGACAACCTCGCCGATGTGATCAGTTTCGGCTTCGCGCCGGCCTTCATGGTGGTCATCTGGGCGGGGTTCAACCAGCAGATCCCCTTTCTGCTGGTGATGGCCGCGGCGTCGTCGGTGCTGCTGGCCGGCGTCATCCGGCTCGCGCGCTTCGCCTCGGTGAAGACCAAGAGCGGTGACTTCATGGGGTTGCCCATCCCGATGGGGGCGATGACCGTGGTCTCGGTCGTGCTGCTCTTCCCCCCGTCGGTCTGGACGATCCTGCCGGTCTTCGGTGTGGCGTACCTCATGGTGAGCCGGATCGAATACCCCAAGCCCAAGGGCAACCTCGCCGCCGCCGTGCTCGCCTGGATGATGATCAACGTCGCCTGCCTCACCATCTGGGTCGCGGGCCTGGCGGGCGGCGACACGCTGATCAAAGTCGGTGCCGTCATGCAGATGACGATCGTGGCGGCGATCCCGCTGCGGGTTCTGATGTTCAAGCGGGAGAAGCGCAAGGAGCAGCGCAAGGCGTCCGCCGGAGTCGGCTGAGGCCTGGCCTGAGGCCGCCCGGAGTGTGTTCACCCGGGCGGTGGGGCGATGGTCGCGGACATCCCATGCCGCGACCCGTTCTCGCCCTGGAATGTCCCGATCCGCTTTCCCCGCCCGGCGCGGGTGCGTTCAATTGCCTCATGGCAACCGAGCCGCACGAGCACACACGCACCTATTTCCTCGGCATGCTCGCTCGCGAGCTGGAGCTGAGAGGCATGAACGTGACGCTCAGGCGGAGCCCGCCGTCGTTGCGGGTCACCGATCCCGAGGCGGCGATGTTCAACGAGACCCTCGACTGCGTACCGCTCGCCGAGGGCTGGTTCTACCGCTGGTCATGGGGCGATCTGGTCGAGCGGGTGGAGGATCCTTCCAAGGCCGCGGATCGGATCCTCCGGGTCTTCGGCGGCTGATGTCCGCGAGCCCGGTGGGAACCTACCGCCTTCCCACCGTGCTTCCGCGAACCGGACCGCCTCGATGACGTGCGCGGGGGAGCGGGAACGGCCTTCCCCCCCCGGCGGGCGGGTGTCGGTCCTGGCGTTCCGAGAGCGGTCACCGACCGTGCCCGGGCGGCGCCGAGGGGTTGCCCCGGCCTGCCATGCCCGCGTCAGGCGACGCAGGGGGAGGGAATGAGGCGGGAGGTCACCAGCCGCGTTCGCGCCACTCGGGCAGGGAGGGGCGCTCGGCGCCGAGCGTGGTGTCCTTGCCGTGGCCCGGGTAGACCCAGGTGTCGTCCGGCAGCCTGTCGAAGATCCGCTCCGACACATCGGCGAAGAGTTGGGCGAACCGCTCGGGATCCTTGTTGGTGTTGCCGACGCCGCCGGGGAAGAGCGAGTCGCCGGTGAACAGGTGGCCGGGGTAGTACAGGGCGATCGAACCGGGGGTGTGCCCGCGCAGGTGGATCACCTCCAGGCTGACCACACCGACGGTGACCCCGTCGCCGTCCTCCACCTCCAGATCCACCGGCACCGGCAGTGCCCCCGCGTCGAGCGGATGGGCGATCACCGAGGCGCCGGTCGCCCTGGCGACCTCCTCCAGGGCCTGCCAGTGGTCGCCGTGCTGGTGGGTGGTGACGATCTTGCTGATCGGCTGGTCGCCGATGAGTTCGAGCAGACGGTCGGGTTCGGCGGCGGCGTCGATGAGGGCGCCGTCGCCGGTCTGGGTGCACCGGATCAGGTAGGCGTTGTTGTCGAACGGGCCGACGGCCAGTTTGGCGATCGTCAGGGCGGGCAGTTCGCGCAGGTCGGCGGGGCCGCCGACCTGCACGTCACCGGTGTACGTCACGGATTCTCCTCGGACGGGGTCGCGGGAAGGCGGGGCGGCACGCGCTCCGCCCTCGTCACCATCATCATCGCGCCCGGCGGGCCGGACGGGGCATAAGGGGGGTGTTCACGTCGTTGAAATCGTGGGCCACCTGCCATATCCGGGGGGAGACCGTACTCTGGAGGGGGCGGGAAAACGACCCCGGACGCCGGTCAGGAAAGACTCCGAACGCCGGTCCGGAAAATTGTCGGCCCCTCTCGCTAGTCTTCCCGCGACTACTTCCAACCCTCTACCAACGACGTCGGGACTGCTGTGGCTGACCGCCTCATCGTGCGTGGTGCACGTGAACACAACCTCAAGGACGTCTCGCTGGACCTTCCGCGAGACGCTCTGATCGTCTTCACCGGGCTGTCCGGCTCGGGCAAGTCAAGCCTGGCCTTCGACACGATCTTCGCCGAAGGTCAGCGCCGCTACGTCGAGTCGCTGTCGGCGTACGCGCGGCAGTTCCTCGGGCAGATGGACAAGCCCGACGTCGACTTCATCGAAGGACTCTCACCCGCGGTGTCGATCGACCAGAAGTCGACGAGCCGCAACCCCCGTTCCACCGTCGGCACGATCACCGAGGTGTACGACTACCTGCGCCTGCTGTGGGCGCGCATCGGCAAGCCGCACTGCCCGCAGTGCGGGCGGGCGATCGCGAGGCAGAGCCCCGAGCAGATCGTCGACCGGGTGATGGAGCTGCAGGAGGGCACCCGCTTCCAGGTGCTCGCCCCGGTGGTCCGCGGCCGCAAGGGCGAGTACGCCGAGCTGTTCAGCCAGCTCCAGGCCAAGGGGTTCGCCCGCGCCCGCGTCGACGGCACCGTGGTCCGCCTGGACGAGCCGCCGACGCTGAAGAAGCAGGAAAAGCACGACATCGAGGTGATCGTCGACCGTCTGGCGGTGAAGGAGGGCGCGGCCAGCCGGCTGACCGGCTCGGTGGAGACCGCCCTGGGCCTGTCGGGCGGGACGATCACCCTGGAGTTCGTCGACCTGCCCGAGGACGACCCCAACCGCGAGCGTTTCTACTCCGAGCACCTCTACTGCCCCTACGACGACCTGTCGTTCGAGGAGCTCGAGCCCCGCTCGTTCTCGTTCAACTCCCCCTTCGGCGCCTGTCCCGAGTGCACGGGCCTGGGCGTCCGGATGGAGGTCGACCCCGACCTGATCGTGCCCGACCCGGAGAGGCCGCTGGGCGAGGGCGCGCTCTCGCCGTGGGCCGGGGGCCACACCAGCGACTACTTCGAGCGCCTCGTCGAGGCGCTCGGCCTGACCATGGGGTTCGGCCTCGACACCCCGTGGGAGCGGCTCCCCAAGAAGGCGCAGAAGGCCCTGCTGTACGGCCACGACGAGCAGGTCCACGTCCGCTACAGCAACCGCTACGGCCGCCAGCGCTCCTACTACACCACCTTCGAGGGGGTCATCCCCTGGGTGCAGCGCCGCCACGGCGAGTCCGACAGCGACGGCATGCGCGAGAAGTACGAAGGCTACATGCGGGAGATCCCGTGCCCGGCCTGCAAGGGGGCGAGGCTCAAGCCGGTCTCGCTGGCCGTCACGGTCGACGGCCGCTCGATCGCCGACGTCTCGTCGATGTCGATCGGCGACTGCGCGACGTTCCTGGCGGGGCTGAAGCTCTCGGAGCGCGACATGCACATCGCCGAGCGGGTGGTCAAGGAGATCAACGCCCGGATGGGCTTCCTGCTCGACGTGGGCCTCGACTACCTCACCATGGACCGGGCCTCCGGCACCCTCGCCGGTGGCGAGGCACAGCGCATCCGGCTCGCCACCCAGATCGGCTCGGGACTGGTCGGGGTGCTGTACGTGCTGGACGAGCCCTCCATCGGCCTGCACCAGCGTGACAACCAGCGGCTGCTGGAGACCCTGATCAGGCTGCGCGACATGGGCAACACGCTCATCGTGGTCGAGCACGACGAGGACACCATCGCCGCCGCCGACTGGGTGGTCGACATCGGCCCCGGGGCGGGGGAGCACGGCGGCCAGGTCGTCGTCTCCGGCACCGTGGCCGACCTGCTCGCCTCGGAAGACTCGATGACCGGCGCCTATCTGTCGGGGCGCAGGACGATCGCGATCCCCGCCACCCGCCGCAAGCGCGACAGGAAGCGGCAGATCACCGTGAAGGGCGCCCGTGAGCACAACCTCAAGGGCGTCGACGTGGAGTTCCCGCTCGGGTTGTTGACCGCGGTCACCGGGGTCTCGGGTTCCGGCAAGTCCACCCTGGTCAACGACATCCTCTACAACGCGCTCGCCAAGGAGCTGAACGGCGCGCGCACCGTCCCCGGCCGCCACGCGCGGGTCAACGGGATGGATCTGGTCGACAAGGTCGTGCACGTCGACCAGTCGGCGATCGGCCGCACGCCCCGGTCCAACCCGGCGACCTACACCGGCGTCTTCGACAAGGTCCGCGACCTGTTCGCGCAGACCACAGAGGCCAAGGTCCGCGGCTACCAGAAGGGCCGTTTCAGCTTCAACGTCAAGGGCGGCCGGTGTGAGGCCTGCTCGGGAGACGGCACCCTCAAGATCGAGATGAACTTCCTGCCGGACGTCTACGTGCCCTGCGAGGTCTGCCACGGGGCGCGCTACAACCGGGAGACCCTGGAGGTCCACTACAAGGGCAAGACGATCTCCGAGGTGCTCGACATGCCGATCGAGGAGGCCCTGGACTTCTTCGACTCCATTCCGGCGATCAAGCGCTACCTCAAGACGCTCAACGACGTCGGCCTGGGATACGTCAGGCTCGGCCAGCCCGCCACGACCCTGTCCGGCGGTGAGGCCCAGCGCGTCAAGCTCGCCTCGGAGCTGCAGCGCCGCTCCACCGGCCGCACGATCTACGTGCTCGACGAGCCCACCACCGGCCTGCACTTCGAGGACATCCGCAGGCTGCTGGGCGTCCTGGGCAAGCTCGTCGACGGGGGCAACACGGTCATCGTCATCGAGCACAACCTCGACGTGATCAAGACCGCCGACTGGCTGATCGACATGGGGCCCGAAGGCGGCTCGCGGGGCGGTAGCGTGCTCGCCACCGGGACGCCCGAGGAGGTCGCCCTCGTCGACGAGAGCCACACCGGCCGCTTCCTGCGCAAGATCCTCGGCAGCTGAGGGCCGGATTCGGGACCGGGCTCCCCCGTCAATACCCTGGACGAGGGAGCCCGGTTCCGATCGGGGATGACATTGCGAGAAGGGCCGCGATGAGCATGCAGGAAACCTCCGCCATGCCCGCGCGCAGGCAGGTGATCGCCGCCGCGGGGGCCGTGGCGTGCGGTGCGGCGCTGGCGGGGTGCGCGAGCGGGGAGTCCGCCGCCGCCATCGTGCCGCCGGGGATCAAGGGGAAGGTGATCGCACGGACCGCCGACATCCCGGTGGGCGGCGGCAAGGTGATCACCAAGTGGAAGATCGTCATCACCCAGCCGGCCTCGGGGGTGTTCAGGGCGTTCACGGCGAGCTGCCCGCACCGGGGGTGCGCGGTCGGCAGGATCGGGGACGGCGTCATCCGCTGCCCCTGTCACGGCAGCGAGTTCGCGGTCGACTCCGGAGAATGTCTCAAGGGCCCGGCGGAGGCGCCGCTGGTCCAGTACGCGCTGAAGGTCGAGGGCGACGGGATCATCGTGCTCTGACGGTTCGCGCCGACCTCTCCTCCGGGGAGGCGCGGATCCGCCGGGCCGGGCCTGGTTCGCCGGGGCCGAGGCCCGTGATGAGGGTTTGGCGAGGGTTCTCCGGTTAGTCCGTGAAGAGGGCCGAGGGAGTAATTCTTCACAGTCCCCTGACACGATGTGCGGCAAGCTGAACCGTCATCGGGGTGCGAGCCGTACCTGAAGATGATGATTCTGGAGGATATAGATGACTGAGACGACACGTCGTACGGTGATATTCAGCGCCGGCGGGGCCGGGATGGCCGCGGTGCTGACCGCGTGCGGAGGCTACGGGGAGCCGGCGGAGAGCGGCGGGGACACCTCCGCGACCTCCGCGTCGCAGGCGCCGGAGGCGGCCGAGACGAGCGCGGGCGCCGACTCGGGCGGCTCCGCGAACGCCCTGGCCAAGACCGCGGACATCCCCGAGGGAGGCGGCAAGATCTTCAAGGACCAGAAGATCGTGATCACCCAGCCGGCCGCGGGCGAGTTCAAGGCGTTCAGCTCCGTCTGCACCCACCAGGGGTGCGACGTCGACAAGATCGAGGGCGACACCATCGACTGCCCCTGCCACGGCAGCAAGTTCAAGATCACCGATGGTTCCGTGGCGAACGGCCCGGCCACCGACCCGCTGGAGGAGAAGGCGATCAAGGTGGACGGCGACTCCATCGTCCTCGCCTGATTCCTGACCGCCGCGAGCCCACCACCGGGGAACGTCCCGGCGGTGGCGGGCGTCTCACACGGCGGTTCTCGTACGGCCAGAAGCACCTGCAGGAGGCGACGGGCGTCGCATGAGGCCGTGGCCCGGTCCCGGGCGGGGACCTGGCCACGGCCCGTTCCGTCGATCCGCTCGGTGGGAGGCTGTGAGGCGGTCGACCCCGAGGCGGCGACGCGGGCGGTGAACCGGCTGCGGGCGGAAGGCTCGGCGCCGGTCGAGAGGAGGTCCGGGCAGGGACTGTGCAGGAGGTTCGGCGGAGGGGCGAGGGAATTCGGGCAGCGGGGTCGCGCGGAAAGCTCTAAGGAAACCTGTCGGTCCGGGCCGATAGGCTTTCAGTGTGGCGAGATCTGTGGGTGGTCAGGTGAGTTTCCGGCCGAAGCCGGGGTCCATCCCCGAGTCCCCCGGCGTCTACCGGTTCAAGGACGCGGAAGGCCGGGTCATCTATGTCGGCAAGGCCAAAAGCCTGCGCCAGCGGCTCAACTCCTACTTCGCCGACTTCGCGGGCCTGCATCCGCGCACCCAGACCATGCTCACCACCGCCGTGGACGTCGACTGGACGGTCGTCGGCACCGAGGTCGAGGCGCTCCAGCTCGAATACTCCTGGATCAAGGAGTACGACCCGCGGTTCAACGTCAAATACCGCGACGACAAGTCCTACCCCTACCTCGCGGTCACCATGGGGGAGGAGTTCCCCCGGGTCCAGGTGCTGCGCGGTGCCAAGCGCAAGGGCACCCGCTACTTCGGCCCCTACTCCCACGCCTGGGCGATCAGGGAGACCGTCGACCTGCTGCTGCGGGTCTTCCCGATCAGGAGCTGCTCGGGCGGGGTCTTCAAACGGGCGGCGCAGATCGGCCGCCCCTGCCTGCTCGGATACATCGACAAGTGCTCGGCCCCCTGCGTGAGCCGGGTCACGGCCGAGGAGCACCGGGCGCTGGCCGACGACTTCTGCGAGTTCATGGCGGGCAACACCGGCCGGTTCGTCAAGCGGCTGGAGCGCGAGATGCGCGAGGCCGCCGTCGAGCAGGAGTACGAGCGGGCCGCCAGGCTGCGCGACGACATCCAGGCGCTGCGGCAGGCGATGGAGAAGCAGGCCGTGGTCCTCGGAGACAACACCGACTGCGACGTGGTCGCCCTCGCGGAGGATCCGCTGGAGGCCGCCGTCCAGGTGTTCTACGTCCGCGGCGGGCGGATCAGGGGGCAGCGCGGCTGGGTGGTCGACAAGGTCGAGGAGGCCGCGCCGGGCGAGCTGGTCGAGCAGTTCCTGCTGCAGATGTACGGCGAGGCGGCCGCCGAGGCGTTGCCCAGGGAGGTGCTGGTCCCGGTCCTGCCCCCCGACGCCGCAGCGGTCACCGAGCTGCTCGGCGAGCACCGCGGGGCGCGGGTGGAGATCAGGGTCCCCCAGCGCGGCGACAAGAGATCGCTGATGGAGACCGTCGAGCGCAACGCCGTCGAGTCCCTGAAGCAGCACAAGCTGAGGCGGGCCAGCGATCTGACCGCGCGCAGCAGGGCGCTGCAGGAGGTCGCCGACGCCCTCGACCTGGACCAGGTGCCGCTCCGCATCGAGTGCTACGACGTCTCCCACATTCAGGGCACCGACGTGGTGGCCTCCATGGTGGTCTTCGAGGACGGCCTGGCACGCAAGAGCGAATACCGCAGGTTCTCCGTACGCTCCACCGAGGGCGATGTCGCCTCCATCCACGAGGTGATCTCCCGCCGGTTCAAGCGCTACCTGGAGGAGCGCTCGGCCACCGGGGAGCTCGACGCGGGCACCGGGGCCGATCCCGCAGGCCCCGCCGAGGAAGCGGCCGAGGGCGTAAGCGGAGGGCCGGGCGCGGGCGATGGGCCGTCGGCCCGCACGTCACCGGGCATCGACCCGGAGACCGGCAAACCGCGCAAGTTCGCCTACCCGCCCAACCTCGTCGTCGTCGACGGAGGTCCCGCCCAGGCCGCGGCGGCCCGCAGGGCGCTCGACGAGCTGGGCGTGGACGACGTGGCGGTGTGCGGGCTGGCCAAGCGGCTGGAGGAGGTCTGGCTGCCCGGCGAGGACCTGCCGGTGATCCTCGCCCGCTCCAGCGAGGCCCTTTACCTGCTCCAGCGAGTACGCGACGAAGCCCACCGCTTCGCCATCACCTACCATCGATCCAAACGGTCGAAGAGTGTCAAGGAAAGCGCTCTGGACGAGGTTCCCGGTCTCGGCCCGGCCCGCAGGCAGGCGTTGATCAAGCATTTCGGATCGGTGAAGCGGCTGCGGGAGGCGACCGCGGCACAGATCTGCGAGGTTCCCGGGATCGGCCCCTCGACGGCCGAGACGATCGTGTCGGCCTTGAAGGGGCAGAACCCATGAGCGAAAGAGAGTCCGCGTTCGTCCTCGTCACCGGAATGTCGGGGGCGGGGCGGAGCACCGCCGCCAAGGCCCTGGAGGACCTGGGGTGGTTTGTCATCGACAACCTGCCGCCCGGGTTGCTGTTCGCCATGGCCGAGGAGGCGGGGCGGGTCAAGCTGGCCGCCGACAAGGTGGCCGCGGTGGTCGACGTGCGCAGCCTCGCCTTCACCAGCGACCTCAACAGCGCGATCGAGGAGCTGGAGGGGCGCGGCGTCGCCGTGCGCGTGGTGTTCCTGGAGGCGAGTGACGAGGAACTGGTCCGCAGGTTCGAGAACGTCCGCCGCCCGCACCCGCTGCAGGGGGACGGCCGCCTGGTCGACGGGATCGCCCGCGAACGCGGCATACTGCGCGAGGTGCGGGCGAACGCCGACCTGGTGATCGACACCTCCAACCTCAACGTCCACGAGCTCCGCGGGAAGATCGTCGCCTTCTTCGGCGGCGAGGACCGTCCAGGGCTGCGGGTCAACGTCGTCTCCTTCGGCTACAAGTACGGCCTGCCCGTCGACGCCGACCTGGTCGTCGACTGCCGGTTCCTGCCCAATCCCCACTGGGTCCCCGAACTCCGCCCGATGAACGGACTGGACGCTCCCGTACGGGAGTACGTTCTCAACCAAGCGGGTGCGAAGGAGCTCCTCGACGCCTACGAGGAGGTGTTCACCATCATCGCCTCCGGCTACACCCGCGAGGGCAAGAGCTATGCCACGCTCGCCGTTGGCTGCACCGGCGGCAAGCACCGCAGCGTCGCCATGGCCGAGCAGATCGGCGGGCGGCTGCGCGACAGGGGTGGCATGGAGGTGCAGGTGAGCCATCGGGATGTGGGCCGGGAGTGAATGAAGGTCTCAAGGTCGTCGCGCTGGGTGGGGGACACGGGCTGTACGCCTCGTTGTCGGCGCTGCGGAGGGTCACCTCCCGGCTGACGGCGGTGGTGACCGTCGCCGACGACGGGGGCTCCAGCGGCCGTCTTCGCCGTGAGCTCGGTGTGCTCCCCCCGGGGGATTTGAGGATGGCCCTGGCGGCCCTGTGCGGTGACGACGAGTGGGGGCGCACCTGGAGCGAGGTCGTCCAGCACCGCTTCCGCAGCGAGGGCGACCTGCACGGCCACGCGATCGGCAACCTGCTGATCGTGGCGCTGTGGGAGCGGCTCGGCGACACGGTGTCGGGCCTCGACTGGCTCGGGCGGCTGCTCGGCGCGCACGGGCGGGTGCTGCCGATGGCCTCGGTGCCGCTCGACATCGCCGCCGAGGTCGAGCTGGACGGCGAGGTGAGCACGGTGCGAGGTCAGGTGGCCTGCGCGCTCACGCCCGGCAGGGTCCGGGCCATCTCGCTGCTTCCTGAGGACCCGCCGGCGTGCCCCGAGGCCGTCCGTGCGGTCCTGGACGCCGACTGGGTGGTGTTCGGCCCCGGTTCCTGGTTCACCAGCGTGCTGCCGCACCTGAAGGTGCCCGAGCTGGCCGAGGCGCTGCACGCCACCCGCGCCCGTCGTCTGGTCGCGCTGAACCTCGCCCCGCAGGCGGGGGAGACCGACGGATTCTCCCCCCAGAAGCACCTGGAGGTGCTGCGCGAGCACGCGCCTTCCCTGGAGATCGACGTCGTCGTCGCCGACACCGGGGTGATCGACGACCGTGATGAGCTGGACAAGGCCGCGGCCGACCTCGGGGGGAGGCTGGTCCTCGCCTCCGTGGCGGACGAGGACGGCTCCCCGCGACACGATGCACAACGTCTTGCCTCCGTCCTGGACGAGATTTTCCGTGAGAAGCGTTGATCCTGGTCAGCGGTGCTCAGGAGTGCGAGAAACTTCTGTGAGCCCGATTTATCTCGGGTCGCAAGGGGTCTGTATGGGGGAGGACGAACACGCATGGCGATGACAGGTGTGGTCAAGGACGAGCTGAGCAGGCTGCCGATCCTGAAGCCTTGCTGCCGTAAGGCCGAGGTGTCGACGCTGCTGCGGTTCGCGAGCGGGTTGCACCTGGTGAGCGGCCGGATCGTGATCGAGGCCGAGCTTGACACCAACGTCACCGCTCGGCGGCTGATCAAGGACATCGGCGAGGTCTTCGGGCACAAGGCCGAGGTGCTCGTCCTGGCCCCGGCCGGGCTGCGCAAGGGCTCGCGCTACCTCGTGCGGGTCTACCGCGACGGGGAGGCGCTCGCCCGCCAGACCGGTCTGATCGACAACCACGGGCGCCCGGTCAGGGGCCTGCCCCGCCAGGTCGTCGCGGGGGCGACCTGTGACGCCGAGGCGGCCTGGCGGGGGGCGTTCCTGGCGCACGGCTCGCTGACCGAGCCGGGGCGTTCGATGTCGCTCGAGGTCACCTGCCCGGGGCCCGAGGCGGCGCTCGCGCTGGTCGGGTCCGCGCGGAGGTTGAAGATCCACGCCAAGGCGAGGGAGGTGCGCGGCGTCGACCGGGTGGTGGTCCGCGACGGCGACGCAATCGGCGCGCTGCTGACCAGGCTGGGCGCCCACGACAGCGTGCTCGCCTGGGAGGAGCGGCGGATGCGCCGCGAGGTCCGCGCGACGGCGAACCGGCTCGCCAACTTCGACGACGCCAACCTGCGCCGTTCGGCCCGTGCCGCGGTCGCGGCGGGGGCGAGGGTCCAGCGTGCCCTGGAGATCCTCGGGGAGGAGGCCCCCGAGCATCTGGTGATCGCCGGTCGACTGAGGGTGGAGCACAAGCAGGCGTCCCTGGAGGAGCTGGGTCAGCTCGCCGACCCGCCCCTGACCAAGGACGCCATCGCCGGTCGTATCCGCCGCCTGCTGGCCATGGCCGACAAGCGGGCCCAGGACATCGGCGTTCCCAACACCGAGGCCAATCTCACCGTCGACATGCTGGCCCCTTAGGGCGTCGTCGGGATCGCACCACCGGCAGCGGTCGTTCGGCCGGATGGCCCGTGGCTCAGGGCTGCTTCCTGGGCTCGAAGTAGTTCGTGTGGTCGGCGGCCTCGTCCGGCTGCGAGACGGACGAGGCGGCGCGGGCGTCGTGGGCCTCCCGGGCCGCCTTGACGCGCCTGTTCACGAAGCTGAAGCCCGCGTAGGCGGCGACCACCCAGAACAGCAGCGAGATGGGGTCCTGGCGCAGGAGCTCGGGGAAGGCGTCGAGCACCCGGGCGAGGGCGGGGCCGTAGTCCTCGCCGGACACCTGCGCCCAGGCGATGGTGGATCCGACGATCTGGCCGAGCGCGGCGCCGGCGAGGGAGAAGAAGGCGGCGAGCGGCGGCAGCACCGGGCTGGTCGGCTTGACCGCGATCATGGCGAGGCCGACGAGGAGACCGACGCCGATGGCGGCGAAGCCGATCTCGTATCCGCTGAAGGCGATGAGCGCGCCGTAGGCCCCGGCGCCGACGGCGGTGCCCAGCAGGCCGGTGATAATGCCTGGTAGGAGGCCGTTCGCCAGGTGTGGGTCGTTATCTGTCACAGCAGATTCTCCTGGGGGTTGGGGTGTTTGTAGTGACGAGTCGGGCACTTTACTTGAATGGTGCGATACCTGTTCGTGGGTTAGCGAATAACGGGGCACCCCCTCAAGTGGTCTAGGCCAATTTGGGTCCGATAAGGTTCGTGGTTGAGGTTTCAGCCCGCATCAAGTCGCCGGATCCGAGAGACCGGCGCATCGACGTACGAGGAGATCGGCACCGTGACCATCCGCGTAGGCGTCAACGGATTTGGCCGCATCGGCCGCAACTTCTGGCGCGCGGTCGCTGCCAGCGGCAAGGACATCGAGATCGTGGCGGTCAACGACCTGACCGACAACGCCACGCTCGCGCACCTGCTGAAGTACGACAGCATCCTCGGCCGTCTGCCGTACGAGGTTAAGAGCACCGCCGACGAGATCATCGTCGACGGCAAGACCATCAAGGCGTTCGCCGAGCGCGACCCGGCCAAGCTGCCCTGGGGCGACCTGGGCGTGGACGTCGTCGTCGAGTCGACCGGCTTCTTCACCGACGCCAACAAGGCCCGCGTGCACGCCGAGAACGGCGCCAAGAAGGTCATCATCTCGGCTCCGGCCAAGAACGAGGACGTCACCGTCGTGATGGGCGTCAACCACGACAAGTACGACCCGGCGAACCACACGGTCATCTCCAACGCCTCCTGCACCACCAACTGCCTGGCGCCGATGGCCAAGGTCCTCAACGACACCTTCGGTATCGAGAAGGGTCTGATGACCACGATCCACGCCTACACGCAGGACCAGAACCTGCAGGACGCCCCGCACAGCGACCTGCGCCGCGCCCGCGCCGCCGCGATCAACATCGTGCCGACCTCGACCGGCGCCGCCAAGGCCATCGGCCTGGTGCTGCCCGACCTCAAGGGCAAGCTCGACGGCTACGCGCTGCGCGTGCCGATCCCCACGGGCTCGGCCACCGACCTCACCGTCGAGGTCGGCCGTGAGACCACCGTCGAGGAGGTCAACGCCGCGATCAAGGCCGCGGCCGAGGGCGAGCTCAAGGGCTACCTCAGCTACAACGAGGACCCGATCGTCTCCGCCGACATCGTGACCGACCCGGCGTCCTGCATCTTCGACGCGCCCCTCACCAAGGTGATCGGCAACCAGGTCAAGGTCGTCGGCTGGTACGACAACGAGTGGGGTTACTCCAACCGCCTCGCCGACCTCATCGAGCTGGTCGGCGCCGACCTCTGATGAAGGACATCTCCGAGTTCGACGTGGACGGTCGGCGCGTCCTGGTGCGCGCCGACCTCAACGTCCCCCTGGAGGGGGACGTCATCACCGACGACGGCCGCATCCGCGCCTCGGTGCCGACGATCAAGGAGCTCGCGGGCCGAGGGGCCCGCGTGGTCGTCGTCGCGCACCTGGGACGCCCCAAGGGCAAGCCGAACCCGGAATACTCCCTCGCCCCGGTCGCCAAGCGGCTGGGTGAGCTCCTGGGTGCCGACGTCGCCTTCGCGACCGACGTGGTCGGCGAGTCCGCCCAGGCCGTCGTGGAGGCCCTCCAGGACGGCCAGGTGGCCCTGCTGGAGAATCTGCGCTTCGAGGCGGGCGAGGAGTCCAAGGACGACGAGGAGCGGGCCGCCTTCGCCGCCAAGCTCGCCGCCTTCGCCGACGTCTACGTGGGCGACGGCTTCGGCGCGGTGCACCGCAAGCACGCCAGCGTCTACGACGTGCCCGGTCTGCTGCCGCACGCCGCGGGCCGGCTCGTCCTGGCCGAGGTCGAGGTGCTCAGGAAGCTGACCGACGAGACCGAACGGCCGTACGCCGTGGTGCTCGGCGGCGCCAAGGTCTCCGACAAGCTCGGCGTGATCGGCAACCTGCTCACCAAGGTCGACCGGCTCCTCATCGGCGGCGGCATGGCCTACACCTTCCTCAAGGCCCAGGGCTACGAGGTCGGCAGGTCACTGCTCCAGGAGGACCAGCTCGACAAGGTGCGGGGCTTCCTCGACGAGGCGCGCAAGCGCGAGGTCGAGATCGTCCTGCCGGTCGACGTGCTCGCGGCCGTGGAGTTCGCCGAGGACGCCGAGTACGAGGTGGTCGACGCCACCGCGATCCCGGCCGACCGCGAGGGGCTCGACATCGGCCCGCGCACCCGCGAGCTGTTCGCGGGCAAGCTGGCCGACGCCAGGACGGTGTTCTGGAACGGCCCGATGGGCGTCTTCGAGTTCGAGGCCTTCTCCGGGGGAACTCGCGCGGTCGCCGAGGCGTTGATCGCCTCTGAGGCCTTCACCGTCGTCGGCGGTGGAGACTCGGCCGCGGCCGTGCGCAGGCTCGGCCTGGCGGAGGACGGGTTCTCCCACATCTCCACCGGTGGCGGTGCCAGCCTCGAATACCTGGAGGGCAAGACCCTCCCCGGACTCGTGGCGCTGGAGCGGTAGAAAGTGAACGCACGCGACGAGCGGAGCGGCCGGTCGACGACCGACGCCGCCCGCCCAGTGAACAAGGAGTGGTGAGCGAACGATGAGCACACCTCGTAAGCCGCTCATGGCCGGCAACTGGAAGATGAACCTCAACCACCTTGAGGCCATCGCGCACACTCAGAAGCTCGCCTTCGCGCTGAACGACAAGGACTTCGACCGGGTCGAGGTGGCCGTGCTGCCGCCGTTCACCGACCTGCGCAGCGTGCAGACCCTGGTGGACGGCGACAAGCTGCGGATCGTCTACGGCGCGCAGGACCTGTCACAGCACGACGGCGGCGCCTACACCGGCGAGGTCTCCGGGGCGATGCTCTCCAAGATCGGCTGCACCTTCGTGCTCGCCGGTCACTCGGAGCGCCGCCAGTATCACCGCGAGGACGACGACGTCGTCAACGCCAAGGTGCAGGCGGCCTACCGCCACTCGCTCACCCCCATCCTGTGCGTGGGGGAGGGCCTGGAGGTGCGCAGGGCGGGCGACCAGGTGGCCCACAGCGTCGCGCAGCTCGACGGCGCGCTCCGCAAGGTGAGCGCCGAGCAGGTCGCCTCCATCGTGCTCGCCTACGAGCCGGTGTGGGCGATCGGCACCGGCGAGGTGGCCACCCCGGACGACGCGCAGGAGGTCTGCGGGGCACTCCGGGCGCGACTCGCCGAGCTGTACGACGCAGAAGTGGCCGCCGGTGTCCGTATCCTTTACGGTGGGTCGGTCAAGTCTGACAACATCGCGGGCATCATGGCGCAGCCTGATGTCGACGGTGCCCTGATCGGTGGCGCGAGCCTCGATCCCGGGGAGTTCGTCAAGATTTGCCGTTTTGGCGAATTGTCGAACTGACTGAGCCATTCGGTGGGTGCGACTTGACAGCACGTCATACCCTCTTAGAGCAGGTTTGAATCGTCACGCCATCGGCGTACACAAGGGTCGTGCCCGGACGCGGGTCACGCGCACATAGGGAACAGGTCAACGGTGACAATCGGAATCTCCATCGCCCTCATCCTGTCGAGCTTGCTGATGATGCTGCTCGTCCTGCTCCACAAGGGCAAGGGCGGTGGCCTCTCGGATCTGTTCGGTGGCGGTTTCTCGTCGTCGTTCGGAGGCTCCTCGGTGGTGGAGCGCAACCTTGACAGGCTCACCGTCATCACCGGTGTCGTCTGGTTCGTCTGCATCATCGCGCTGGGCCTGCTTCTGCGGCCCTGACCTGGCTTCGACAGGCGTGACAGTGGTTCAGTCCCCGCATCCCCAAGCGGCGGGGCCATCGAGCAAGGAGTTCATCCGTGGGTAGTGGCAACGCGATCCGTGGCAGCCGTGTCGGTGCCGGCCCGATGGGGGAGGCGGAGCGCGGCGAGGCGGCCCCCCGTGTGCGGGTGCCTTTCTGGTGCGCGAACATGCACGAGACGCGCCCCAGTTTCGCCAGCGACGCGGCCGTCCCCGAGTTCTGGGACTGCCCCCGGTGTGGTCTCCCCGCCGGTCAGGACGAGGCGAACCCGCCCGCCCCGCCGCGTAACGAGCCTTACAAGACGCACCTCGCGTACGTGAAGGAACGCCGCAGCGACAAGGATGGCGCGCAGATCCTCGCCGAGGCCCTGGAGCGGCTGCGCTCCTCCTCACGCCCGATCTACTAGCCGGTCCCTCGGGTCCCGGACCTCTGGGTCCCGGACTCTCGGGTACGGTTCGACGGCGAGTACGCGGAAAGACCTCCGCGGGTGGATTCCACCCGCGGAGGTCTTTCCGCGTTCCGGGCGGCTTTCGTGACCGCCGGAAAACGGTCATCGAGCCAGGGGCCGCGCCCTCTCGGCGAGCTCTGGTGCCGTGGATGGTGAGGGATGTTGTCCTGGGTAGGGGCTGAAAGATACCCCCGCATAGATATGAGCAGGTGGGGGATCGACATCGCTCTGGAGGTGGTCCCATGAAGGAGCAGCCAGGTACGCACGACCACCCGAAGAGCGCGCTGAACCTGCGGCTCGTTCTGGCGATCTTCGGCCTGGTGGTCTGCACGGTTCTGGCGGTGTTCGCGGCTCAGGGCGGATTCACCCTGATCACCGTGGCCCTCGCCGTCCTGGCGGCCGTCGCGGTGGTGGACATCGTGGTGGTCGGGATCAGGATCGCCCGCAGGCGCCGACGCGGTGAGCGGCACACCCTGTTCGAATGAACCGTCCCCCCGGCCTTCCCGGCGGGCTCCCGTCTTCCTGGCGGGGTCCGTGGCGGAGGACGGATGCCCCGAAGACGACGGAAGCCCGGCCGGGGCCGGGCTTAGCGGGAGACGGCGCTCTCAACCCGGTCCCTGGCCGGGTTGAGCGCCCGTCGCGCTGACCTCACATCTATCTGTCTATGGCCTGTTGGGATAGTCGGGCCTGTTGGGGTAGTCCGGCCGGTTGGGCATGTCCGTTCGACCGGGCATGTCCGTCCTGTGGGAGCTGTCTCCTCGATGGGACATGCTTCCCTTGTGTGACATTCCGGCCATCTTCTTGGTGCCCATCGCCACCGCTCCCAGACCGAGCAGGAGGATGACGATGCCGGTGACGACGTTGTTCCAGATGCTGCCCCTCGTCGCCGAGCCGGTGATCCAGGGAGCGATGATGGTCCAGATTCCGATCACCGGGGCGACCCAGCTGACCCCGTAGGTCCGGCCGTAGGCGGACGCGAAGGCCAGGGCCAGCGCGGCGACCGCGATACCGGTGACGAGGTTGCTCACGGAGAGCCTGGACAGGCCGTTGAAGCCGACCACCCAGGGTGAGATCGCCAGATACAGGCCCGCCAGAAGGCCCAGTCCTTCGATGGCCTGGGCCACCGAACTGGAGCCCGCTCGTTCGTACCTCTCCCGCATCTCGATGAGATCGGGGTGATGTTCCAGGCTTGCGGGTCTCGTCATGACCCATGCCCCCTTCCGGTTTCACGCGAAATACGATCCGCTGTGAAAGCGAACTCTTACCGATATACCCGACATAAGCTCCAAACAGCCCAAATAGCTACAAATCTAGACAATGAAATACTTAGGCAACGGAGATCCGAAGGCCACTCTCGGGCGCCCCGCCCGGCCTCCCCAGTGAACCAAGATCAGGGGCGTTGCGACGCATAGGGGCGATGAGGACTTTGACGTCAGCACCTGCCAACGCGCCATCCAACACCGGTTGTGACCCCTCGTAGGGACGATGAGGACGCGACCATGATCAACACCACCCCCGTAGAGCTGACGTTGCAACCCCTCTCAGGGGCGATGAGGACGAAAAGGATGACCTCGGCCGGAAGGTCGAGCGGTACGGGTTGCGACCCCTCTCAGGGGCGATGAGGACCGGGGTCACGCCATCATCGGTGGTGACCTGAAAGTTGCGACCCCTCTCAGGGGCGATGAGGACGAGGAGGACAGCACCCGGATTCTGAGCCTTCTGGCTGTTGCGACCCCTCTCAGGGGCGATGAGGACCGGAGGAATAACCACACGGCCGGGCGGTCCCCACTGGGTTGCGACCCCTCTCAGGGGCGATGAGGACACGACCAACCCGGACGGCCCCGCGCACTGGCTACGCCGGTTGCGACCCCTCTCAGGGGCGATGAGGACTCGTCCTGGCCCTCCGGACCACCCCCAAGATCGCAAGTTGCGACCCCTCTCAGGGGCGATGAGGACGGGGAGATTTTCCAGCGGGAGGTGTGAATGCCCTCGCGTTGCGACCCCTCTCAGGGGCGATGAGGACCGGCACAACTCCTCCGGCGCGTCCATCGGCGCCTTGTGTTGCGACCCCTCTCAGGGGCGATGAGGACACCACCTCATGCCCAAGCTGGAGGGCATCCGCACCGGTTGCGACCCCTCTCAGGGGCGATGAGGACTTGAAACCGAGATCCCTCAGGTCAGAGACGTCTATGCGTTGCGACCCCTCTCAGGGGCGATGAGGACAACCTAACTCGGCCAGCGACCCCGACATGATCGAGTTGCGACCCCTCTCAGGGGCGATGAGGACCCCAAGGTAAAGTCCCAGGTCAGTAGCCTGTTTGCCGATGGGGTTCGGGGCTGTTTTGCAGTGAACCTCCGGTCGTGCAGGAAACCCGGGGGGTCTGCTGCAAAAAGGTGTGATCACCGCGATGGCACGGAGATTACAGGATGTCGCTGGGGGCGGGTTGGGCGATGCCCCATTCTTGACGTTGGGGTGTGGTGCCGGGCGGGAAGCTGAAGACGAGGACGCTGTCGTATCCGGCGTCGATCACCCCCTCGACCTCGTGCCGGAACCGGCGTAGTTGTGCCGGGCTCAGCGCGCCTTCGAAGACGCTTCGCTGCACGTGGTGCAGATACTGCCGGCACAGTCGCAGGATGGCGGCGTTGCGTTTGGCTAGGGTGTCGTAGACCACCACGACGTACACGCGGCCTTACCACCAGATCTTGAACGGCTTGTACGGGGTGCCCTCCAGGCAGGTACGGGTGAGCTGGAGGGCTTCGAGGTAGAGCAGCTCGTCGTAGGCGACGTTGCGGCCGAGGGTGCGGTGCTGGACGGTCACCGACAATTCATCGCGTACGGTCTGCACGACGAGTTTGCGGCCGGAGTCGCTCAGCATCGCCTGGTTGCTGCCGACGTCGAAGTGGGCGGGTTTGAGTTGGCCTCGCCCGGCGAGCCGGAGCAGCAGCCGTTCGGCGAACAGCGGTTTGAACACCTCGGCGAGATCCAGGACCAGCGAGTGACGCTGGCGTTCCATGTTGCTGTGCAGGAACGCCACCCCCGAATGCAGCGGGGTGAGCCGCACCGCCGACAGCAGTCGTGAGTAGGTGATCCCGTTGACATAGCCGATGAAGGCGTTCCCGGCGTTGAGCGGTGGCCGGCGGCTGCGGCCGTTCAGCCGCAACCATTCGGGGAGCCGGGTGTCCAGGACGGCCCAGGCCGAGCGGCGGAAGGTGCCCTCGATGCCCATCAGCTCCTCGCGCGTCGTCGCCTTTGCGATGGAGGATTCCAGCACCGACATTGGCCGGGACAGCAGCTTGCGGTCGATCACCCGCCGTACGTTCGCCGCGGTGCTCGCCACGATCGCGCGAGCGATGACGAGGGAGGCCGCGGGGTCGTCGGCGAGCCGGGCCTGGGCGATGACGGTCTGGCCCGAGGTGCTGGTGTCGGAGGTCAGCAGCGAACCGGCGTAGTCGCCGTAGTGGCTGAGAAAGTGGACGTTGACCCGGTGCTGGTTGAGCAGGCTGATCACGGCGGTGTTGAGATCGACGGAGTCGCAGGCCACGATGTCGCGGACGTCGGTGATGGGGATGTGCACGGGGGAGCCGTCGACCCGCTCGATCCGCAGTGACTGGTCCTTGCGGCGGATCCGGCAGGGTGTGGTGAGCCAGTAGGTCCGGGCGGCAGTCGGCATTTACTCGTTCCAGCAGTAGTCGGTGTAGGAGCAGCCCCGGCAGCCCGACCGGGCGAGGAGGGGCGGGGAGGTGGTCGCGGAGACCACCTCCAGGACTTCGGCGATGTCGGCCTCGGCCTGTTCGGCGGCCTGGGGGGTGTACGGCAGCCGTTTGGTACGGCGGGTCTTGGGATAGTGCAGGACGCCGCCCTGGGCGGCGATGCCGATGGCGTGCAAGCGGTAGCAGTAGTGCATCGCCTGGGCCTCGTCGGCCCTGCTGGGTTTGGCGGACGACTTGACCTCGTGCACCCAGGCCGCGCCGTCGAGATGATCCAGTTGCGCGGCACCGAGATCGATGGGGGAGCTACGGGTGTAGGAGGTCTCGTGGACGGCTTCGCCCAGCTGGACGGTCGCGCTCAGGTGCTCGGGGCGGATCCCGCGTGCGTACAGCCACAGCTGGCGTCGGCAGTGGTAGAGGTATTTGACGTGGACGCCGCCCACGTCCTCGGCGCCGATCACAGCACCTCACCCGCCTGGTAGACCTGGGCGGCCGGGCCGTGGATCTCGCCCAGGCCCAGCCGCTCGTCGTAGTCGGCGTTGACGATCCGCAGGCCCAGTCTCTTCTCCCACGAGGTGAGGGGAGCGCCCCAGTGCGGCAGCGGGATCAGGTAGCGCTCGGCCAGCAGGCGTCCGGCCGCCCTGTCACCGGTCACCTGGCGAAGATCCGCCTCGTAGGCGTCGCGGTCCTGGGCGAGGACCGCCTCCGTGCCGTCGAACAACTCGTCGAACAGCTCGGTCAGCTCGTCCCGGCTGACGAAGGGGTGGGCGAAGCCGAGAAACGCCTCGGTGAATCTCGTCTGGTTTCTCAGCACTTCGGCGGACCATTCTTGTCCCCATGCCGTGTCGTACACCTCGTCCAGCCAGGCGCGTGCGTGCCCCTCGTCGACCTTGTCGCCGTCGTGGCGGGCGAGGATGTCCCAGCCCACCTCGACCGGAGGGCGGGGATAGACGCCGTCGGCGTACTCCTCCTCGCCGCCCCTGCGCCGGGGAGCGAAGGTCGCCGGGTGGACGACCACATCGGCGGGTGGCCGGGCCGCGACCCGGTTGACCCGACCGAACCGCTGCAGCAGGGCCTCCAGCGGTGCCGACGAGGTGAACAGGCAGTCGAAGTCCACGTCCAGGCTCACCTCGACGACCTGGGTGGCGACCACCAGCCCCGGCAACCGTGGGCGGCCGACGCCGAAACGGTCGCCGATCCCCTTCTCCAGTACGGTCCGGTCCATCCGCCGGAACCGCGAGTGCAGCAGGAACGCGGCCTCCTCGTCCACCTCCGGTGCCAGTTCGGCGAACAGGTGCTGGGCGTCGGCCACGTTGTTCGCCACCACCAGCACCGATGCGCCGTCCGCGAGCCGGTCTTTGATCTCCTCGACGGAGTCAGGGTCGGTCAGATGCCTCTCACGCAGCGAGAGGCGGTGACGCAGCGGAGCACCCTCGGTCGCGGCCTGGACCGAGTGAGCATCCTGCTCCAGCGCCTGACGGAACAGGTGGATCAACGCGTCCGGCAGCGTGGCCGACAATACGGCGATCCGCCCGCCGAGCCGCTCCCACAGCCGGGCTGTCGCCAGGATGTAGCCGAGCCGCCGAGGATCGTAGGCGTGCAGCTCGTCCAGCACGAACACCGAGTTCGCCGCGTCGATCAACGTTCCCGAGTGCGCGGGACCGGCGAGCACGCCCCGCAGGATCTGGTACGGCGTGCCCACCCGTACGGTCTCCCGGAAAAGCCGGGTCGCCGCTGCCCGGGAGACGGCCTTCCGCGCGGCCTCTGCCTGCTCGTCCTCACCGTCCTGCGGGCAGATGGCGGTCGCGAGGTGGTAGGAGGCGGCTCGCGAGTGCATCACCCCCACCAGCGTGCCGTCTCTCAGCAGGCCGCCCAGCCGCTCGGTCATCGCGTTGATCGAGGCAAGGTACGGCAGGGTGAAGAAGACCCTCGGCACACCGCCCGTCTCCCCGGCGATCGCGACGGTCTGCGCCGCCGCCCACAGCAGCCCGGCCTCGGTCTTGCCCGAGCCGGTCGGCGCCCGCAGCAACAGATGGCCGTCCACCGCGGCCGCCTCCACCTGGTGGGGACGCAGGGTGTGGCCCTTCTCGGCGAACGCCTTCTCCAGCAACGGCCGGAAGGCGGCGTCGAAAGGCTGACGTGTGTGGAACGTTCCGTGAGCTGAGGAGACATGGTCGGCCAGCGTGACGGACCCCTGCACCAGCACCGCCGCAAGTCCCCGGTCCGGTTCTGCGGGAAGCTCCCACTCGTCCAGCAGCCGGGCGAACATCCGCAGGGCCTCGCCGACGACATCCGGCTCCTGCGCAGGCGAGGGTATGACGGGCAGCCCCGCCGCCCTCGCGGTGGAGGCGAGCCAGTCGGCGAGCTCGACGGCCACGTCCCCCGGAATCGGCTGGAATCGCTCCCGCCACTCCTCCTCGCCGGCGCCGCCGTACGCCAGGCTGAGCGAACCGCGCCCGCCCTCCAGCGAGCGGTGATGGGTGGCGACACCGGCGGCCACCCAGAGCAGCAGACGCTCGTCGTCGATCAGACCGGGCAGGAAACCCAGCGAGACGACCTCGTGCCGCTCTCCCCATGATCTGGTGACACCGTTGAGCATCGCCTGGAAGCCGTCCGGGATCTTCCCGGCGTCATGACACAGCGCGGCCAGGCAGACCGTGGGCCAGAACATCCCGTCGGTGACCTCGTCCAGCAGGGCGACCCGCCCCACCCGCCGCCGCAGCGCGACGGCGCCCGCGAGCGTGGCGGCGAGGTGAGCGGTGAGCCTCTCCTTCGGCGCGCTCTTGGCGAGCATTCTCTCCAGGGCCACGATCACGCCTCCACGGTCGCGAGCCGGCCGGGATGAACCGGGGGGAGAAGCGCCACCGCCTGGCCCTCTTCGTCCGCCCAGTCGCAGGTGACCATGAGGTCACTCCGTCCGGAGGTGTCGAAGTGGTAGCCGTCCCAGCGCGTCCGGTGGCGGTCGAGCGAGACCGAGGTCGGCAGCCGCAGCAGGGTTCCGACCGGTGGCGGGGTGATCGTCGAGGGCAGGAGGGCGGAGCCCTGGCGGCCGGGACCGGGTAGCAGCGCGACACGCCGGGTCGCCAGTCCGACCAGATCCTGGCTCCTGCCCAGCCGCAACGGCCACACCGGCCTGCGCAGCCTGCGCTCCCACAACTCGACGTCCTCGGTGAGCCACACCGTCAGCGTCACATCGGCGAGGAACCCGCGCTCCCGAGGGGTCGAATCGGCCTTCTTGCCGGTGGCGTCCAGTGGGTGATAGGTCTCCAGGTCACTCCCCATGCCACGGGCGTGGAACGCCATCGCGAACCGGGTTCGCTCGTCGACGGCCTCCCAGCCTCCGGTCGCGGCCGCGAGCATGCCGCCCACCGTCGCAGGGGGAGGGCAGGGCAGCGCCACCTGGACTCCCGCGTACAGCGGATTGCGGAAGGAGGCGATCGGCGCGGTCACCGTGACTTCCAGAGCCTCCCGCGAATTGGCCGTCATACCTTGGGGTCCTCGAACCAGGCGTCTCGCTCGCCGCGTTCGATCTGCTCGGCCAGGCCGCCCAGCAGCCCCCGGGGATGGTCGACGACGAGGCTTCCCGCGGTGATCAGGTCGGCGAGTTCGGCGCGCACCTGGTCACGCTGCTCGCCGAGGAACCCCGGAGCCCAGCCCAGCAGCACAGGGCCGTCCAACTCGTCGGCCCACGCCTCGATCTCGGCGCGCAACACGCCCGCGTCGAACCGAGCCCGCTCGCCCCGGACCCCCAGCACCCGCGTGAAGGGATTGACGCCGCCCTTCACCGGCGCGAGCAGAATCAGCGCCGGGGTGCGATCCCCGTAGTGCATCGACTGCTTGGCACCCCCGCGTACCGCCGTCAGCGTCCGCAGCAGCAACGAGGCCCGGCGGCGCCGCTCGGCGATTCCCAGCCGCAGCGCCGAGGACCCCCTGAAGACGACCGGCTCCGCGCCGTTGTCCTGAGCCTCCTTCGCGGCCGGTTCCGGGAGGGCGACCTTCACCCCGGTCCCGTCGGTCTCGAAGACACCGACCCTCGGCAGGTCCAGCAGTACGTCTCCGGCGAGCTCCGCGCTGTAGAACTCGTGACCGTGCAGCACTGGGTTCTCCCTGGCACCGAAGCCCCGGCTCATCGTGCCGAAGTCCCGCTCGGGTCGGCGCGGGACCACCGAGACGAAGGTCCCGGTGGCCAGCACCGTATCCCGCTGGCAGGTCTTGGTCTTGTCACCCTTGACCGCGACCATGTAGCCGAACAGATCGTCGTCGAGGTAGAGATCGGGACGGCCGTTGGTGTACGCCTGCTGCTTCTGACCGCTGCCCGACCGGATCACCGGCGAGGACGGCTCGGAAGCGGGCAGCGAGTCGCGCACCCAGTAGCGGAACGCCTGCGCTGAGACGTACGGATGGGTGTTACGCCCGACGCGCAACTGCTTCACCCTGGCGACGTTGTCCTCGCCCAGGCCGTTGTTCGGCGCCCCGGCCACCACATCCAGAACGATCTTTCCTACCAGGTAGCTCATGCTTCGTCCTTCATGTACTCGATGTCCTCGGGGTGGTCCTTCTCCTCGGTCGCCATCTCGGCGGCGACCTCGGCCCGGTCCCCGGGGTTGAACTTCAGCTCGTGAAGCCGCTGGACCACCGAGACGAGGAGCAACTGCCGGTGGAACCAGGCGTCCTCCACCTCGGGGTCGAACAGCAGCCGGAACTGGTTCTCGGTGATCAGCGGGCCGTCGATCCCGCTTTCTGCGTCGAGCAGGGCGTCGATGTTGCGGCGCATCAGCCAGTGCCGCATCTGCTTCTGCTCCTTCAACGTCGCGTTGAACCGCCGGAGCTGCCCCGCGGAGTTCTCGGCGTTCAACCAGGCCGCCACCTGCGCCCCGGCCGCCTTGACCTCGTCTACCTCGTTCTGGTTCATCCGCATCACCTCGATCACTAGGGAGAAGCACAGTTCGGCCAGGTCGGCCGTGTCGTCACCGATCACGCCCCGGTCCAGCCGCGCGGCCAGATACCGGCCGCAGGCTCCGGCGATCCGCTCCGGCGACCGGAAGGCGTTACGGGCCAGCCCGACGACGCCCGGCCTGTCGGCCGTGGCATGCGCACGCAGCAGAGCCGGAAAGCCACGCCTACGCAGAGGCCGCGACGAGCGCCGCAGCCACTCGGCGACGGGCTGCTCCATCGACTGGATCTCCAGCGTTTGGCCCCGGTTGTTGTTGCCGAAGACCAGCAGATCCACCCCCGCCGTCAGGCGGTCCTCGTGGTGCCGCAGAGCCTGCAGCGCCAGCACCTCCCGTGCGGGAACCCCTTGGGGGTCGGCCCTGCCCAGAGCTATGAACTGCCGATTGCGCTCCACCCGCCGCGACAGCGTCCGCACCATGAACCGCTCGTCCCAGCTGTGCAGGGCGATCGACGGCCCACCCGTCAGGCGACAGCCGTACGGCAGGGCGTAGAAACTGCACAGGCACGGCCAGCACAGCGCCATTCCCGTATGTCCGCGCGGCGTGTTGTTGCGGTAGAGGTCGCTCTCGGCCAGCGGCACATTCACCTTCCCGAAGAACCCCACCGCGCCACGCCCGCACAGCACACACGCCGCCGTCGGCCAGGTCTTCTCCTCGGGCCGCGTCCGCCAGGCCCGCACGGCACCTTCGATGGTGCCCTTGTCCTTCTTCGCGTTGCTGAGGTGGTTCATCTTGGAGTTCGGAAAGAAGGACAGACTCGACTTGAGCCAGAAACCCCGGTCGCTCTTCGTGTCACGGACCAGGGCCGCGGTGACGGCGTCCTCGGTGACCCTGTCCACCGCGTCTCCGAACATCTTGGGAGTGAGCTTCTCCGGCGACGACGCCTCGCCGAGCAACGCCAGCGCGTAGGCGCCGACGCGCTGGAGCGGATGGGCGGTCAGCACCGGCCGCGCCTGCTCGTCGTCGCTTCCGTCCACGTGCCAGCCTGGTTCTACGCGCTGATGCGGCTCGCTTATGACACCGACCGTTTCGCTCACGCGGCGATCCAGCCGAAGCCGGCCGAGTTGGCCTGGCCCAGGCCCCAGCTCCAGATCGCCTGGAGCGTCTCCGGCGGCCCGGCCAGCTCCACCTCGATCGGAGCACCCGGCTTCGCACCCTGACCCACCGTGAAGGAACGCTTCGCCCCCACCCAGGAGATCTCCGTCAGCGACACCTCGGGATCCAGGCCCAGGGTCTCGGCCTTGCGCCGCAGGTTGCGCTGGAAGAACACCGGGAACTCCGGGTCGGTCGGCAGCAGCCACGCCTGCCGGGTGGTTCGCTGCCCTGACTCCTCGCGGCCGGTGCCCTTCATCACCACCGGCGTACTCGTCCTGAACCGGCCCCGCCCCGACTCGAACCCCGGAGGCTCCACGGCCACGACGTTCAGCACCCGGAACGCCGCCCCGCCCCAGTCCAGCAGCTCACGCCGCTTCACCCCCTGGGCCAGCACGGTCACCACCTCGAAGAGCGGGCTGCCCAGCTCCACCCACCCCTTCCCACCCACGGCGTACGCCCCCCGCCGCCGCGTCGCCTGCGGGAACACCGGCGCCCCGTGTCCCAGCGGCACCATCCCGTACGGCCCGGCCCCCTCACCGTGGAATCGCTTCCCGACCTCCGGCGCCTCCCGGGCGAGCAGGTCGTACACCAGGGACCGTCCAGGCGCGAGCACCTTGGTCCACGCGAGCTCGGTAGCCGCCGTGGCGACCTCGATCCGCACCCTCACCGCGTTCCTCCGATCTGTTTCGGCTTGTACCTACTACAGATGGACGAAGCGCTCTGGTCCGTGTCCGCGCTGGTCAACGGGGTGGAGTGCAGATGAGGTCACGGAATCGTGGTCTTCGAGGGAAAGATCGGGTTAGTCTGCATGCAGCATCAGGCGCACGCCAGAACCGAGATGTTTTGATCATGTTTTTGCAGCAGACCTCCCGGGTTTTCTGCACTACCGGAGGTTCACTGCAAAACAGCGCTGAAACCCCTCGGAAAACAGGTCACTGACCTGCGCCTTTACCTTGGCGTCCTCATCGCCCCTGAGAGGGGTCGCAACAGCACACCGGCGTTGAAGAACGGGCGAGCGGCCCGGGTCCTCATCGCCCCTGAGAGGGGTCGCAACAAGTCCGGGTGCCGGTTGGCGATGTGCTGGACGGGTCCTCATCGCCCCTGAGAGGGGTCGCAACCTGGTCGAACCCCAGGCAAACCCGCTTCCCGTCCCTGGTCCTCATCGCCCCTGAGAGGGGTCGCAACGCGGAAGGAAGATCGCGGAATCGGCGGAGGCAGGCAGGTCCTCATCGCCCCTGAGAGGGGTCGCAACATGGCTGCCACGAGGGTTGTGCCGATGAACCGAAACGAGTCCTCATCGCCCCTGAGAGGGGTCGCAACATCACGGGGTAGCCGGTCCTCCGCGCGACGTCGGCGTCCTCATCGCCCCTGAGAGGGGTCGCAACGCGTAGTCGGGGGCGTGCTCGGGGCGCGTGTAGACGGGTCCTCATCGCCCCTGAGAGGGGTCGCAACACCGGCGTCTCCGGCTCCTGCGGAGGCGCGGGCGGGGTCCTCATCGCCCCTGAGAGGGGTCGCAACATATTTGGCGGTGGCTCTTGGTGCTCGTGGGTAGTCCTCATCGCCCTTGAGAGGGGTCGCAACGCGTAATCCGCTTGCGCGTGGGCACAGTCGGCGTATCGTCCTCATCGCCCTTGAGAGGGGTCGCAACGTGGCGCCCTCCATCGCGCGGAACGCGGCGAACAGGTCCTCATCGCCCATGAGGGGGATCACAACGGTGTTTTTGAGAAAACATTCAGGAGGTGAGTTCGCTGTTCAGGTAGGCGCGGAACTCTTTGACCCGGATGGTTGTGGCGTACGGTTCCAGGCGGTCGGAGAACTTGCGGATGCGGCCGAGTAGGCGAGGGGAGGCCAACGATCTGGCCATCGGGATGGCGGTTCGTACGGAGTCCACGGCCTGTTCGATTTCGCCCAGGCCCAGGTAAGCGTCAGCGACGCTGACCCGGCTGAGCTGGGCTGAACGGAAGCGGCGTTCGCCGTACTCACGCAGGACGGTCTCCACGCAATCAACAGAGCGTCGGTGGTCGCCGATGAGGGACCAGCAGATACCTGCCTCGGCGACGGGTTCGGTTGACTCGTACCACTCAGTCCAGGACGGATCGCGGTCGCTGCTGCCCTGGGCGTAGAGCCGCTCGACCTCGCCGAGGAGTTGCTCAACTCGTTTGACGCCGTGACCGTCGCCTGCCTCGCTCATCTTGACCTGGAGGGCCGTCGCCCAGGCTTCTCTGCTCAATAGTTGGGCCATGACGCGCGGCGGAGCCTGGGCCCGCTGGGCGGTGTCCACAGTGGCCCGGGCGAGTCGTACCGCCCAGGCGGGCTGCTCCAGGTAGATCGCCTGGATTGTCATGGTGGTCAATATCCAGGCGCCCGTTAGTGAGTCGTTGCCAGCCTTGGCCAGTTTGAGTGCTTGGCCGAAGTAGTGCTGGGCCTGGCCGTGATGTCCCAGGTCGAAAGCGGTCCAGCCCGCCTGCAAGGTCATCCCCGCCGCAGCTGTCATCAGCGCGGCCCCGACCTGATCGTTGTAACGGCCGCGCAGCAGCGGCTCCACAGTGCCATAGAGATAGTCCACCACCGCCGGACGGATCATCCCGGCCCCGAAGCGGTGGTCCATCTGACTGAACGCCTGCCGCGTCTCTGTGATCCGTCGGACATCGGAGAGTCCCACGGCTGAGCCGGACCCCTGATAGGCCACTGAGGCGATGGGGGTGCCGTAGCTCCACTCCGAAAGCCATCCGCCCAGCGCGGCGGGCACGAACGGTAGTGCGGCCAGTATGTGACGGCGGTCCGGGTCCACGTCGCACCTCCACAGTCGTCCGGCGGCCTCGACGGTAGCCCCGAGCGACAGGTCGCTGAAGTCCGGCAGCAGCCAGGCTTCCGTATCGACCGGATCCGTGCCCTCGATCCATCGCTCGACCTCGGCCGCGTCCACCCCGAACACCTCGGCCATCCGTGCCCGATACACCGGGCGGATGTCCTGATGGCCCCGCTCCCAGCGGCTCCACGTCGTCGACGACACCCACAGCGCCGCCGAGATCTGATCCTGGCTCATTCCCATCCGCTTACGGGCTCGTACCAACTCCGGGCGTCCCGCATTCTGATCCACATCGTCCATAACACCCTCCGTCACCCAGGGTTACGAGTCGTCAACTTATTGTCAACGAGTGTGCCTCTCGATCTCCGTTCGTCCTTCAAAACGACCAGGAAACGACCAGCTGGCAAGGTCGCCCATGAGGGTGAGTCGGAGGGATCTTTCCTTTCGGCGTCTCGCGCCGGGTGTGGAAACGCCGACGCTTGGGCCTGTGTCGGATCCATCAGGTGACGTTTCCTGCTGGACACAGTCACCGAAAGCGATGGAGTGCACACATGCGGCCAACTCCCCACGACCCGGCGAGCCCGACCGGCGACCGCGCCAACCGTTCGGCAGTTCTCTTCCAGGGGCTCGCCACCGGAGGAGCCCTCTCAGGAGACGCCCGCGCCGACGTCAGCATGTTGGTGGCGATCCTGTATCCGGGCTCCGCCCCTCGCCAGGCACGCGCGGTCGTACGCCAGGCGCTCCAGGAGTGCGGCGTACTCGATGGGGACGTCACCGACGCGGAGATAATCGTGGCCGAGCTCGCCGCCAACTGCGAAAGGCATGCCCGTCCGCCGTACGAGCTCCGTCTTTTCAATCTGGCCGGTGTCCCGACCTGGTGCGAGGTCGTCGACAGTGACCCCGATCTGGGGTGGATTCCCGCAGTCCTTGACCACTCCCGGCCGCAGACCGCCCTGGACCTGTTCGCCGAGAGCGGCCGAGGGCTGATCCTGGTCCGCGAACTCTCCCAGGGGCATTGTCGCGCTTACGCCACCACGACCTTCATCGCCAACACCCCCGCCAAGGCCATCGCCTTCGCCCTCCCCACCCTCGCGGGAACTCGCCTGACCTGCCCACCCCTCCTCCGCCTGGGCCGCCGCTCAGCCCGCCTCCTACTGACGGATCTCTCTGCCGCAGTTGAACACGACCGGGACGGCTAAAACGCTGCCCTGGGCTCGAAGCGGAGCACCATTCTCATGCCGTCACCTGCCAGCGACCCCGCCCTTTGATCATCACGATGTCCGCAACGGAACCCATACACTCCTTCCGCGCTGTCACGTCCGCAGTGAACACGACGATCACCACCTCCACCACAAAACAGGACGCCTCGCAGACACCGTGGCATCATGGTGATCACTCTGTTTTGCAGCAGACCTCCCGGGTTTTCTGCACTGCCGGAGGTTCACTGCGAAACAGCGCTGAAACCGTTGGGAAAACAGGGCTCTGACCTCAGGCTTTACCTTGGGGCCCTCATCGCCCCTGAGAGGGGTCGCAACCCGGCCTCCCACTGCCCGCCAGCCGACAGCGACGTCGCCCTCATCGCCCCTGAGAGGGGTCGCAACCTGAAGGCGCCGCCCAGCTCCACGAGCTGTTCCTCGCGCCCTCATCGCCCCTGCGAGGGGTCGCAACATTGCCTTGCATCTGCCCACCCAGCTGGTCGGCCTGTCCTCATCGCCCCTGAGAGGGGTCGCAACTAGCCATCCGACATGGCCTGGCGGTATTAGCATGTGGCCCATGAGCAGCCGCCCTCGTATCAGGGTCCCGGTCACTCTTGACCCTGACCTTGTCGACTACGTGAAAGACTCTCTTGGTGACGGTGATCTGATCTTGTCGTCCTACGTGAACGACGCCCTCGCCGCACGCGTGCGTGAAGAGCGGCGACGCAAGGCGCTCCTGCAGGTGCATGTGAGCCGGGCACGGGAGACGGTTGATCACGGACGCGTCGACCGCATGATGGCGCATGTCAAGCAGCAACTCAAAGACGTGCCAGGTTTTTCCGACGAGGCCGCGCGGTGACCCTGCCCCCGCTCATCCTCGATACTGAGATCTTGATTGAACTGGCTCGCGGAGACAACGCACTGCTGGAAATGGTCGCTCGTTTCGACGCCGAGGGACAGCCGATGGTCATGTCCGTTCTGGCAATGACCGGTGCCTCGCTCGACTCCGCCTCGAAGGATGCCGCTGACCTCTTGCTTGGCATCGCGACGATGCAGCAGATCACCGTGGCGGGGCCGCGCGAACCCGAGCATGGGATCGCTGTGGCATCTGTGATCAACCGGACGGGGCTCGACTGGGGCGATGCCCATGTCGCTGCCCTGGCTGACTCTTCGGTCTGTCCGATCCTCACCCTGAACAAGTCTCATTGGCGCGAGGCGGCTCGTGCCTTTGACGACCCGCTGCACATCATTGAGATCGCAGATCCTCATCAATAAAAACTTCATGTCAGGTGTTCGACCGCGCCGTACCCATCTTCTTCGCTCCTGAAGGGGTGAGGGACATCTTGCAGGCGCCGTGGCATCATGGTGATCACACGGTTTTGCAGCAGACCTCCTGGGTTTTCTGCACTACCGGAGGTTCACTGCAAAACAGCGCTGAATCATCCCGGTAAACAGGTCGCTGACCTGGGGCTTTACCTTGGGGTCCTCATCGCCCCTGCGAGGGGTCGCAACGCGTCACTGAATCCGATGTCGGTGCTCATGTCACTTGTCCTCATCGCCCCTGCGAGGGGTCGCAACAGGATCTCCCCGGCGGGGGTTTCGCGGCCGTTGTGCATGTCCTCATCGCCCCTGCGAGGGGTCGCAACAAGCTGTTCCGGCTGGGGGACGTCTTCAACTGCGAGTCCTCATCGCCCCTGCGAGGGGTCGCAACAAGATGAGGATGCCACGGGCAAGGCCGACGACCGCCGGTCCTCATCGCCCCTGCGAGGGGTCGCAACTTCCGACAGGGCGCACCAGGCCAGCCACGATCGCAGGGGGTCCTCATCGCCCCTGCGAGGGGTCGCAACCCTTTCGCGACTTCCAGGATCAGTTTCACGGGTCCGGTCCTCATCGCCCCTGCGAGGGGTCGCAACGACAACAAAACGTCGGCCAGAAGGGCAAGAATCGGCGTCCTCATCGCCCCTGCGAGGGGTCGCAACGCAGCTCTGCGCCGTACGCTTGCAGCGTGTAAGGCGTCCTCATCGCCCCTGCGAGGGGTCGCAACAATATGCGGAACATGCCGGGGTTGTCCGGAGACGGAGGTCCTCATCGCCCCTGAGAGGGGTCGGAACCCCGGATCTCGGACGCGCCTGACCCGCTCACTCCCAATCCTCATCGCTCCCACCAGGGGTTTTCTCTTCGTCCATCTGTAGATGGGTGAAGGGAAAACACGATGGGGAGGAGGGCGGATGCGGCTTTCTCGGGGTGGGAGTGGTCGGGCGAGGGCGCTGTGGGAAGGGGCGTCGGGGTGGTCGGTGGCGGCGCTGGCGGGTGTGGCGGCCGCGGTGGCCGCGGGGACCGTGCCGGATGTGATCAAGGGGTGGATGGGGGACCAGAAATGGTTCCTGACGGTGCTCTGCGTGGCTGCGGCGGCGGTGTTCACCGGTATCAACCTGTGGCAGCAGCGCAGCAGGGGTGTGGGCATCGTGATCGCCCTGCCGAGGGAGAACTGGCGGGGGCCGTGGAGTGATCAGTGGGTCAGCGCTGCCGTCAATCACGCTCGGCGTGGTCACGATTCCTGCTTCGTCGTACGGCGGGAGATCGAGGTGGCGGTGCCCGGCGCCGATCCGGTCACCAGGGTCGCCGCGCGGGAGGCCCGCGAGGATGCGCTTGAGCTGGCCTACGAGTTGGTGAGCGCGCGGCTGACCGAGCTGTCGGAGTCGGACCCGTCCACGCCGGTGTCGCTCTACGTCAACGCCGGGCTGCCCGACGCCTTCGACCTGGGGGCGAAGTTCAAGTTCAACGTGCAACGGGATCTGAGGGGGATCAGCCCTGATCTCGGATTGAAGCGATCCGTAGCGGAGTCTGACGAACTCGGTGGGAGTTCCGTAGCGGGGCCGGATGAGTTCGGCGGGGGTGCCGGGCCGGTGCTGCCGCAGCGGTCGGAGCGGGCGCAGTCGGACTTCTTTCCGTCGGTGAGGATCAGCAGCCGGTTGAAGGATCCGCTGACCTCGGCGGAGGCGGTGCGGGCGGCGAAGCTGGCGAGGGTGGTCGAGGAGCCTGACTTCGAGGGGGACGCCGAGGGAAGGGCGGTCGCCCTCGTGGTGCACCTGGCGGACAATCCGATGATGGTCGCCCAGGCGTTGCGGGCCGCGGCCGATGGCTGCGCGGACACCGGCGGGCGATGGGAGCGGTGCCGTGCGGCACTGGTCATCGACGGCGGGCCGTCCAACCTTCCCGAGACGGCCGCCGACTTCGAGCTGGTCGTCCGGCACGTCTACGCCGCCTGGCGAGCCTGGATGGTGGCTCACCCACGGTATGCCGAGCTGCGCACCCGGTTGTTCATCACCGCTCCGGCCAGTGTCGCCTTCGCGCTGGGCTGGCTGATCGGCCACGAGGTACGGGTGGTTCCGCATCCGTACGAGACGCGCCATGACGGGGTGCGTCGTGACGGGACGCGCTCATAAGGGGTGCCTTCCAAGAGACGCACCCCAAGAGATTCGTTCAGACGAGACAAGGAGAGTCATGTACGTCGTCGTGATCAATACGGCGGGTAATCAGCGATACATCTTCTCCTCCAACAAGCGGCAGGAGATCGTCGGCGCATCCGACCTGATCACCCGGGTGGACGGAACCTGGGCCGACAAGGCGTTGGAGAAGGCTTTTCCCGGTTTCGAAAGGGAGACCTGGCGGCTCGACACCCATGACGCGGAGCTGGTGGTCGCGGGGGCGGGCGGGGTCATCGTGCTGACCAAGGATAGGGAGGCCGGGCGGCGGCTGGTGACCGAGCTGACCATCCTCGCGCTGCTTCACGCGCCGGGCCTGGATGTCTGCGGTGTGGTGGTCGAGTACGAGCCGGGCACGCTGGCCAAGAAGATGGGCGGGGTACGGAAGGAGCTGGCCGCCGTACGGGAGTCACGGCCTGGGCCGCAGGCGAGGTTTCTGCGGTTGCCACCGGTCGAGGACTGCGGGTCGAGCGGGTTGCCGGCGGAGGTGATCCGCCGTGAGGGCGAGGAGCAGCCGAGGCCGAGGTCGGCGGCTGCGAGGGCGAAGCTGGATGCCTGTCCGGGCGCGCTCGACAGGATGGCCGAGATCGCCTGGCTCGATCGGCGGAAGCCGGACAGGGGCGTCGGCCGGCGGAGGATGCGGGAGATCGTCGATCGGCTGGGCCTGGAGGCTTCCTGGGTCGGAGTGGTACACGCCGACGGCAACGGGTTCGGTGCGATCTTCAAGGGCTTGGACGCAGTCGTCGCGGACGGGGACGATCGGGGCTATGTGGAGACGCTGAGAAGCGTCTCCCAGGCCGCCGACGAGTGCGCGAAGAAGGCGTTCAGGGAGGCGCTGCGTCGCACCGCCCGTGAGACCATCCGCGATACCGCCGACCGGACCGCCAGCGGGAACAGTGCCGGGATCCCCGCTGAGGGTGTACCTCCGGCGGTGTTGCCGCTGGTGATCGGTGGTGACGATCTAACCGTGCTGTGCGAGGGCGAGGTGGCGCTGCCCTTCACCCGGCACTACCTGGAGGCGTTCGAGGAGGAGACGGCCAGGGACGCGAGGCTCACGCCGGTGCTGGGCAAGCTGGGTCTCAAGAGACTGGGCGCGGGTGCCGGGGTGGCGATCGTCAAGCGGAACTACCCGTTCCACTTCGCCTACGACCTGGCCGAGGAGCTGATCGACACCGAGGCCAAGCGGGTCAAGGAGTGGGGTTCGGCGCTGGCGTTCGCCGTGCTGCTGGAGAGTTCGGCCCCCGATCTGAGGCGGATCCGGCAGGCGGGCGGCGCCGGTGGGTCGGCCTCGCCCTACCTGGTGGGGGCGGGAAGCGCCGAGGATAGGGCGTCGGGACGGCGCTGGGAGGACCTTGAGCGGCGGGTCGGCGCGCTGAATCGGCGCGATCCCGAATCGGGGGAGTTGCTCATCCCCCGTGGCGTCGCCCACGACCTGCGTGAAGGACTGCACCTGGGGGCGGAGGTCGCGACTTCCAGGCTGGAGCTGCTGCGCCGCCGGTTCGAGGGCGATCGCGAACGTACGGAGGTGCTGCTGAAGCTGCTGGAGAAGGAAGGCGGGTCGCTCTGGCTCGATGACCTGGACGGCAGGAAGGGGGCCGTGACGGGGCTGCCGGACGCGATGGTGGCGCTGCAGTTCCTCACGGCCGGGAGCGAGAAGGCCGGGAGTGAGACGGAATGAGGGACGGTGACGTGCGGGAGACGCGCGAGGTCGGCGAGTTCGACATCTCGCTGTTCATGATCAGTGATTGGCGGGTGGGTACCGGAACGGGCATCCAGGGATACACCGACCGTCTCATCCAGCGGGACGCGGATCGTGTCGTCCGCCGAGACACGGGTTCCGTGCGCCGAGGCGAGAAGGACGCGGACAGGAGTGCGCGGGCACTCGCCGCGCCGATCGTTCCGGCCAAGACACTGATCGGGGTCTGGCGCGACTCCTGCGAGCTGGCGGCGCACGCCTTGGACAGCGGGCCCGCCGGGGTGTGGCACGACTGGCTGGGATTTCTGTTCGGCGGGCAGTACGCCACGGCCACGGGCGCGCTGCGGCCCGCCGCACTCGTCGTCGAGGGACCGCTCAGGTTTCCCGAGAGGCTGGCCGAGCTGCTGCGGGAGAAGCCCCTGGTCTCCAGGGCGACGACGTTCCGCAAGGCGGGGGTGGCGATCGACGCCCGTACCGGCACCGCCAGGGCGGACATGCTGCGGTTCGAGGAGATGGCCCGCGCCGGGGTCACGCTGAGGGGCCGGGGACGGATCGACGGGTTCGCGGAGCTGAGCCACGCCCAGCGGGAGGTCGCCGTCGCGCTGCTGGACGCGGGGGCCCGGCTGCTGGAGAGCGTCGGCGGCAAGCGGCGCCGGGGGGCGGGGCGGTGCAGGATGACCGTCGAAGGGGAGGGCTTCGCTCCCGGCTGGACGATGCCGGACGAGCTTGAGGCGCCCCCGTCGGTCTCTCCGTACGCGGTCGCCGACCGGCCCGTGCCCGCGGACCGGACGGCGCGGTCGGGCTGGGAGCGCGCGGAGCTGGTCATCACGGTGCGGGAGGCCGTGCTCGTCGCGGCCACCGTGATGGGCAACGTGGTGCAGGGCGCGACCCACCTTCCCGGCTGGTGCCTGATGCCGGAGGTTGCCCGACGGCTCGGCGGGGCCGCGCACGCCCTGGTCCGTACCGGGGACCTGTTGGTCACGGCCGCCACCCCCAAGGCGGGGGAGGGCGGGCGGACCTTGCCGGTGCCCAGGGTCCTCGTCCACGAGAAGGGCGGGACGGCGATCGTCGGCAACCGGATGGCCGAGGCCGAGGCGTCCGGCAAGCCGTACCGGGACGGGTACGTCACCGCCGGGGGAGAGAGGTTTCCCGAGGTGGTGAACCCGGCGCTCACGGTGCGCATGCACAACAGCGTCGATGACAGGGTGCAGCGACCCATCAGGGAGATCGGCGGCGTCTACGTCTATCGGGCGCTCGCCGCGGGGACCGTGCTCCGCGCCGAGGTACGGGTCAGGGCGGGAATGCTTGAGGAGGGGTGGGAACGGCGGCTGGACGGGCGGTGGCGGGTCGGCCGCTCCTCCAAGGACGACTACGGGCAGGTGGAGGTGAAGGCGCGTCCGGCCGCCGACCGGCGGCGGCCCGGTGCGGAGGGCGACCTGCTCCGGGTGTGGCTGCTGTCGGACCTGCTGGTCCGTGATGTGCGGTTGCGTCCCAGTACGGAGGTCGTCGACGCCGGACGAGCGCTGGAGCGGGCGCTGGTCGCGGCCGGAGCCACCGGGGTACGCCTGGTTCCGGTGACCGAGCCGAGGGACGGGCGGGTGAGCGTCGCGCTCGGCGTCCACCGGACGGAGAGCTGGCACCGGGGCTGGGGCCTGCCTCGCTCCACCCTGTACGGGCTGGCCGCCGGGAGCTGTCTCACCTTCACGGTGACCGGCGGGCCCATCGATCCGGAGGTGCTCGCGGAGGTGCGGGCCGCAGGGGTGGGGGAGCGCAGGGCCGAGGGGTTCGGGCAGGTGGAGTTCGACCATGACCTGCTGCTGCGGCCCGTCGCGGCCTCCGACTCGGCCGATACGGGGTCCGGTGCCGCCTCCGGGCAGGAGTTCGGCGCTGACGCGGACGGTGTCATCGGGACCGGCTCGCCTGACGCTTCTTCGGTTCCGCACGTCGCGGCCGGGACGTCTCAGCCCATCGCGCCGAACGAGGAAGGGTACGAGAACGCGCGGATCTTCGAGCGGGCGGCCTGGCGGACGGAGATCCACCGTGCCTGCGAACGCATCAGGGGGAACCGGGGGACGCGGAGGCGGATCATTCCCGACAGGGTGTCCAACACCCAGCTCAACGCGCTACGAGAGATCGTCGATGACCTCCCCTCCGGACGGGCGGGGAGACGTCTGGAACGACTCGCAGGGAACAGGGCCGGCAGACCGGCCTGGCCCGATGAGGCGGTGGAGCGGCTGCGCGCACTGCTCGTCGACGCCGACCCGATCTGGACACTGCTCGGCCTTCCCGAGGAGGAGCTGACGGTGACGGCGGATGGCGTCACGACGTTGCGCGCCGAACTCCGCGACGAGGCGGTACGGGTGCTGGTCACCGCGTGCCTGGCAGCGCACAGCCGTGACAAGGCCGCGGGTGCCGGTGCCAGGACAGGACAGAACGGTCATGAGATCGGTGGTGACGTCGGTCTCGTACCCGTTAGTGGTGAAGCGGGGCGCGGTCGTGAGGGTGCCTCGACGGTGAGGAGCACGAGATGAGCATCAGGGTGGGACGGCGCGTGACCAGCAGGGTCCGGGCGCGCGGCTGGCTGCGCACCGAGTCGCCGCTGCATGTCGGGGGTCTCGGCCATGACCCCTCGCAACCGCTCCCGATCGCGGTGGACGGTCTGGGACGTCTCTACGTCCCCGGGACCACGCTGGCCGGGGTGCTGCGGAACTGGTCGCGCGGCGCCGATCCGGAGTCCACGGACCTCGACTCGCTCTGGGGCTTCGTATCCAAGGGCAGGGACGACGAAGGCCGGGCCAGCCGGGTGGTCGTCGCCGATGCCCTGATCACCTCCGACGCCAGGCTGGACGATCGCGGCCTGCCTGCCAGCCCGCTGGACCCGGCCCGCCTGGAGCTGCGGCAGTCGGTCGGCATCGACCGGACGACCGGTGCGGCGGCGCAGGAGTTCCTGTACGGCAGGGCCGTCGTGCCCGCCGGGTGTCATCTCAGGCTGGAGATGGACATCGAGTCCGACGAGGACGGTCCCGCCGACGAGGCCAGGATGGGGGCCCTGATCGAGGCCCTGTGCGCGGGGGAGGTGCGGATCGGCGCGGCGACGGGCAGGGGCTTGGGAGCGGTGCGGCTGCTCGACGACCCGTTCGAGCTGGTCGTGGAGCGGTTCGACTCGCCGGCGGGCCTGCTCGCGGTCCTCAGGAACGATCCTGTTCGCGTCCGGTCGGTGGCGTCGTTGCGGTCGGGCGACGCGGGGCTCCCGGCGCGGCGCGAACTGCTCGACGTGCGCGTGGTGTGGAGTCCGAGGGCGCCGGTGATGGTCCGGGCGAGCTCGGCAGGTCTGGTCGTCGACACTCTGCCGCTCACCACGCGCGTCGATCGCCGTCATCTCACGCTGGTGCTGCCGGGCGGATCGATCAAGGGTGCGTTGCGCGGCCACTCCGAGCTGGTGGAGCGCACGGCGCGCGGAATCGACGCGCCTTCCGCCGATCCCGACGCTTCGGCGGGGAGGCACAGCGCGGTGTTCAGGGCGCAACTCGACCAGTTGCCCGCCGTACGGGCGCTGTTCGGCTCGGCCCGTGACGACGGCGCGGACCGGCGGGCGGGCGCGGTGCGCGCCGAGGAGTGCATCGCCCAGACGATCATCCCCGAAGCGCTCTGGGACCAGGTCACCGGGGCCGAGGGACCTGCGGACGACCGGCACCCCGAGCTGACCGAGTCCGTGCACGACCGGCTGGAGGACCTGGGCATGGCGCAGGCCGACCACGTCGCCCTCGACCGCTGGACCGGCGGAGCGGCCGACGGTCGCCTGTTCAGCGTGTTGGAACCGCACGCGGTGAACTGGGAGCCGATCCGGCTCTCCATCGACCTCACCAGGCTCGACAGCGAGCGCGACAGCGCGCTCGCCCTGCTGCTGCTCACTCTCAGGGATCTCGCCGCCGGGCGGATCCCACTCGGTGCCCTCACCAACCGGGGGTTCGGCGACATCGACGTCACCGAGATCATCCTGACCGGCGGCCCGTGGCCTGAGCCGGTCACGCTCTCCGGGGCACTGGGCTCCCCGGAGATCTCGGCCATCGCCCAGGCATGGACCGACTACCTGGCGCGGGAGCTCGTGGAGACCCCCGCGCGGGAAGGACTTCGATGACCATCCTGTACGGCGGCGCGGCCGTCGGCGTCACGTTGCCACGGGCGGTCCAGGCGGCCGGACTGGCGGGGGGATGCGCCCTGCTGACCGCGCCCTCGGCCTACCACGTGGCCCGGGTCGAGGAGCACGGCTGCGTGACCCCGGCCGGTCCTGTCGATCTGTCCTGCGTCTACGAGGCGCGGGTGTTCACCCCGAAGGTGGAGCTGCGCTGGGTGGAGGCCGGGTACGCGGTCCTGCTGACCGAGGATCAAAGTCTGCTGCCCGCGTTCTTCGACGAACCGGTCGACCCCCTGTCCGCCGTGGCGACCCCGGACGCCCACTACCTGCTCTGGGGTGAGGCCGGTGCGCCCGCTTCGCGGGGCGGGCGCGACTCCGGACGGGCCTCGGGGAAGGCGGAGGGCGCCGCGCCGGGCTGGGTCACGCTCCGCACCGCCCGGATCGGCACCCTGACGGTGCCCATGCCGCCTTCCCCGGTGAAGCACCGGGTGCGGCTGGTGGCCCGCGAGTACGTCGTCGCGGACGAGACGCACGGCAACGCCTATGTCGCGGAGGAACGCCTGATGGGATTCGAACCGTACGCGCCGGAGGAGAACGCGCGATGAGCGATGACATGAAATTTCTTAATCCCTACACATTCGTCCCGGCGTTTCCCAGGAAAGACCTGCCGGAGCCGCTCGGCAACGGATCGCCGCTCGACGGAGAGGCGGGGCGGGGGGCCGGTAGGGACCGGCTGCACCCGGACCGTTGGACCGGGAGGATCGGGGTGAGGCTCATCGTGGAGACGCCGCTGCTCCTACTGGACACCGCGCGCACGATGGCGCTGTCCGAGGGGGCGGACGCCCACCGGGTCTATCCCGTCCAGGTGCGCGGGGGGCGTCCCCATCTGGCCGCGACCTCGCTCAAGGGCATGCTGCGCTCCGCGTACGAGGCCGTCACCAACTCCCGGTTCGGCGTCTTCGACGGACATGACACGCGGCTGGGCTTCCGTCGTGGCGCGGACTACGCGCTGGGCATGGTGCCCGTGCTCGTCGGATCCGGCGGGGTGGTGTACGGGTTCGAGCAGGCGGCTCTGGAGATGTACGACCGTGACTCCGGCGAGAGCGTCTATCCCCGTGACGGCCAGGAAGCCCCCCGGCATCTGGAGCGGCTCCAAGCCGTGATCAGGAGCAAGGGAGGGGCGACCAGCGTGGTGCGATTCGTCCGTAAGGGTGGTCCCGAGAAGCTGGTCGTGGCGGACGGGGAACGGGTGGTGGAGGGGATCGCCTTCATCACCGGCCCCAACATCGAGAAAAAGACCTCCGAGCGCCTGTTTTATCTGGACGGGCCGGAGCCGCGGAGGATTCCGCCGGCCAGGGCGTGGAGCGAGATCGAGAAGCAGTGGAACGACCTGATCGCCGACTACGGAAAGGCGCACAAACCCGCCGAACTGTACGACCGCGAGCGACCCGACGGAAGCATCGCGGGACCGGGGGAGCGGATCGGCGACGGTCCCGGCCAACTCGCCTGGAGCCCTCACCTGCACGACGAGAGCAGGAAGGATATAAAGGGTGGAAGGCTCTGCTATGCCCGTCTCGTGTGCGATGACCGCGTTAAGCGGCGCTGCGCCGGCCGCCTCGAATGCGACGGTGGTAACAGGGACTGCGCCGACCGTCTCAGGAAAGAAGGCCGCGTCGACCGGCTCTACCCGGTCCTGATCCCTCGGGACCTCTACCACGCCTCCCCGGCCGAGTTGCTGGACGAGTCGCTCCTCCCCGCCGCCCACATCGGCGAGCTCTCCCCTGCAGATCGGGTGTTCGGCTGGGTCGCACCTGACGGGAAGGGCGTGCGGCCCTCGGCCTACCGTGGGCGGCTGCGCGTCGGTCCGGTCACCTGCGAGCAGGACGCCGACGAGGCGGTGGAGCGGTTCGGCGGCGACGGTCTTCCGCTGGCGATCCTGGGGCGGCCCAAGCCCCAGCAGGGACGTTTCTATCTCGCGGAGTCGATGGAGGAGCCCGATCGGCCGATCAAGGACGGGACATCGAAGGAGAAGCTGTATCGGCCCGGTCAGGGACTGCGCGGCCGGAAGGTGTACTGGCACCACGCCGGGCTGAACCGGCGAGATCACTGGAGCGAGGGGCAGGGAACACACGACCCCACGCAGGTCCGGATCAACGGCTACTACCGCGAATACCGGCGCCCCCGCGCCCCGTACGACGACAAGGGCACTCCGACTCCCGACGGAAAGCGCTACCGGACGAAGGAGACCGAGCAGCGTGACACGCAGAACCGGTCGATCAAGGGATGGGTGCGGCCGGGCACGACCTTCAGGTTCGTCGTCGAGGTCCGCGATCTCGACGACCACGAGCTGGGAGCGCTCGCCTGGCTGCTCACCCTGCCGCCCGGGCACTTCCACCGGCTCGGGCTCGGCCGGCCGCTCGGGTTCGGCAGCGTACGGCTCGACATCGACGAGGAGAGCACCGAACTGCACTCCGGCGCGGAGTACGCGGACCACTACCGGAGCCTTTCCGGCACCCTTCCGGACACCGACGGCGTGAAGAGGCTGATCGGTGCGAGGGAGACGTTCGAGCGGATGGTCGAGGGCGTGGACTCCCTGAGGAAGGTTCGTGACGCGATGCTCGCCGTCGCGCGTGGTAATCCGAAACTCCCGGTGCACTATCCCCGTACGCGCCCTGACTGGGTGCAGGAGGGCGTTCCCGCGCCGCCGGATCCGCGCGGCGGCAACTATGCGTGGTTCACCGAGAACGAGAGATCGGAGGGCAGGAGGATCGCCCCGGACAGGGGACGGTCGCTGCCCGCTCCGGGCGAGGCCGCCACGCCGCTGGTCGTCTACCCGGTCAAAAAGGAAGACGAGCAGCCGAAGAAGGGAAATAGGACCGGCAAAGGCGCCTCTCATTACAAATGGGGAGAAAAAGGGCAGAAAAGCGGTGGCAGGAAACGGTACTGACATTCAGTACCACTCGTGATCACGTCCACCGGACCGATGGGTGAGAAATCCCATGGACAACATTCGCCGCTGATCGCTGTTTATCTCACGATTTCACCCTGAGTTCCATCGGAGATGACTTACCGTTAACCCGGTTGGTTCCTTTTCGCCTGCTACGCAGAGGGACACGCTGGTGAACAAGACCGAGGGCACGCTGCTCGTGCACGCGATCGGCGGCGGGGATCTGGGGTTCGCGGGGGAGCGGAACCTCGCCGGGGTCACCCCCGACTTCGAAGGCGATCCCGGCGCGTCGGGCAAGGACCGCCGTCCGCTGCGGAAGATCTTCGAAGGTCTGGCGGCGGCGGACCTCCCGGTCTCCATGGTCGTCCTGCTGGGCACGACCAACACGTACGGCTCCGGAGGCGAGACCTTCGCCGGTTGGGCCGACGAGATCCGGGCGCGGCTCGTCTCGGAGACGGGACTGTGCGGTGCGCGCTTCGACCCGGAGGCTGTCTTCGTCGTCCGGGTCGAGGCTCCCCGGCTCAAGGAGACCTCGAAGGCGCTGAGCCGCTGGCTGGCGGAGCGTCATCCCGAGGACATCCTGGTCACCTGCGGGTCGGGGGCGTTCGCGCTCAGCACGGGCGCTCTGTGCGCTGCTCTGGAGACCCGCCGTCCGGCTCGGATCGTGCACATCGACGATCCGGGTCGGCCGTACTCGCTGGACCGGCCACGGGACATGGATGCGCATCTGGAGTCCTGGCTGCTTCGCTACCGGTTCTGGGACGCGTTAGCCGAGGTGGACCCGGATAACCGAACGCTCTGGGAACTGCTCGCGGCCAGGCAGGCCGGGGACACGGAAACCGCCAGAAGACTGAAGAAACGCCCCTCGGTCCCTGAGGTGCCGGGTCTCACCCCGGGAAAGATCGATGACTTCACCCGGCCGTGGCTCACCGTGCGGGCGGCGCTCTTCGAACGGCTCGGCCGCGGAGAGGCCGCCGACTACGGTCTGTTCCGCGCCTGGTTCGCCGAGCATCTCCGGAGGTTGTTCGAGGTCGAGCAGGAGAAAAGAGACGAACGGGGCAGGAAGGTCCTGTCGCCGCACACCGAGCGGGAGATCGGAGACCTCGTCGCCGACCTGGGCGATCGGGCCAAGGGGGAGGGCAGGCTGGCCGAGCGGATCGCGACGACGGCTCGCGCCGTCATGAGCGACATCACCAGCGCCAGCGCCAGAATGATCAAAGACGCCGAGCTCACCTCGCTGTACCGGGCGGCTTCCAGCCATCGGGCGCACCTGAAGCCGGAACGCCTCGACGCCGGGCCATTGCCGCCGACCCTGCTGGAGGCGGCGGCCCAGTGGGAGCGGGGCGACCCCGGGGTCAAACTCGTCGCCGAGACGGGCAGGGTCGGCTGGCCCTTGCTGGGCAGCGGCGACGTCCTCGGCCTGCTCGCCGTCGGGCTGGAGCGGCAGGGCAGGGAGAGCGAGGACTGGCTGGCGGTGACGACGGTCCTCAATGAGCTGCACGCCCGGCGCGAGTCGCTGCTGCACCGGGGGAGGTTGCGGCTGCGCCTGCTGGCCAGCGCCGAGACCGTGGAACGTGCCCGCCGGCTCGCCGCGTCCTTCGACGGTGCGGCGGACGTGGATGTGTGGGTGATCGAGATCGTCTCGGAGGATCTCGGCTCGATCAGGGACGCCCTGGTCGCCGCGCTGCGATCCGAGGCGGTCCCCACCGGACGGCCCGGTTCCGGCAGCCTGCGCGACGTCGACGAGGTGGTGCTGGTGCTCAACCCCGGGCTGCCGCTGACGAACTACGGCATGATCGCGGCGGCGGTGGAGTGGTCGCTGACCGCCGCGTGCCCGCTCTGGGTGACGGAGCTGGTCCGCAGCCAGGTAGGGCGGTCCGAGCTGCGCAGCGGCCAGCCAGTGGTGGCGCGTCTCGGCGCGGACCGGGTGCTGGCCGGTCTGGCGGCCGACGCCGTCAGACGGCTGGACCTGCGCACGGCCCGCCGCCTGATCGAGCGCGGCTCGGACACGCTGCGCGAGGTGCTGCCCACGCTGGCGAGGCTGGAGAACGACCTGTTCGGCCCCAGGCAGGACGGCTGGAGCGAAAGAGAGTTGCCGACCGTCGCCCGGCGGCGGCTGCTGCTGGTCGTCGAGGTGTGGGGTGACCGCCCGGCGCTGGCCGCGTACCTCGCGGTGGCGGCCCTGCGTCCCGCGCTCTTCGGGTGGGAGGCGTGGAAACGCCTGTGCAAGGAGCGTCCCGCCCTGAAGGACCTCGGGAGGCGGGCGAACGGGGCGTTGCAGGGGCATGCCCTGGACCAGCGAGAGCGCGGGGAGCACCGTGCGCGCGGCCACGCGGACGTTCGGGACCTGCTACAGCGGGCGGTGCGGGAGCTGGGAGGGCCGGCCGAAAACGACAACGCACTCATTGTTCACCATGAATCGGTAATAAACGTGCTTGATGCCATGTATCGGGAAACCGCTTGACCCTCTTCGCGCCTCCTGACAGCCTGGTTTCCGTTCAACGGCGATGCCCGCGAGCTTGAGTGGTTCATGACCGCTCCTTCTGAGGGCCTCGGTTTTCGAGGCCGATGTGATGAGAACGCGTCTTACGGCGCGTTCTTCCGCCACGCCTCGGAAGGGCCGCATGATGAACCTCGCCGCCGTCGCCTCCCCTCACCCGGAGATCTCGTTTCCCGCCTTCTCCGCCCTGGTCGCTCCCGCCGTGCGTGACCTCGCGCGCGGACCGCTGCGCCGGGCTCGCCACGACGGTGGGCACTGTGCCGGAGTCGAAGGGAGGACGCGCTGGTGTGACGAGTGCGAGGTGACGATCAACGAGATCCTGCTCGGCGTGCACACCAGGTTGAACGAGGCCCTGGCGGGCTCGCCGCTCCTGACCCGGTCCGGTGAGCCGGTGCGTGAGATGAAGCTGATCGTCGAATGGCTCACCTCGCCCCAGGCGATCACCGAAGAGGTCGGTCCCGCGGCCCGCCGTCTTCGCGGGCGTCCCACCGCCGGGGAGCCGGCCGGGCTTCGCGCGGCCCGCGCCCAACTCGTTCACCATCCGCTGAAGAGCCTGGAGGCACGCGTACGGCGCGAGATCGCGGTGAGCCGTGGCGCCTCCGCCAAGCCGGAACGGGATCTCAGGACGTCGAAGTGGGCCTCGCCGCTGCGTGAGGACGAGGTCGCCTTCGAGTTGCTGGTCGACGCCCTGACCCGGTTGCGAAACGGTGCCCGTGACCCCTACGAGATCCCCGTCGGTCGTCACGGACTCGACCCGCTCATCGCGGTGCGTTCGCTTCGCGCCGCGCTGGAGAGACTCCGCGCGCTGCGGCCCGACTTCTACCAGGTCAACGTGACCGTTCACCTGGAGCGGGGGGCGTTCTTCACCGAGTCGTCTCCCGCGTCGAGCCCGTCGCCCGAGGACCTTCTCATCCACGACGAGGAAGCCGAGCTGGCCCGTCGTACGCTGACCATGCTGCTCGCCGGGGAGCGCGCGGCGGACCGGCATGTTCACCACCGGCTGCTGCTGAGCGGCATCTCCGCAGACGTCCCGATGTGCGGCACCGACCTCATCGCCTACGCCGCCCAGAACCTCGGGCTCGATTCCACGGCGGCGGAAAAGTTCGTACGGTGGCTCATCCGGCTCGCCTCCCTGGCGGGAACGGACTGGGTCGCCGAGCGGGTGGAGGCGTCGGAAAGCGACGACGCCACCGGTGAGGTGGATCCGGCGAGTTCGCCGGTGCGGTCAGCCGCAGTCGCAGTTGCAGCACTCGCAGCAGTCGCAGCACCCGGAGCAGCCGTTGCAACACTGCCCGCAGGCGTCGCAGCCGGTGGGGTCGCAGCGCTCGCCGCACGACCGGTAGCGGTCCTCGTCCCACGGCGGCCGGTACAGTCCGCAGGTGCAGCAGGCCGCCGACATGCACAGCAGCGACAGCAACCCGCCGGGATCGGGCTTCAGGTGCGGGTCACGAGAGGGGGCCTCGGGGCTCTCCCGCTCGGCCTCGGCGAAGATCCGGTCGACGGCACGGCCGGTCTCGGCGACCAGCAGGGCGTTGACCAGGCGACGTCGTTCCAGGTCCAGCTCGGCCATCGCGAGGCGCAGTCCGTGCACGGCGTCGTCGCAGTGCCGCCGCGCGGCGGCCAGGTCGGTGCCCGAGGCCGTCAGCGGGTTGTAGGCCCCGTGGTCGCGGTCGCGGGCGAGGTCCTCGACGGCGTCGAGCAGGTGTGCCAGGCGGCCGAAGTAGCGTCCGGCCTCCTGCAGGGTCTCCCGGTTGTGCGGCTTGCCGGCCAGTACGGCGGTGTGCCCGAAGGCGGCGGCGACCGCGGCCTCGGTGGGGGCGGTGAGCTGGAGCAGGCTCGGGTTCGGCAGCCGTTCCAGCCGGGTCTGCTCCTCGACCGCGGCCAGGAGCGGGGCGGGATCGAATCCGAGGGCGGCGGCCGTACCCGATCCGGCGGCCGACCAGCGCGCGGCCACCCGCCCCGCGCCGGCCGCCACCAACCGGCGGGCGTAGACGCCGTCGCCGTCCTCGACGTGGTCTTTGACCTTTCCCGCGGCCAGGATCAGCGAGACCGCGGCGGCCAGCCGTACCCCCTCGGCCTGGGCGACGTCCGCGCCCTTGAACCCGCGCAGCGCGCAGGCGGCCGCACGCCGGTACGGGGAGGGGGCCGCGGCCTGTGCCTCGGTGAGCACGGACACCAGCAGGCCGTCGTAGTTGGTCACCAGCCGGGAGGCGTGCCCGTGCTCATCCCGCAGGGCCAGGCAGAGCCCGCACAGGTGCGCCATCCACTCCTTGAACAGCCCGCCGCACATCCCGTGCCTGCATGGGCGAACGATCCCAAACATATGCCCCTCTTCCGCCTGCGACCGATGCCCAGCCTGGCGGCCCCCACTTGTCGCACACTTGCGGATGGCGGGTCAGCCTGTCAGAGCGCCCATGCCGCTCCGGGATCTTGGACTCATTATCGAGGCCGCGAAACGTACATTATCGGTCTGATGTTTCCCGTAAGCCGTTTTATCGGGCACTGCCGATCCCGGCGAGCAGGTTCCGGACGAGGGCTTCGGCGAACTCGTCGGTGAGAGGCTGGTCGGGGATGAGGAGGCGGTGGTAGCAGGCGCCCCAGAGCTGGTCGACGACCACCTCGGGGTCGACGTCCTCGCGTAGCTGCCCGCGCCGCTTGGCGCGCTCCAGCGCTTCGACGGCGAGTGCTCTGCGCGGTGCCGAGTAGCGTTCGCGGAGCAGCGCCGACAGCTCGGGGTCGGTCTGGGCGTGGCCGACGAGCTCGGGCATCACGCGCCCGGCCTGGGTGTCGCGCATCAGGTGGACGAAGGCTCGCAGTTGCGCGGTGAGGTCGGCGGCGATGTCGCCGGTGTCGGGGAAGGCCAGGGTGGGGCCGACGGCGTCGAAGTAGCCGTCCAGCGCGAGCGCCCCCTTGGACGGCCACCACTTGTAGAGCGTCACCCTGCTCGCGCCCGCCAGCGCCGCGACCCGTTCGATGGTGAAGGCGGCCATCCCCTCGGTGAGCAGGAGTTCGCCGGCCGCCCGCAGGATCTCGCGGCGCACCTCGGCGGCCGGGCGGCGTCCGCGTCCGCGACGCGCGGGTGCGGGGGATTGCTGCGTCACCATCCACCTCCATGGAATATATGGACATTGTGTTTACATTCATATATATACATAGTGTACATAAGTTCTTGGAGGAGTGACCGATCATGAGCAGCACAGCAGCCCGCGTCGCCGTCGTCACCGGAGGCTCACGCGGCATCGGGCGCCAGGTCGTGGGCAGGCTCGCCGCCGACGGCTACGCGGTCGTGGTCAACTACGCGAGCAACGACACCGAGGGCAAGGCCGTCGTCGCGGAGGTCGCCGACGAGGGCGGCCGGGCGATCGCGGTCCGAGCCGACGTCGGTGACGAGCGGGCGGTCGCGGAGCTCTTCGACACGGCCGAGCGGACCTTCGGCGGCGTCGACGTCGTCGTGCACGCCGCCGGGATCATGAATCCGCCCACCCCGGTCGCCGAACTCGACCTGGACGTGCTGGACCGCGTGCTCCGCGTCAACGTACGCGGCACCTTCGCCGTGGCCCAGCAGGCCGCCAGGAGGCTGCGCGAGGGCGGCGCGCTGATCACCTTCTCCACCTCGGTGATCGGACTGGCCTCTCCCGGTTACGGCGCCTACGCCGCATCCAAGGGCGCCGTCGAAGGACTGACCCTCATCCTCGCCCGCGAGCTGCGCGGCAGGGACGTCACGGTCAACACGGTCGCCCCCGGGCCCACCGCCACCGATCTCTTTCTGGAGGGCAAGGACGAGGAGACCGTCGCCAGGCTGGCCGCCCAGCCGCCGCTGGAACGGCTGGGCCGGCCCGCGGACATCGCCGAGGCGGTGGCCTTCCTCGCCGGCCCCGCCCGCTGGGTCAACGGCCAGGTGCTACGGGTCAACGGCGGACTCGTCTGAGCCGCGACCGGATCCGGAAAGGCTGAGAGGGGAGACCGGGACGGGGCCTGCCGGCGGACTTGCCGCTTGTCGCGTTCCGGTGCGCCGGGGATGGGTGGTCAGGTGCGGGGCAGGCCGGTGGCTCGTGAGATGAGGGCGTCGAAGGCGCGGTCGGGCAGGAGCCGGCGGGTGAGGATGAGGGGCTTGGCGCCGAATCCGGCGGTGTAGCGGGTCTTGGGGCGGCGGGCGGTGACGGCTTTGGCGACGGTGTCGGCGATCACAGTGGGTGGGGAGTTGCGGCGGGCGTTGGCGGGGGAGGAGAGTGACTTCGAGACGGCGGCGGCCTGCGCGCCGTACGGGCCCGTCCCGGAGGCTTCTTTGAGCTTCTCGGCGGCGATGCCGCCCCATTCGGTGGCGATGCCTCCGGGCTCGATGACCACCACATCGATGCCGAACGGCTTGACCTCCAGGCGCAGGCAGTCACTGAGAGCCTCCAGGGCGAACTTGGTGCCGTGGTACCAGCCGCCGAGCGGGGTGTGGATCTTGCCGCCCATGGAGGTGACGTTCACGATCGTCCCCGAGTGTTGGGCGCGCATGTGCGGCAGGACCAGGCGGGTGAGTTCGATGGCGCCGAACACGTTGACGTCGAACTGGGTGCGCGCCTCCTTCATGGGCACGTCCTCGACCGCCCCGTAGGAGCCGTAGCCGGCGTTGTTGACCAGCACGTCGATCCGGCCCGTCGCTGCGATGATCTCCTCCATCCCGGAGGTCATGGAGCCGGTGTCGGTGACGTCCATGGCGAGGGGGCGGACGCCGCGGTCGGCGAGTGTCTTGAGCCGGTCGACGCGGCGCGCGGCGCCGTAGACGTCGTAGCCGAGCTGGAGCAGTTTCAGTGCGGTGGCCTCGCCGATCCCCGAGGACGCCCCGGTCACCAGTGCCGTCTTGTTCTTCGTGCTCGTCATGACAGGATCCTCCCGTAAGGTGAATTGTGCTTCACCTTCTATAGTGAAGCACAATTCACTTTGTGCCAAATCGTTCCCGGGAGCAGCACATGACCTCGTCACGGCCGCAGCGCGCCGACGCCGTCCGTAACCGCGCCAAGATCATGGCGGCCGCGCACGAGCAGATCACCGCGCACGGGCCAGAGGTGTCGATGGAACAGATCGCCTCGGCCGCCGGGTTCGCGGTCGGCACCCTGTACAAGCACTTCCCGACCAAGACCGACCTGGTCGCCGCCGTGGTCGCCGCCTCGATCAGCGCGGTCGCCGACGACGCCGAAGCCGCCCTGCGCCGTGCCGACGACGGCTCACCGGCCCTGGAGGAGATCACCGGCTTCCTGACCCGCCTGGTCGACGCCGCCGCCCACGACCACGCCGTCAAAGCCGCCGCCCGCACCCTGGGCGCCACCGATCCTGCCGCGCGGCAAGACGAGGTCCGCGCCACCCGTGCCCTGGGTGAGCTCATCCACGCCGCGCGGGCGAAGGGGGATCTGCGTGGCGACTTCACCGTGGACGATCTTTACCTGCTGTTCTCCACCGCTCCCACCGACCAGCCCGAGCCCGTCCGCGCCCGCTGGCTCGCCCTCCTGCTCACCGGCCTGGCCTCCCGCTGACCGGGAGGCGTCGAGAATCGATTCCCCCGTGGCCCGCAAGCCTGTGGCAACCCCTGGAGCCGCGGGTCACGGGGGCGCGCACGCGAGGCCGATGACGTCGGTGTTCCTCGCCCCCCGTTCGAAGGCCAGGGAGTATCCACACGCCCCGAGCGCGTTCTTCATCAGCCGTTCGGCCTCGGCGTGGGCGTCGTGAAACGGCCGCAGGCCGATGAGCGCCACCCCGGTCGTACGCCGTAGCCGGTGCGCGGCGCCGAGTAGCTCGGCGGCACGGTCGTGACGGCCGGTGGCGGCGACGGTCCAGGCGAGTGTCTCAAGGCCCCAAACCGGTCCCCAGCGGTCGTCGATGTCGTACTGGCGGCGCAGCGAGTCGCGGAACAGGGTGGCGGCCCGTACCGGGTCGCCGTGGCGCGACTCGGCGAGACCGAGGCCCCACAGCGCCCAGGAGTGGGCCCAGGTCCCGCCGAGGGCCTCGGCGTCGGCGAGGTAGGCCTCGGCGGCGGTGACGGCGAGCTCCCGGTCTCCGAGGAAGGCGCAGGCCATCGCCCAGAGCATGGTGGCCATGTGGGCGTCACCGATCGCGCCGTCGGCGAGGAACCGATCTCTCGCCTGCGCCAGCAGCGGGATGGAGCGAGGGCTGCCGTGGACGAGCATCGCGTGGGCGCCCTCGACGCAGGTGACGGCGGCGGGGACGTCGGTGTCGGGGAGCTGTGCGGCGAGGCGGCGGCAGCGGGCCATGAAGGCGTCGGCACCCTGCCTGTCGCCCTGGCAGAGGGCGATCCAGGCGACCATGGCCACCGCGCCGACCTGGAGGGGATCCGGCCGGCGGGGGGAGAGCGCGAGCCCGCGCTCCAGCCAGTGACGGCCCTCGCCGATGGTGCTGTTGAAGAACCAGAACCGGGTCCTGGTGAGGTTGACGGTGATCTCCAGACCGCTCCTCGCCTCGCCGGGCTCGGTGAGGCAGAAGTCCAACGCCGCCCGCAGGTTGGGGAGCTCCTGCCGCAGTCGTGACAGCCATCCGACCTCGTGAGGGCCGCACCAGTCGGCCGCGGCCTGTGCGGCGGTGCTCCGATAGTGGTCACGGTGACGCCGCCGCATCACGGTCTCCTGGCCGAGGTCGATCAGGCGCCGCCTGCCGTACCGGCGGATGGTCTCCAGCAGGCTGTAGCGCGTCCTGCCGTCCTGGCCGTTCACGACGAGGATCGACTTGTTCGCCAGGCCCGTGAGGAGGTCGAGGACGTCGTGGCGGTCGATGCCCGTCCCCGAGCACACCACCTCGGCCGCCTCCAGGTCGAACTCACCGGCGAAGACCGACAACCGGGCCCACAGCAGCCGTTCGTGTTGGGTGCACAGGTCGTGGCTCCAGTCGACGACGCCGCCCAGGGTCCGGTGGTGGCGTGGGGAGTTCTCGGCGTCGGTGTCGGCGAGCAGCCGGAAGCGGTCGTCCAGCCGGTCGAGTATCTCCTGGACGGAGAGCGTTCCCAGCCGGACCGCGGCCAGCTCGATCGCGAGTGGCACGCCGTCCAGTCGTCCGCACAGCTGCGCGACGACGTCGCGGTTGTGCCGCGTGATCTGGAAGTCCGGTGCCGAGGCCGCGGCGCGGTCGGCGAGCAGTTTCACCGCCTCGTAGTGGGTCAGCGCCGGCTCGGCGTCCGCGTCCGCCGATGTCGTGGGCGGTACGGAGAGGGGCGGCACCGGCAGGACGTGCTCGCCCTGGACGCCGAGCCGCTGCCGGCTGGTGGCGAGCACCCGCAGACCGGGCGCCGAGCGCAGGAGCGCGGTCACCAGCGTCGCGGCGGCGTTCACCAGGTGCTCGCAGTTGTCCAGCACCAACAGTGTCCTGCTGTCGCTCAGGTGCTCGACGAGGATGTCCAGGCAGGGGCGCGCGGAGTGGTCGCGGATTCCGAGAGCCTGGGCCACGGTCCGGTCGAGCAGAGCGGGGTCGGTCAGCGGGGCGAGGTCGGCGATCCACGCTCCGCCCGGGAAGGTGGGCGACACCTGCGCGGCCAGTCGCAGCGCCAGCCGGGTCTTGCCGACTCCGCCCACCCCGGTCAGCGTGACCAGGCGGCTGGTCTCCAGCAGTCGCGCGGCGTCGTCGAGCTGCCGCTGTCTGCCCACGAACGTGGTCATCTCGCCGGGGAGGTTGCCGGAAGATCTCCTGGCGGTGAGCGCGGGATCGTCGTCGAGAATCCGCTGGTGCAGTTTCCGCACCTCAGTGCCGGGGTCGACGCCGAGCTCCTCGGCGAGGACCTCGCTGAGGGATTGGTAGCAGCGCAGAGCCTCGGCCTGGCGTCCCGACCTGCACAGCGCGAGCATCCGCTGCGCCCAGAACCGCTCTCTGAGCGGATACGCGGCGGTCAGTCGGCGCAACTCGGCGAGCACCTCCTCGTGGCGGCCCAGTGCGAGGTCGGCCTCGATGCGGGACTGGAGCGCGTCCAGCCCGCGTTCGGCCAGCACGGGCGCGACCTCCCGCCGCAGGGTCTCGGACGGCACGTCCTGCAGTGGCTCCCCGCGCCACAACCCCAGGGCCTCGGCCAGCAGCGCGGCGGCCCGCTCCGTCGCGTCCGCGGCGAAGGCGGCCCTGGCACGGAGGGTGAGGGCCTCGAAGCGGTGCAGGTCGAGCCGGTCGTCGGCCACCCTGAGCAGATAGCCTCGCGGGCAGGTGAGCAGCGGACCCTCGTCCCCGGCGCACCCCAGCAGGCGCCTGATCCGCAACACGTAGTTCTGCAGGGTGTTTCTCGCCCCTCCGGGCGGGTCGTCTCCCCACAGATGGTTCGTCAACGTCTCGACGGAGACCGTCTTGTTGGCGTCGAGCAACAGCGAGACGAGCAACGTCCGCAGCTTGGCCGCCCGGATCGGCACCGGGACGCCGTCCCGCAGCACCTCGAACGGCCCCAGAATCCTGAACTCGAGATCCGAGCCTCCCGTTTCCATTACTCAATGTAATCATAAAATCGCCGCTCGTGATCAGGGGTGTACGTCAAATGCGCCTTGAATGCGCGGCAATCGTTTGGCGTGACAGGCTCCCGCGAAGGTCAAGTGTGACTCTGGGTAATCGCGAAGTGACCGTCGAGTGAGTGGCCCGCGGAACGGTGTGTGACGGCGGGGCGACATGTCCCGCTGATCCTCACGCGACAGGAAGGGCATCTCATGTTCAAGCGCGTAACCGGGATCGTGGCGGCGGTGATCGCGGCGGCGGTGATGGTCACCGCCGCTCCCGCTCCCGCCGGCGCGACCTCGTTCTCCCGGGAGCTCGCGGCCGCGGCGCGGGCCGCGGGCGTCTCGGAGGCGACGGCCCGCTCCATGGCGATGTCGCTGGTGAGCAGCGACCCGCAGGACGAGTACCGCTTCCCCGACGAGGAGTTCCAGGACGCCCCCCGCTCCTGGAGCGCGATCGTGGCGTTCGTCAAGAGGTTCTGGCGCCAGATCGTCGACGCGGCGAAGGCCGCCGGCGAGTGGGTGTGGTGGAAGGCGGGCAGGTGCGCCACCGGTGCCGTGAGCGAGGTCTGGAACAGGTTCGGCACAGACCTGACCGACCCGCAGGCGGTGCTGGCCGTGGCCGTCTACGGATGCCTGAAAGGGCTGCGCGGCTGATCGCCCCATCCCGTGGGCGGCATCCTCGATCCGATGATCGGGGGTGCCGCCCACCCCGTGTCTGAGCCCGGGAAGCGGCGACGGCCTGCCGAACCGGGGCCTCGCTCGCTTGGTGGATGGTTCAAGGGTGCGCCGCGCGCCCTGCGATGTTCCAGGGCCGCCCGGTTCCTGGTCTCCGCGGAGGTGGTCGATTCACCAATATCTAGCTCGATAGATGTCGAAATTATCCTGATCAAGACAGGGTGCTCATCCATAGACATTTCGTACTTCCGACCCATAACATCAAGCCTTCTTGGGGCAGTCTTTACTGTCCCTTGAACTTTGGTCGGGGTTTTTTCCCGCCCCGAACTGATCGTTCTGGAAGGTTTTTGATGTCTGTACCACCTCTGGCGACGGGCCCTGGGGCGCCGGCCAACCTCCGCAGTTCGAGATCGACGCGTCGTGGCGCGGCGGCGTTGGGTCTCGCCGTCGCCATGACCCTGGCCGGGGTCGCGGCGCCCTCGGCCTCCGTCGGCGCGGCCGCCGACCCCTCCGTCGGACCGGTCTTCGTGGACGGCATGGCCCAGCCGGTGTTCTCGTCGAACCGCAACGACTGGATCCGCGAGGAGATGTGGGTCGAGACCTCGATCGACAGTGACGGCGACGGGCGGAACGACCGGGTACACGCCGAGGTCACCCGGCTGCGGGAGACGGAGACCGCCGGTCTGAAATCACCCGTCGTGTACGAGGTGAGCCCCTACTACGCGGGCGGCAACGCGGTCGCGAACCACAACGTCGACCACGAGCTCCACGAGGCGCTCCGCCCGGGCAAGGGCTGGATGAACCGCGGTGGTTCGGTGAAGGACCCGGCGGCCGACGAGCGGCTCGCCGCCGCCGGCGTGGCCGAGGCGGCCAGGGGTGACGAGGCCGTCACGGGCACCGGGCCGCAGCCCGTCATCAGCACCAGCCACGAGGCCAACTGGCTGCCTCGCGGTTTCGCGGTGGTACACGCCGAGTCGCTGGGCAGCGGTAAGTCCGACGGCTGTCCCACCACCGGTGGGCGCAACGAGACCATCGGCGCGAAAGCGGTCGTCGACTGGCTGAACGGTCGCGCGAAGGCGTACGACGCCGCGGGCAGAGAGGTCAGCGCCACCTGGACGACCGGCAAGGTCGGCATGATCGGCACGTCGTACAACGGCACCCTGCCCAACGCGGTCGCGAGCACCGGCGTCGAGGGTCTCGAGGCCATCGTGCCGATCTCGGCGATCTCCAACTGGTACGACTACTACCGCGCGAACGGCGCCGTCGTCGCGCCGGGCGGCTACCAGGGCGAGGACGCCGACGTGCTCGCGGAGTACGTCTACACCCGCGCGGACAGGCAGGTGTGCCGGAGCGTCATCGAGGAGCTCGCCAAGGAGCAGGACCGGGTCACCGGCGACTACAGCGCCTTCTGGGACGAGCGCAACTACCTGAACGACGTCGACAAGGTCCGCGCCGCGACGCTGGTCGCGCACGGGCTCAACGACTGGAACGTCAAGACCAAGCACGCCGCGCAGTGGTACGAGGCGCTCAAGGCGCGCGGAGTGCCGCACAAGATCTATCTGCACCAGGGCGGGCACGGCGGCTCCCCGAGCGTCAACGTGCTCAACCGCTGGTTCACCCGTTACCTGTGGGGCCAGCAGAACGGCGTGGAGAACGACCAGCGGGCGCTGATCCAGCGCGAGAACAGGACGCTGGTGGAATACCCCGAGTGGCCGGAACCGGCCGCGGCGGACACCGAGCTCAACCTCGCGCCCAGCACGGACGGCACCGCCGGTGTCCTCACCGCCGACAAGACCCGCCAGGGCAAGCCGGTGACCGAGACGATCGTCGACGACGCCTCGAAGCGGGCACTGGCCCTCGCCGACGCCGTGACGTCCCCCAACCGCCTGGCCTACAAGTCGGGGGCGCTGACCGACGCTGTCCGGCTCAGCGGCACGCCGCAGGTGTCACTGCGGATGTCCTTCGGCCAGCCGGCCGCCAACGTCACGGCGCTGCTCGTCGACTACGACCAGAACGGCAAGGCGAAGATCATCACTCGCGGCTGGACGGACCCGCAGAACCGTAAGTCGATCTCGAAGACCGAGCCGGTCAAGCCGGGCAGCCCGTACCGCCTCGACTTCGACATGCAGCCGCACGACTACGTGTTCGCGGCGGGGCACCGCATCGGCGTCGTGCTGCTGTCGAGCGACTACGAGTACACCATCCGGCCCACCCCCGGGGCGAAGCTGCACCTCGACACGACGAAGAGCACGGTCACGCTGCCGCTCGTCGGCGGGGCGACCGCGTTCACCGCGGCGAACGGCTGATCCGTCGCTCCCCTCGACAGGGCGAGATCGCCCTGTCGAGGGGAGCATGCCTCATGAGGTGGCGGGCCCCGGGCGTTCGGGGGCGGGCCGGCGGATGGGGGTGAAGAGCGCGACCGTCGCGAGCAGGAGGCAGGCGGTGCCCGCGAGCAGGCAGATCACGGTGACGCCGTAGCCGCCCGCGCCCCAGGTCAGGACGGCCGCGCCCACCGGGCCCAGGGAGAAGTGGATCGTCCAGAACGCCGAGGTGACGCGGCCCAGCAGATGGTCGGGAGTCACCTGCTGGCGCAGGGACATCGAGCAGATCCCGGCCACGCTGACGCCGCAGAGATAGACGGCCATCAGGGCGGCGATCACCGGGACGCGGCCCGAGAGTCCGACGCCCGCCATCGCGAGCCCGCTCGTCGCGAGGGCGCCGATCCAGGTCACGCCGAAACCGAGCCTGCGGCGGACGGGCGCCACGAGCACGGCCCCGGCGATCGTGCCCACCGCGGCGACCGCGAGGACCGTGCCGACGGTGCCGTCGGAGCGGCCCAGGTCGTGCTTCAGGTGGTAGATCAGCACGTCGGTCATGCCGAGCGTGAAGAAGATGAAGAAGGAGAGCAGGATCGTCAGGGAACGCAGCACCGGGTGCCGCCAGAGGAACCGGGCACCGGCCAGCATCTCCTGCCAGGGCCGCTGGCGCGGCGGCGCCGCGCCGGCCTCGGGCCGCCTGAACCGGACGAAGTACAGACCCGCCGCCGACAGCGCGAAGCTCGCCGCGTTGATGGCGATCGCCGCGGTCGGGCCGAACTGCCCGGAGACCACGCCGGCGAGCAGCGGGCCGCCGACACCGGCCGCCGCCGCGGTCGCGTAGAGCCGTCCGTTCGCCTCGGTGATGCGGTCGCCCTCGACCAGGTTGCGCACCGCGGTCACGTAGGTGACCTGGAAGACCATCCCGATCGCCTCGCTGAGCGGCAGCACCACGTACAGCAGCCAGACCTGCGGGCCGAACGCCCAGACGAGCGGGATGAGCCCGTACAGCGCCAGACGGGCGAGATCGCAGCAGATGAGCAGGGTGCGCCGGTCGAGCCGGTCGGCCAGGATGCCGGCGAAGACCCCGGCGAAGACCGACGCGGCACCGGCCACGCCGGTCAGCAGGCCCATCTGCGCGACCGACCCGGTCACGTTCAGCACCAGCAGCGGGATGGCGATGTAGGCGAACGAGTCCCCGGCGACGGAGAGCGTCTGGGAGACCCAGAAGACGTTGAAGTTGCGATCGCGCCACAGCGGGCGCCCACCCCCGCTCTCCGGCCCCCCTGCCTGCGTCACGGGGTGACTATCGCGCATCCCGGGCGGGCTTTTCCAGTGATTAAAGGATCATTTGGGAGCTGTTCCGGGGTTCGGATCTGGATGAGGTTCGGTGGCGAGCCGGCCGTGGCCGGTGGGAGTCGGATGTGGCGCGCTTTGACGTGACGGATGTCGAGCGGGCGTCGATCGAGCCATATCCGCCGGTGGCGGCTACCGGGCCTTCGAACCGGAGCGCTACCGGCAGCACGACACCGTCGATTCCACCTCGGCAGGTGACGTGATCGGTCGGCAAGGCCGCGCTGAGCATGGTCATGGAGGTGGATTTTCCGGGATCTACTTCGTGCGAACTGTCAGGACCCCGGCGAGATCGATGTCGCTGGAGCGGCCACCGAAACCGGACTCCGAGATCAGCCGAGCCCCCAGGACGGCGCTCCAGAAGGTCCGTGCCTCGACGAGGGCGGGACGATCGATGACCCAGTCATGGCGCTCCAGGACCGCGGTGAGGTAACGCTCCGCCAGGCGGAAGAGCAGATCGAGGTCGTGTTGCGCCAGCGGCTGCAACTCGGGCCGATGCCGTGTGATCGACATCGCCTGGACGGCGATCGGTACGGCCGGCAGTGCCAGCGCGGTGCGTGCCATCGCCTCGCGGAACGCCCTGGGGGTGCGCTGCCGGTGTCCGACCGGCTTGAGGCGTTCGGCGTCGCGGAGCAGCATCAGGAACGCCGCGTGGACGAACAAGGCGTCCTTGGAACCGAAGTAGTAGGTGATCTGGTTCGGGTGGGCGCCGGCCGCGGCCGCGATCTCGGCCACGCTCACGGAGCCGAAGTGCCGTCCGGCGAAGAGCGTCACGGCCTGTTCGAGAAGCTGCGCCCGGGTGCGTCGGCCGCGGCTTCGGGGGGGATCGCTCGTGGACACCCTATATTTGTATGCGATACAACTCCGCGAGATCAAGCTCGGGCACCGTTTCCGTGGTGAGGAGATCGACATGAGCGTTCAGGACGTCGTTGTCACCGGCCTGGGGGCGACCACACCTCTCGGCGGGGACGTCACTTCTCTGTGGGAGGGCCTCCTCGCCGGGCGCTCCGGTGTCCGCCGGATCGACGACCTCGTGGCTTCGTTCGCCCACGCCGACGAACTGCCCGTGAAGATCGCCGCCCCCATGGCGGTCTCCCCCGACGAGGTGCTGCCCCGTGTCACGACCCGGCGCATGGACCGCTGCCAGCAGGCCGCGCTCGTCGCCGCCCAGCAGGCCTGGAACGACGCCGCCGCGCCTGCGGTCGATCCGGAGCGCCTCGCGGTGGTGATCGGCACCGGCATCGGAGGCATCAACACCCTCCTGAACCAGGACGATCTGATCGAGGAGAAGGGGCCCCAGCGGATCTCTCCCCTCGCCGTCCCCATGCTGATGCCGAACGGACCGGCCGCCTGGATCAGCCTGGAGTACGGTGCCCGCGCCGGTGCGTACACACCTGTCTCGGCGTGCGCGTCGGGCGCCGAAGCCCTCGCCTTCGCCGCCCGGCTCATTCGGTCCGGTGAGGTCGACGTCGTCATCGCCGGCGGCACGGAAGCCGCCATCACGCCGTTGACCATCGCCGGTTTCGCCCAGGTGCGCACGCTGTCGAAGCGCGACGACGACCCCGAGCGCGCCTCACGGCCGTTCGACGTCGACCGTGACGGCTTCGTACTCGGCGAGGGCGCCGGCGTCATGATCCTGGAGCGGGCGGACTTCGCGGCCGCGCGGGGCGCCCGCCCGATCGGCCGGTTGGCCGGGTTCGGCATCACCTCGGACGCCCATCACATCACCGGCCCGGACCCGGCGGGCTCCGGCCAAACCCAGGCGATCCTCAGGGCCGTCTCGTCCGCCGGACTCCGACCGGCGGACGTCGATCACGTCAACTGTCACGCCACGTCCACCGTCGTGGGCGACGTCGGCGAAGCCTCCGCGATCCAGCGGGCACTCGGGAACGACGTCGTCCTCACCGCGCCCAAGTCCAGTCTTGGTCACCTCGTCGGCGCCGCCGGCGCGGTCGAGGCGATCATCACCCTGCTGTCGGTCGCCAACAGCGTCATCCCGCCCACCCTCAACCTTGACCGGAAATCCCCCGACGTCGAACTTGAGGTCGTCAGTGGCGAGCCCCGCAAGCAGCACCTCGGCGCGGCGGTGTGCAACTCCTTCGGGTTCGGCGGCCAGAACGTCTCTTTGCTGTTCACCGCCCCTTGACCCTGTCCCCACAGGGAACGGTCTGCGGAGCGAGCCCGCTCCTCACCCGGCGCCGCGATGCACATCCGCGGCGCCGGAGTCGTACCGGCTCAGCGGATCGGTGGAAAGTCGAAGGATTCCCGTAGGTACGGCTCTCTTACGGAGGCGTAGGACTCCAGGGGGAGTCGTCCAGCGCGAAGGAGAGGTAGCGCTCGGCGGAGCGGCGGACGGCCTCGGCGCCGTCGGTGCGCACGATCCGCTTCCACCAGCCGCCGTAGACGCGGTCGAAGGCGTACGGCTCCAGCAACGACAGGGCGCGGCGGACGGTCGCGGGGCGCTCGGGGATCAGGTTGGGATAGCTGTACATGAAACTGACCCAGCGGCGGTCCTGGACGACCTGGAGGATGTCGCCGGAGAACAGCGAGCCCCGGCCGTCCTCGGCGTCGCGCCAGTGCATGACCTGGCCGCCGTCGAAGTGCACGCCCGCGTTGACCAGCGTCACCCCTTCGAGGATCTCGTGCGTGTCGCCCTCCCAGAAGAGCACCGACTCGTCGGGACGGGCCACCCAGTCGCGGTCGGCCGCGTGGATGTGGATCGGCGCGTCGAAGGCGTGTGCCCACTCGACCATCGAGCCGTAGAAGTGCGGGTGGCTGATCGCGATGGCGTCGATCCCGCCGAGCTCGCCGACCTGCCTGATCAGCTCGTCGTCGAGGTGGGTGACCATGTCCCACAGCACGTTGCCCGTGGGGGTGCGGACCAGCAGGGCGCGCTGCCCGATGGCGGTGGCGGGATCGGTGCCGATGCCGACGACCCCGGTGCCCTCCTCGGCGAGGTGCGCTCTGTGCCCGCTCTCGCGCAACTCGTCGAGGGAGGTCCAGCGCTGGCCTTCCCAGCCGACGTACTGCCGCTCGTCCTCGCAGATCGGGCAGTCGTCCCGCGCCTCGGCGTACTGGACCCCGCAGGTGACGCAGATGGGCAGATCGTTCACGATGTCCTCCGCCGACCGGCTGTTCGGGAGTGGTACGACCCGGCTGTTCGGGAATGGTACGGCGTCCTCCTGTGACAGCCGCCGTCGTTACGCCGCTCCGTGTGTCGCGGGGGAGGGGTGTCGCGTTGTCCGGCCGCCTTGAGCCGCACGACACCGTTCAGGTCCGGGGCGCCTACCTGGACAGCGAGCTCGTCTCCTGAGGAGGTGTCCTCCGGTCCGGCGCGCATCGTTCCCGCAGGAAGGTCCGAGGGCGCCGGGAGCCGGACCGTCGGCCGTCGGACGAGGTCAGCGCTGGTAGACCTGTTCGCCGTCGAGGAAGGTCATCGCGACCTTGGTGCGCCAGATGTCGGACTCCGGTTCGGTGAACGGGTCGCGGTCAAGGACGACGAGGTCGGCGCGGTTGCCGGGGACGATGGTGCCGGCGTCGTCGTCGCGGTTGATCCTGGCCGAGCCCGCGGTGTAGGCGGTGAGCGCGGTGGCGAGGGTGAGTCTCTGGCCGGGCAGGAACGGGGTCTGCGCCGTCGGGTAGCCCGCGTGCAGCGAACCGCCGGGTTCGGTGCGGTTGACGGCCACGTGCATGCCCTGGATCGGGTCGGCCTCGGAGACCGGCCAGTCGCTGCCCGCGCAGAACAGGGTGCCGTGGCGCAGCAGGTCGGCGAACGGGTACTGCCAACTGGAGCGCTCCTCGCCGAGGAAGGGGAGGGTGAGCTCGTCCATCTGGGCGTGGTGCGTGGCCCAGAGCGGCTGCAGGTTGGCGGTCACGCCGAGCTTGGCGAAGCGCGGCACGTCGGACGGCTCGACGATCTGCAGGTGCGCGATGTGGTGCCGGTTGGCCGGGTCGGTGCCTTCGAAGCTGTCCAGCGCCTCGCGGACGGCCCGCTCGCCGATGGCGTGGAAGTGCACCTGGAAGCCGTGCCGGTCCAGCTCGGCGACGCACTCCTTCAGCAGCACGGGGTCCACGTACGACAGGCCGGTGCCGCCGCAGCGGCAGTAGGGCTCGATCACCGCCGCGGTGAAGTTCTCGGCGATGCCGTCCTGCATGATCTTCACCGAGGTCGCGCGGAACCGCTCCAGGCCCTCGGCGGAGCGGCGCCGCTCCAGCAGCTCGGGGATCTGCTCGGCGCCGCGCGCCCGGTCCCACCACAGCGCGCCCACGACGCGGGCGCGCAGCGCGCCGGAGGCCGCCGCCGAGACGTACGTGGGCAGCTGGTCGTCGTAGCCCGCGTAGGAGCCGACGATGGCGTCCTGCCAGCCGGTGACGCCGAGGGAGAACAGATGGTCCTGGGCCGCGAGCAGCGCCTGGTGCATGTCCTGGGCGCTGGGACGGGGGGTGAGCAGGCCGACCAGGTCCATCGCGCCCTCGTGCAGCACTCCGCTCGGCGTGCCGTCGGCGTCGCGCTCGATCCTGCCGTCGGCGGGGTCGGGGGTGTCGCGGGTGATTCCGGCCAGTTCCAGGGCCCGGCTGTTCACCCAGGCGGCGTGGTGGTCGCGCTGGATCAGGTAGACCGGGCGGTCGACGACGTCGAGCTGGGAGCGGTGCGGCAGGCCGCCGGGGAAGGCCGACATGTCCCAGCCGCCGCCGTCGATCCACTCGTGGCCGGGGTGGGAGGCGGCGTAGGCGGTGATCCGCTCCAGATACTCCGGCAGGCCGTAGACCCCGGACAGGTCGCACCTGGCCCGCTCCAGGCCCGCCTGGACCGGGTGGATGTGCGCGTCGGTGAACGCCGGGGTGAGCAGGCGGCCGTCCAGGTCGACCACCTCGTGGCCGGGGGCGGCGAGGCCCGCGACGTCGGCCTCCGTGCCGACGGCGGCGATCCGGCCGTCACGGACCAGCACCGCCTCGGCGAAGGCGTCCGCGGCGAGGAAGACCCGGCCGCCCCGGAAGAGCAGGTCGCTCACTTTCGTACCATCCTTCTGCCGATGTCCCGAAGGCCGCTGAAGCCACGGAATGCCGCTTGATCACCTACATTGCACGCTCGACCGGCCGAGGTCCAGCGTGAGTTTTCTCCCGGCACCGGTCGAGGTCCGGAGACGTCGGCCCACACTCACCGACGTCCATCACCCGTCCACCGCCCGTTCACCGACGTCCGGCGTTCGACGGGCGGGGGCGTCCGGGGCCGTCCACCCCGCGTTCAGCGTCCGGTGATGGAGTCGGCGACGCGGGCCAGCACCGAGGTGCGGCCGAGCCCGGCCTTCTCCCTGGCGTCGGCCCGGCGGTAGAGGTCGTACATGGTGTGCACGCCGATCCACCGCAGCGGTTCCACCTCCCAGCCGCGCACCTTGCGGTCCACCCAGGGCAGGGAGGTCAGGTCGGTGTCCTCGCGCAGGACGAGGTCGCGCAGGGTACGGCCGGCGAGGTTGGTCGTGGTCACCCCGTGGCCGGTGTAGCCGCCCGCCCAGCCGATGCCGGTGGTGTGGTCGACGTGCACGGTGGCGCACCAGTCGCGGGGCACACCGAGCACGCCGGACCAGGCGTGCGCGACACGGGAGGCCCTGACCGCGGGGAACATCCCGGTGAGCAGCTCCCAGAGCGCCTCGATCGTCCACTCGTGGGTGTGGCCCCGATCGTCCACGCGGGATCCGTACAGGTAGGGCTTGCCGCGCCCGCCGAACGCGATCCGGCCGTCGGCGGTGCGCTGGGCGTACATGTAGTAGTGCGCCATGTCACCGAGCAGTTCGTTGCCCTCCCAGCCGATCTCGTCCCACAGCGCGCCCAGCGGCTCGGTGACGATCATGGAGCTGTTCATCGGCAGCCACGTCCGGTGATACTGCCTCAGCTCGGCGGTGAAGCCCTCGGTGGCGCGGATGACGTATTCGGCGCGGACCGTCCCCTGCGGCGTGCGGGCCTCGCGGGGGGCGATCTCGGTGACCGGGGTGCGCTCGAAGATCTCCACCCCGAGCCCTCTCACGGTCTCGGCCAGACCTCTGGCCAGCTTGGCGGGCTGGATTCTGGCGCAGTGCGGGCTCCAGATCGCGCTGACCGCGCCGTTCACCCGCAGGCGCCCCTCCCGCTCGGCGGGGTCGAGCAGCCGCACGTCCTCCTCGGTCCAGCCCCAGTGGCGCTCGTGGGCGAGCAGCCGGTGCAGCCGCCGGTCCTGGGCGGCGTTGGTGGCGACCGTGGTGACACCGCCCTTGACGATCTCGGCGTCGATGTTCTCGTCCTTGGCGACGGCGACGACCTCGTCGATCGTGTCGAACATCACCCGCTGCAGCCGCCTGGCCGCGTCCGCGCCGTGCGTCTTGGCGTAGCGCTCGGGGGTGCCCGCCAGCTCGCCGACCAGCCAGCCGCCGTTGCGTCCGGAGGCGCCGTATCCGGCGAACTCCTTCTCCAGCACGACGATCCGCAGGTCAGGGCTCGCCTTCTTCAGGTAGTAGGCGGTCCACAGGCCCGTGTATCCGGCGCCGACGATGGCGACGTCGGCGTCGAGGTCTCCGGCGAGAGGGGCGCCGGGGGAGGGGATGCCGAGGGAGCGATACCAGAAGGAGACGTCTCCGTTGACGAAGTCCCCGGCCAGGGGAACGCGCGTGCTCATGGCCTCACATTCTGCTGTATCCGTCTATCTGGGTGCACCTGTCAACGGAAACCGTTGCAGAAACGCCGTCCGGCCGCGTAATGAGTGATCTTCTTAGACGTAACGATGGGCTCACTCATGTGTAGCAGTCCCGTAACAGCTCCGGGACAGGCTATGCCCTGACGGAAGGGGCATTCTGATGGGGTTTCTGAGGATTCGTACGACCGTTGACGAGAGGCCGGGACGGCTGGCCTCGCTGACCGCCGCGCTCGCCGCCAAGGGCGGCAACATTCTGGGCCTGAGCGTGCAGACCGACGTGGACGGCACGGTCGACGAGTTCGTCACGGACATCCCCGCCGGAGCCGAGGCGGTACGCGAGGCGCTGGAGGCCGCCGGGGGACGGCAGGTCCAGGTCGTCGCCGCCACCGCCCACGAGCTGACCGACGAGCCCACCCGCGTCCTGCTGCTCGCCTCCCGGCTGCGCATGACGCCCTGGCGCCTGCCGGAGCTGCTGGGAGAGCTGCTGCGCGCCGACGACTCCCGCTGGGTCTACGGTTCGGAGATGAGTGATCTTCCGGACCCGACCCTGCTGACCGTGCCCGTGGCTCCGCGCCGCGCGATCAGGGTCCGCAGGGCCGAGCTGCCCTTCACGCTGACCGAGGCCGCCCGTGCGGCCTCCTTCGTCCGCCTGGCGCAGCCACCCGTGGAGGAGTCCGGGGCCGACCGCGACATCACGCTCTCCGACGGCGTCGAGGTCAACGTCCGCCCGCTCACCCGCCTCTACCGCGAGGCCGTACGCGACCTGCACGACCGCTGCTCGCCCGAGGCCCGCAGGTTCCGCTACTTCACCTCGGCGCCGGTACTGCCGCCGAAGGTATTCGAGCGGCTCTGCGACCGGGCCCGGGGGCAGTCGGTCGTCGCCGGACACGACGGCCAGGTCGTCGGTCTCGCCAACCTGATGTTCACCTCCGACCCGGGCACCGCCGAGATGGCGTTCCTGATCGAGGACCGCTGGCAGGGCAGGGGGCTGGGAACGGCCCTGGCGGGGATGCTCGTCCGCCAGGCCCGCGACCTGGGCTTCGCCGAGGTCAGGGCGACGCTGCTGTCCGACAACATCCGCATGCGCAGGCTCCTGATCTCGCTCGGCGCGACCCTGAGCTACACCGAGGACCCCGGCGTGGTGGAAGCCAGGCTGGCCGTGGGCGTGATGGCGCCGGCATCCCCGAGCTGAACCCCATCACGCGACCTTCCCGTTTCGAGATCGCTCAGGGATTCCGAAGCGGGGAGGTCGCACTTTTCGGTTTCTCCGTGGGGCCACAGTCCTCCCCGGGAGAGGTCGGGGTGCGCGGCCTCAGCCTCTCCCGGGGAAAAATGACATTTTAGTGTCAGCTTCGCGGTAAATGCCTTTCGCGGCCGGGGGCGGCGTGCGTAGGGTCCCCGCATGACGATCAACGCCTTCATCGACGCCCTCCCCAAGGTCGAGCTCCACGTCCACCTGGTCGGCTCCGCCTCCGTCCCCACCGTGCTCGAACTCGCCCGCCGCCACCCCGGCGGCGGCGTCCCCACGGACGAGGAGGAGCTGCGCGCCTTCTACAGGTTCACCGACTTCCCGCACTTCGCCCGCATCTACCAGGCGATCAACGCCCTCGTCCGCGAGCCGGAGGACGTGGCCACCCTGGTGCTCGGCCTCGCCTCCGACCTCGCGGGGCAGAACGGCCGCTATGTCGAGCTGACCGTCACGCCGTACGCGCACCACCTCGTGGGCATGCCGATGCGCGAGGTCACCGAGGCGCTCGACCTCGCCGCCCGCCGCTCCCACGAGGAGCACGGGGTGCGGATGGCGTACGTGTTCGACATCCCCGGCGAGTACGGCGCCGAGGCGGCCCGCGTCACCCTGGACCACGCGCTCGGTGAACCTCCCCAGGCGCTGGTAGGTTTCGGGCTGGCCGGCATCGAACAGGACCGCCCGAAGTATCGGGACGCCTTCGCCGACGCCTTCCGCGCCGCCACCGCCGCCGGGCTGCGCAGCCTGCCGCACGCGGGCGAGATGAGCGGTCCGGAGACCATCTGGGAGGCCCTCGACCTCCTGGGCGCCGAGCGGATCGGCCACGGCATCGCCTGCATGGACGATCCCCGCCTCGTCGCCCATCTGCGCGAGACTCAGATCCCCCTGGAGGTCTGCCCCACCTCCAACGTCTGCACCGGCCAGGTCGCCCGCATCGAGGAGCACCCGCTGCCCCGCATGATCGAGGAGGGCCTGTTCGTCACCCTCAACAGCGACGACCCGCCCATGTTCGCCACCACGCTGAGCCGCGAGTATCGCGTCGCCGCCGACCACCTCGGCCTGGACCACGCCACCCTCGCCACCCTGGCCCGCAACGCGGTCGAGGCCTCGTCCATGGACCCGGCGGGCAAGAAGGAGATCCTCGCCGAGATCGACACCGTCGCCGCCCGGCACTCCGAGACCGCACCCTGACAGCCCGCGACGGCCGTCTCGAAGATCGCGATCGTCAGGTCATGCCGATTCGCGACAGACGCGCGGTTCAGGGGGAGGAGATCCGGCTCAGACAGTAGGGATCTTGGAGGCGGCGGCTCTGTCCAGGAGGAAGAGGGTGTTCCGGCTGCCTCGGGCGCCGGCCGCGGGGACCTGCATCGTCCCTGAGTCCGACAGCGCGAGCCGTACCGCTTCGGCCTTCTCCTCGCCGGCGGCGATCACCCACACCTCGCGGGCGCCCTGGATCACCGGCAGCGTGAGCGAGACACGGGTGGGCGGGGGCTTGGGGGAGTCGTGCACCGCCACCACGGGTCGGGTGTCGTGCAGGGCGGGCAGGCCGGGGAAGAGCGAGGCGACGTGGCCGTCGGGGCCCATGCCCAGCATCATCAGATCGAAGGACGGGGCCGGGCCGTGGTCCTCGGGGCGTGCGGCCTTGCGGAGCTCCTCGGCGTAGGCCTCGGCCGACTCCTCGGCGGTCATGCCCGAGTCGGGGCCGCGCATCACGTGGACCCGCGCGGGGTCGAGGTCAAGCTGATCGAGCAGGGCCTCGCGGGCGCCGGTCTCGTTGCGCTCGGGGTCGCCGTCCGCCAGGAAACGCTCGTCACCCCACCAGATGTCCACCTTGCGCCAGTCGACGGCGTCCCTGGCGGGGGAGGCGGCGATCTCGGCGAGGGTGGCGATGCCGACGGTCCCGCCGGTCAGGACCAGGTGGGCCGAGCCCTTGGCCGACTGGGCGTCGACGAGTCGGACGATCACCCGGGCGGCGACGGCCTTGGCGAGCACGTCGGCGTCGCGGTGGGTGATCACAGTGGGAACGCTCACGGGGCTTCTCTTTCGAAAGGAGGCGCCCCGCGGCGATCGCCGCGGGGCGCTCACGGCTCAGGACTTGTGGGTCCGGGCGAGTCGCTGGATCGCCGACGCGTAGATCTCGTCGGGGTCCAGCCGCCGCAGCTCCTCGGCGAGCAGCTCCGACGTCGGGCGCCGGGCCAGGGCGACCCTGCGGTCAGGCTGGCCGGGACGCGACAGCGTGCCCAGCCGGCCGTCGGGGCGGGTGATGGTGATGTCGCCGTCCGCCGCGATCAGCTTGACCATGGTCAGGCCGGGCCCGCTGGAGTCGGAGACCTTCACCGGGGCGTCGAGACGCTCGCCGAGCCAGGCCGCGAGCAGCAGGGCGCTGGCATGGCCGGGCACGGCCTCGATGGCGCCCCGCTTGACCTTGCCCACCGGCTGGTCGAACGCGGCGGCCAGCAGGCTCCGCCACGTCGTCAGCCGGGTCCAGGCAAGGTCGGTGTCGCCGGGCACGTAACCGCGGGCCCGGCCGACGATCGCCTTGACCGGGTCGGCCGCCGACCGCGCGTCGACGATGCGACGCTGGGCCAGCATGCCGATCGGGTCCTTGGACGGCACCTCGGGGCCGTCGGTGGGCCACCAGGCCACCACCGGGGTGTCGGTGAGCAGCAGCGGGCTGACGACCGAGTCGGCGTGCCTGGTCAGCTCCCCGTACAGGCGCAGCAGGATCACCTCGCCCGGGGTCGACTCACCGAACCGGATCTCGGCGTCGAGCCGGTTCGGCTCCTCGGAGTCGCGGGGAATGACGACCAGGATCCGGGAGGGGTGCTCCCTGGCGGCCTCGGTCGCGGCCCGGACCGCGTCGTACTGGTCGCTCTCGCCGCAGACCACCACGAGGGTCAGCACCATGCCGACCGCCGGGGTGCCCATCTGGTGGCGCAGGTGGGTGAGCTGCGAGGAGATCTTCGAGGCGGTCGTGCCGCTGAGCATGAAGCTGGTCATCTACAGCCGCCTCCAGACGCGCCCGTCGCGGGCCATCATCTCGTCGGCCGAGGCCGGCCCCCAGGTGCCCGAGGGATACTCCTCCGGCGGGCCCTGGGAGCTCCAGAAGTCCTCGATCGGGTCGAGGATCTTCCATGACAGCTCGACCTCGCGCTGGTGCGGGAAGAGCGGCGGGTCGCCGATCAGCACGTCCAGCAGCAGCCGTTCGTAGGCCTCGGGGGAGGACTCCATGAACGACTCGCCGTAGGCGAAGTCCATCGAGACGTCCCGCACCTCCATCGCGGTGCCCGGCACCTTGGAGCCGAAGCGCACCGTGATGCCCTCGTCCGGCTGAACCCGGATGACCAGTGCGTTCTGCCCCAGGATCTCGGTGTCGTCCTTGCTGAACGGCAGGTGCGGCGCCCGCTGGAACACCACGGCCACCTCGGTGACCCGGCGGCCGAGCCGCTTGCCGGTGCGCAGGTAGAACGGCACCCCGGCCCAGCGCCGGTTGGCGATCTCCAGCTTGATGGCCGCGTAGGTCTCGGTGATCGAGTCGGGCGGGATGCCCTCCTCCTGGGTGTAGCCGATCACCGGCTCGCCGCCCTGCCAGCCGGGCCCGTAGCGGCCGCGCGCGGTGGCCTGGGACAGGTCGGACGGCAGCCGCACCGCCTTGAGGACCTTCTCCTTCTCCCTGCGCAGCGAGTCGGCCCCGAACGACGTCGGATCCTCCATGCCGACCAGGGCGAGCAGCTGCAGCAGGTGGTTCTGGATCACGTCGCGGGCCGCGCCGATGCCGTCGTAGTAACCCGCCCGGCCTCCGATGCCGATGTCCTCGGCCATCGTGATCTGCACGTGGTCGACGTAACCGCGGTTCCAGATCGGCTCGAACAGGTTGTTGGCGAACCGCAGCGCCAGGATGTTCTGGACGGTCTCCTTGCCCAGGTAGTGGTCGATGCGGAACACCGAGCTCTCCGGGAAGACCGCGCTGGTGATCGCGTTGAGCTCCTGGGCACTACGCAGGTCGTGCCCGAAGGGCTTCTCGATCACCACCCGGCGCCAGGATCCGGGAGGGCCGTCGGCGAGGCCGGTCCGCTTCAGCTGCTGGACCACGACCGGGAAGAACTTCGGCGGCACCGAGAGGTAGAAGCCGTAGTTGCCGCCGGTGCCCCGGGTCTGGTCGATCTCCTTGAGCATCATCGCCAGCGTGTCGAACGCACCGTCGTCGGTGAACTCGCCACGGCAGAAGAAGATGCCCTCCGACAGCTGCTTCCAGACCTCCTCGCGAAACGGCGTCCGCGCGTGCTCCTTGACCGCGTCGTGGGTCAGCTGCGCGAAGTCCTGGTCCTTCCAGTCGCGGCGGGCGAAGCCGACCAGGGAGAAGCCAGGGGGCAGCAGCCCGCGGTTGGCGAGGTCGTAGATCGCCGGCAGCAGCTTCTTGCGTGCCAGGTCGCCGGTCACACCGAACAGCACCAGCACGCACGGCCCGGCCACGCGCGGCAGGCGCTTGTCTCTCGGGTCGCGCAGCGGGTTGGCCTCGATCATGGCCTCGGTGACGCCGGCGGTCGCGACGTCGGTGGCCGTGGTGGTCGTGGGCGTCTTCTCTCCCTGCGCGTCCGTCACCGGGACGACCGTGTCGGTGGCCGATGCCGGGGCACCGGCCGCTTCGCCCGCCCGGGAGCTCCCCTTGCTCATGCGAACCTCCGGCGCTCCATCAGACCTCCCGCGAGGCGGCGAGCAGGCGCGCGACGCCGGCGGCGCGGTCGGTCAGGTGCAGTCGTACTGCGGGACGGCCGCGGCTGGCCAGCGCGCCCAGGTCGCCCAGGGCCTGGGCGAGCTGGAGCCGGCCCAGGGTGTAGGGCTTGCCGGGGACCTCGACGTCCTCCTCGACCGCGCCGGTGATCTGCAGGAACACCCCGTTCTGCGGGCCGCCCTTGTGGTACTGGCCGGTGGAGTGCAGGAAGCGGGGTCCCCAGCCGAAGGTGACCGGGCGGTCGGTACGGACGGCGAGCAGCCCGCGCAGCGTCGCCGGGTCGGCCCCGCTCCACACGTCCGTCATCTCCTCGAACGAGGCGCCCTCGGCGTACGGGGCGTCGAAGGCCGCCTCACGGTCGAGGTAGGCCATCACCGCGAGGTAGCCGCGCTCCGGGATCGCCTCCAGCAGCCGGGTGAACACGTCCGACAGGTCCTTGACGTCCTCGGAGCCGGGGAACTCGCCGTACACCTCCACCGGGCCGTCGACCAGGATCGGGGTGCCGACCGGCAGCTCGGCCTGGTCGAGCAGCTTGGCGGTGTTCTCCTTGGACTCGGCCACGTTCGGCTGGTTGAACGGGTCGATGCCGAGGACGCGGCCCGCGACGGCCGTGGCGTACTCCCAGACGAGGAACTGCGCGCCCAGCGGGCCGGCGACGGTCACGACGCCGTCGGTGTCGATCCCGGCGAGCAGCTCGTCGTCGGCGTCACCGGGGTCGGCGCCCACGACGGGCAGGATGCCCTTGCCGGACTTGCCGGTGGACTCGGCGACCAGCTGCTCGATCCAGTCGGGCAGGCCGTTGATCTCCGACAGGCTGTCCTCGATCACGAGCTTGTCGCGCCCGGCCTCGGCGGCTGCGCCCAGGGCCGCGCCGAGGTCGAGACCGGGGTTGCCCTCGGTCCGCGACAGCAGCGGCGCCACCTCGGCCGCGTCGTCGAGCAACCGCTCGACGTCGGCGCCCGCCAGCGCGCTGGGCACCAGGCCGAACGCCGTCAGGGCGCTGTAGCGGCCGCCCACGTTCGGGTCGGCGAGGATCACCTGGTAGCCCGCCTCGCGGGCGCTCGCCTCCAGGGGCGAGCCGGGGTCGGTGACGACGACGATCCGCTTCGCCGGGTCGATCCCGGCGTCGCGGAAGGCCTTCTCGTAGATCCGCCGGTGGCTGTCGGTCTCGACCGTGCCGCCGCTCTTGCTCGCGACGACCAGGATCGTGCTCTCCAGCCGGTCCTCGAGCGCCCGGCGCACCTGGCCGGGGTCGGTGGTGTCGAGAACGGTGAGGGGTACGTCGGCTGAGGTGGTGATGACCTCGGGGGCGAGGGAGGAGCCGCCCATGCCGGCCAGGACCACGTGGTCCAGGCCCTCGGCGCGGGCCCGCTCCACCAGCGCGCCGATCTCGGGAAGCAGCTGCCTGCTCGTCAGCGGGAGGTTGAGCCAGCCGAGCCGGATCGCCGCCTCGGCCTCGGCCTCGGGGCCCCACAGGGTGGAGTCGCCGGAGGCGAGGGCCTGGGGGACCCCCTCGGAGACGAGCTGTCCTGCCGTCTCCGAGGCCTGCTCGGTGAAGTCGTCCTCGCTGAACGTCACGGACACTGACATATGGTCCTCACGCCTTCTTCAGCTCGGAGGAGACGGTCTCCAGCAGCTCTTTCCAGGAGGCCTCGAACTTGCTCAGGCCGTCCTCCTCCAGGAAGCGCACGACATCGTCGTAGTCGATGCCGGCGTCCTTGAGCGCCGCCATGGTGTTCCAGGCCTCCTCGTAGGAGGAGCGGACCGTGTCGCCGGTGATGTTGCCGTGGTCGCCCGTGGCGTCCAGGGTCTTCTCCGGCATCGTGTTGACCGTGCCGGAGGTGACCAGCTCGTCGACGTAGAGGGTGTCGGGGTAGTCGGGGTTCTTCGTCCCGGTGGAGGCCCACAGCGGGCGCTGGGCCCGCGCACCGGCCGCGGCGAGCGCCTGCCAGCGCGGGGACGCGACGACCTCCTCGAAGGCGGCGAAGGCGAGGCGGGCGTTGGCGACCGCGGCCTTGCCCTTCAGCGCGAGCGCCTCGGGGGTGCCGATCTTGTCCAGGCGCTTGTCGATCTCGCCGTCCACGCGGCTGACGAAGAACGAGGCGACCGACTCGATGGCCGACAGGTCCAGGCCGGCCTCCTTGGCCTTCTCCAGACCGGTCAGCCAGGCGTCCATCACGGCGCGGTAGCGCTCAAGGGAGAAGATCAGCGTGACGTTGACGCTGATGCCCTCGGAGATCGCCTGCGTGATCGCGGGCAGGCCCTCGACGGTGGCGGGGATCTTGATGAACAGGTTGGGCCGGTCGACCAGCCACCACAGCGCGCGCGCCTCGGCGACGGTCTTGTCGGTGTCCCTGGACAGGCGGGGGTCGACCTCGATCGACACCCGGCCGTCCACCTGGCCGGTGGTGTCGTAGACCGGCCGCAGCACGTCGGCGGCCCAGCGGATGTCGTAGGTGGTGATCGCCCGTACGGCCTCCTCCACGTCGACGCCGCGGATCTTCAGGTCGCGCAGCTGGCCGTCGTAGGCGTCGCCCTTGCTCAGCGCCGAGGCGAAGATCGTCGGGTTGGAGGTGACACCGACCACGTGCTTGTCGTTGATCAGGGACTGCAGGTTGCCCGTGCGCAGGCGCTCACGGCTGATGTCGTCCAGCCAGATGGAGACACCCTGCTCGGAGAGCTTCTTCAGGATCTCACTCATGATCAGTTTCCCGTCGTCTCGCCCTTGTCGGCTCCGGTCTTGGCGAGGCTCGCCTTGGCGGCGGCGGCCACGCGCTCGGCGGTCAGGCCGAACTGCTCGTAGAGGGTCTTGTAGGGGGCCGAGGCACCGAAGTGCTCCAGGCTCACCACCACACCCTCGTCTCCCACGAACTCCCGCCAGCCCAGCGCGATTCCCGCCTCGACCGCCACGCGCGCGCGCACCGCCGTGGGCAGCACCGTCTGCCGGTAGGCCGAGTCCTGGGCCTGGAACCACTCCACGCACGGCATCGACACGACCCGGGTGGCGATGCCCTCCGCCTCGAGGAGCTCGCGGGCCTCGACGGCGAGCTCGACCTCGGAGCCGGTACCGATCAGGATCACCGAGGGCTGCCCGTTGGAGGCGTCCCGCAGGACGTAACCGCCGCGGGCGACCTTGTCCGCGTCGCGGGTGCCCTCGTAGACCGGGAGGTTCTGGCGGGTGAGCGCGAGCGCGGCCGGCCGGTCGTTGTGCTCCAGCACGACCTGCCAGGCGGCGGCCGTCTCGTTGGCGTCGGCCGGGCGGACCACGTCGAGACCGGGGATGGCGCGCAGCGCCCACAGGTGCTCGACGGGCTGGTGCGTCGGACCGTCCTCGCCCAGGCCGATGGAGTCGTGCGTCCACACGTAGGTGACCGGCAGCTTCATCAACGCGGCCAGCCGCACGGCCGGGCGCATGTAGTCGCTGAACACCAGGAACGTGCCACCGTAGGGGCGGGTGCCGCCGTGCAGCGCGATGCCGTTGAGAATCGCGCCCATGCCGTGCTCACGGATGCCGAAGTGCAGCGTGCGGCCGTAGGGGCCGCCGGGGAAGTCCTTGGTCTGGAACTCCTCGGGGATGAAGGACGGCTCGCCCTTCATCGTGGTGTTGTTGGACTCGGCGAGGTCGGCCGAGCCGCCCCACAGCTCGGGCAGCACCGGCGCGAGGGCGCTGAGCACCTCACCGGAGGCCTTGCGGGTGGCGACGGAGGAGCCGATCTCGAAGGTCGGCAGCGCCCCGGTCCAGTCGGCGGGAAGCCGTCGCGCGGAGATGCGGTCGAACTCGGCGGCGCGCTCGGGGTTGGCCTCGCGCCAGCTCTGGTAGAGCTTGTCCCACTCCGCCCGCGCGGCCCGGCCGCGCTCGACGACCTCGCGGGCGTGCTCCAGGACCTCGGAGGGGACGTCGAAGCTCTTCTCGACGTCGAAGCCCATGACCTTCTTGGTGGCGGCGACCTCGTCGGCGCCCAGCGCCGAGCCGTGGATCTTGCCGGTGTTCTGCTTGTTGGGCGCGGGCCAGCCGATGATCGTGCGCAGCCGGATGAACGACGGCCTGCCGGTCTCGGCGCGGGCGGCCTCCAGGGCCTCGTACAGCGCCTGGACGTCCTCGACGTACTCGCCCGTCCGCGTCCAGTCGACCGTCTGGGTGTGCCACCCGTACGCCTCGTAGCGCGCGACGATGTCCTCGCTCAGCGCGATCTGGGTGTCGTCCTCGATCGAGATGTGGTTGCTGTCGAAGACGACGGTGAGGTTGCCCAGCCTCTGGTGGGCGGCGAGGGCGCTCACCTCGTGGCTGATGCCCTCCTCGATGTCACCCTCGGAGGCGATGCACCAGATGTTGTGGTCGAACGGGCTCGCGCCCGGAGCGGCGTCCGGGTCGAACAGGCCGCGCTCGCGGCGGGCGGCCATCGCCATGCCGACCGCGTTGCCCAGGCCCTGGCCGAGCGGGCCCGTGGTGGTCTCGACGCCGACGGTGTGGCCGTGCTCGGGGTGGCCGGGCGTGAGGCTCTCCCACTGGCGGAGCCCCTTGATGTCGTCCAGGCTCAGGCCGTAGCCGGAGAGGAAGAGCTGGATGTAGAGGGTCAGGCTGCTGTGACCAGCCGAAAGGACGAACCGGTCACGGCCCGCCCACGAGGGGTCTGAGGGGTCATGTCGCATCACCTGCTGGAACAGCAGGTAAGCGGCCGGCGCCAGGCTCATCGCGGTGCCGGGGTGACCCGATCCCGCCTTCTCTACCGCGTCCATGGCCAGGGTGCGTACGACGTCGACCGCGCGGCGGTCCAGGTCGCTCCATTCGAGGGCTGGCACGAGTTCAGTGCTCAAGTGCTCGATCTCCGGATCTAATCGTGTGATGGTGGCGCCGGTCTGGTATTTCCCGCCCACACCGGACCCTAACGGGTTCGACCTGGCTACCGGGGCGTAGGTCGGCCCGAGGCGGGTCCGGGGGGGCGGCAGGCGGCGCGCCTCCCCCGCGGGGAGTCCCCTCGCGCCGCTTCCGCACCCCGTGCCGGGACCGGCCTCCCCTGCAACTACAGTGAGTCCTCAGGGCCGGCTGGTGCCCGCATTCACGGATCCGCTCTAATCAGAGGTTACGCGTTGACCCCGCACGTGCTGGAAGCACCTTAGATGGTGCTCACCGACAAGCAATCGACGGCCCCGCCCGAGGCGGGCACGGCCACCGAGGCCGCGCCGCGCTCCTTCGGCGACGTCGTGAAGGCCTACGTCGCCCTCACGAAGCCGCGGATCATCGAGCTGCTGCTGATCACGACGCTGCCGGTGATGTTCCTGGCCGCCAAGGGGCTGCCGCCGCTGTGGATCGCGGTCAACACCCTGGTGTTCGGCACCCTGTCGGCAGGCAGCGCGAACGCGCTGAACTGCTACATCGACCGCGACATCGACGCCGCCATGCGCCGCACCCGGCGCCGCCCGCTCGCCCGCGACCTGGTGCCGCCGACGAACGCGCTGATCTTCGGGCTCATCCTCGGCGTGGTGTCCACCGTTGGGCTCGGCCTGGCGGTGAACTGGCTCGCCGCCGGCCTGTCGCTGGCCGCGAACCTGTTCTACGTGCTCGTCTACTCGATGATCCTCAAGCGCCGGACCTCGCAGAACGTGGTGTGGGGAGGCCTCGCCGGCTGCATGCCCGTGCTGATCGGCTGGGCGGGTGTCACCGGCCGCCTCGACTGGGCCCCCGTGGTGCTCTTCGGCGTGGTGTTCTTCTGGACGCCGCCGCACACCTGGACCCTCGCGATGCGCTACCGGGAGGACTACGCGGCGGCGAAGGTGCCCATGCTCCCCGTGGTCGCCACGGAGCGCCGCGTGGTGCTGGAGAGCATCGTCTACACCTGGGCCACGGTGTTGTGCTCGCTGCTGCTGTGGCCGGTGGCCGGGACCACCCTTCTCTACCCCGCGGTGGCCGTCGTCCTCGGCGCCGCCTGCCTGTGGGAGGTCCACCGCCTCCTGGCCCGGGTCAACGCGGGCAAGACCGGTGTCGACCTGCGCCCGATGCGCTTCTTCCACTGGTCCAACGCCTATCTGGCGCTGCTCTTCCTGGCCGTCGCCATCGACTCGATGCTCGTCTGAGATCCGGATCGTCTCGCGCGGTCTCCTCGGGCGGTGCCCGTTTCCGTGCCCCGGCGACGGGGGAGACGTCTCCCGGGGGAAGATGTTCTCTTGACCGGCCTGGGGTGGGCCTGACCGTGGGGAGGGTGTTTCGTGGTCTTCGGTAAATCCCGGGAGCCTGATTCCGGTTCCGGCCGCGAGCGCGGCTCATCGCCCGGCACGGTCCACGGATTCGAGGTTCCCGTCCGGCATCGTCCGTTTCCTGGCGGGGGGCGGCCGAGGGGTGGCGGGGCGAAGTGTGGCAACCTTCGGCCGATAATCTCCCGATTCGAGTCGTGGGGTGGACACCAAGGGTTACGGTGGCCACATGGCCGGCCGTGACCCCCGCTGGGTGCTCAGGGACCGTCCGTCGGTCGGACTGATCGTCGGGCTCGTCCTCACCGGGGTGTGCGCCCTGGTGTCGTTCTCCTTCGACGTGCTGAACGGCGATCCGGTCTACTTCTTCATCGCCCTGTGCCTCGCGCTGGCGCCCGTTCCCGTGTTGCTGGCCGCGGTGCTGGCGCTCGACCGCATCGAGCCCGAGCCGCGCGGCAACCTGATCTTCGCGTTCGCCTGGGGCGCGGGGGTCGCGGTCCTGGTCGCCGGAGTGATCAACTCCTTCAACCTGGTCTACATCGAGAACACCGTCCAGCTGGGCTACGACTACGCGCGCAACATCGCCGCCACCTTCGGCGCGCCCGTGGTCGAGGAGACGATGAAGGGCCTGGTCCTGCTGGGCCTGCTCAGGTTCAGGCGCGCCGAGCTGGACGGGCCCACCGACGGCATCATCTACGCCAGCATGGTCGGCCTCGGCTTCGCCATGAGCGAGAACGTCAGCTACTACGTGGCCGCGCTCAACGAGCTGGGCGCGCAGGGCCTGGCGGTGACCGTGGTGCTGCGCGGGGTCCTCTCGCCGTTCGCCCACCCGCTGTTCACCTCCATGATCGGTGTCGCGGTGGCCTACGCGGCGCAGCGCCGGGGGCCCGGGCGGCTCTTCGTCATCGCGGCCGGGTGGGTCGGCGCGATGCTGCTGCACGGCATCTGGAACGGCTTCGTCTCCTACGCGGGCCTCGGCGGCCTGGCCGTCGCCTACCTGCTGCTGATGGTCGTGCTGTTCGTGCTGATCTGGATCATCTTCCGCGACCGCAAGCGCATCATCGGGCTCATCCAGACCTACCTGCCCGCCTACTGGGCGACGGGGCTGGTGTCCGCGGGCGACGTGGTGATGCTCTCCTCCCTGCAGGGGCGCCGCCACGCCCGGCAGTGGGCCAAGCAGCACGGGGGCAGGACGGCCCTGCGGGCGATGAGCGACTACCAGCTCGCGGCCACCGAGCTCGGTCTGCTCCATGAGCGGGCCAGGGGCCACGTGATCGACGAGCCCACCTTCAACGAGGAGCAGCGGGCGCTGCTGGAGTGCATGGCCGGTGCCCGCGCCCAGTTTTCCGGGCCGCCCGCCACGGGGAACGCTCCGGCCGGCCACGCCTCCGGCCCGTCCTACCCGCAGGACGGCCCCCCTTATCCGCAGGGTGGCCTCCCCGGTCATCCTCAGGGGGGTCCCGGTCGCCCGCCGCCGGGCGGGCCGTTCCACTAGTTCCACCGGGCTGGTTCCACCGGGCGTGTTCGCACCCGCGACATCCGTCCTGTCGTCGCGGGTCGGTGGCCGCGTCCGATCCTGTGTGGAGGATCACCTTTCCCGCACCGGATCGGAGCGCGGGGCCGGGCCTCGGACCGGCTCGGACGCGGGCGCGCGTCACGGTCGGCTCATGCGCGGGGGAGATGGGGGACGCGGCCCTCGTCCGCGGGGGCGCGTCACGTCCGCGTCACAGGGCCTCAGACGCGGACGGCGTCGAGCTCGCCGGTGACCGCCTCCGAGGCGTCCCGCGGCCTGGGTGAGCCGGTCGCGAAGACCACCCGCAGCGTGCAGACCCAGACCAGGGTCGCGCCGAGCACGTGCAGGTTGACCAGGGCCGCGGGCACGCCCAGGAAGTACTGGACGTATCCGATGACCCCCTGCGCGGCCTCCACGCCCAGCAGCGTCCACGCGGTCCGCCGGGCGTACCCGGGCGCGTCGGTGATGTGCAGCGCGAACGCCAGCGCGAAGGTGAGGCCGATCACCACGTAGGCGACGTCGGCGTGGATCCTCGCCACGGTCTCGATGTCGAAGCCGAACCTGGAGGCCATCTCGTCGCCCGAGTGCGGCCCGGTGCCGGTCACCACCACGCCCACCACGAGCAGGGTGAACACGGCGGCGACGAGCCCGAAGACGAGCGTGCGGACATGGCGGTGGATCCGCTGCCGGGGTGGGGAGCCGTCGCCCGGGCTCTCGTTCAGGCCGGCGCGGGCGTACAGCGCGTACGCCGCGGCGATCATGCCGATGGAGGCGAGGAAGTGCACGCTCACGGTGACCGGGTTGAGCGCGCTGCGCACGACCAGGCCGCCCCAGAGTCCCTGGAAGGCCACGCCGATCGGCTGCAGCCAGGCCAGCCTCACCAGGTCGGGGCGGCGGGCCGGTAGCCGCAGGGCGGCGATCAGGCAGGCCACGCCGACCGCGAGTACCAGGAAGGTGAGCAGCCGGTTGCCGAACTCGATAGCCATGTTCAGCGGTGAGATCTCGTCGTGGGCCACCGGGATGAAGCTCTCCGGCGTGCACCGTGGCCAGGTGGGACAGCCCAGGCCGGATCCGCTGACCCGCACCGCGGCGCCCGTCACCGTGATCCCGACGTTGACGACGACCGCCGCCAGCGCCCAGCGGCGCAGGGTGAGGAAGGTCGGCGGCCCCACGATTCGCGCCGATCCGGCGGCATACCGGCGAGCCTGGTCAAGGAGGTGGTTCACGGCTCACATGCTAGGCGGCGAGGGGGGTGGTCCCACCGTGGACCCCGGCGGACCCTGGCGGACCCCGGGTGGCGGCCACCGGGCGCGAGGCGCGTACCACGGGACGGCGTGCCGTACGCCCCTGAGGGTAGAGGTGGGCTTGAGCCGAAGTTTTGCGCGTGATGTCCGTTTAGGCGCATTGATCCGTTCAAAGGTATGTGACATAGTACTGACGGGCCCGAGGTGCGGGAACGAGGTGAGAGATGCCGGACGTCGTGGTCGTCGGTGCCGGGGTCGTGGGGGCCGCCTGCGCCTACTACGCCGCCCGCGCGGGCCTGGACGTCGTGGTCGTCGACCGGGGGGCGGTGGCGGGCGGTACGACCGGTGCGGGCGAGGGCAACATCCTGGTCTCCGACAAGGAGCCGGGACCCGAACTCGACCTGGCGCTGCTCTCCAACCGGCTCTGGCGCGACCTGGCGGGGGCCGCGCCAGAGGGCGGGCACCGAAACGGCGCACCGGGGGACGAGCGCGTCGACGCCGGACCGGGCGGTGGGGGAGCGGGCGTCGTGGACCGGCCCGTCACGGGCGGCGGGTTCGAGTTCGAGGCCAAGGGCGGCCTGGTGGTGGCCGAGACGGACGAGATCCTGGCGGCGCTCACCGACCTGGCGGGAAAACAGGGGGTCGAGCACGTCGCCGTCGCCGCGGGGGAACTCGGCGACTACGAGCCCCACCTGGCGAAAGGGCTCGCCGGTGGCGTGTTCTACCCGCAGGACGCCCAGGTCCAGCCCATGCTGGCGGCGGCCTCCCTCATCCGGAGAGGCGCGGAACGGTTCGGCCGCGGCGCCCTGATGCTGCGCACGGGCGTCACGGTGACCGGCTTCGTCACGGGCGGCGGCCGGATCGCCGGGGTCACCACCGACCACGGTGACATCCTCGCCGGAGCCGTCGTCAACGCCGCGGGCACCTGGGGCGGCGAACTCGCCGCGCTCGCCGGCGCGCACGTCCCGATCCTGCCCAGGCGCGGCTTCGTCCTGGTCACCGAGCCGCTCGCCGGGCCGTTGATCAGGCACAAGGTCTACACCGCCGCCTACGTCACCGCAGTGGCCAGCGACGCGGAAGGGCTGCAGACGTCCGCCGTCGTGGAGAGCACCCCGTCGGGGCCCGTGCTCATCGGCGCCAGCCGCGAACGGGTCGGCTTCGACCGCACGATGTCGGTCCCGGTGCTCGAACGTCTCGCCCGTCAGGCCGTGGAGCTGTTCCCCGCCCTGGCGGCGTACCGGGTGATCCGCGCCTACTGCGGTTTCCGCCCCTACTGCCCGGACCATCTCCCGGTGATCGGGGAGGACCCCCGAGTTCGGGGGCTCTACCACGCCTGCGGTCACGAGGGGGCGGGCATCGGCCTGGCCCCGGCCACCGGCCACCTGATCGCCCAGCTCCTGACCGGCCTCGGCCCCGACCTGGACCTCACCCCCTTCCGTCCCGACCGCTTCACCCGGGAGGCGTCTTGACCTGCTCCCCGAGCCGGAACCCGAGCCGGAACCCGAGCCGAGCTCCGAGGCCGAAGCGGAGCCTGAGCTCGAGCCGAGCTCCGAGGCCGAAGCGGAGCCTGAGCTCGAGCCGAGGTCCGGGGCCGGGGCGGAGTCCGAACTGGAACCGAGGCCGCAGCCGGGGCCCTTCCCGCGGAGGTGCCCGATGAGGGATCCGTACCGCCTGGTGGGGGCGCGGCCCGAGCCGGAGTTCGAGATCAGCGTGGACGGTGCTCCCGTCCCGGTGATCCCCGGCCAGAGCCTCGGCGCCGCCATGCACGGCGCGGGCATCCGCTCCTGGCGCACCACCAGGTTCGCCGGGCGAGCGCGCGGGCTGTTCTGCGGCATCGGGGTCTGTTTCGACTGCCTGGTCACGGTGAACGGAACCCCCTCCCTGCGCGCCTGCCTGACCGAGGCGCTCCCGGGAGACCGGGTGACCACCGACGGTCCTCCACCGCCTTCCCGTGGCGCGCGGGAGGCCCCGCGAGACCCGGGGGACGAGGCCGGAGCCGGACCGGGGGAGCGGGCGTGCGCTCCGGATGTGGACGTCTCCCGTGATTCCTGCACCTCCGGTACGGAGGAGGACGTCCCGGGCGCGCCCCCTCCTCGTGCTCCCGGCGTCTCCGACACGCGGAGGGAGGGGTGAGCGGCCGATGACGCGGATTCACGATCTCGCCGTGATCGGTGCCGGTCCGGCCGGGGTCGCGGGCGCGCTCACCGCGGCCCTCTCAGGGCTGGACGTCGTACTGGTCGACGGGGCCGCCAGGCCGGGCGGCCAGTACTTCCGGCGCCCCGCCGAGGGCTTCCGCGCCGCGCGGCCCGGCGCGCTGCACCACGGGCTCGACAGGTTCACCCGCCAGTGGGAGACGCTTCGCGAGCGCGCCGAGGTGCTCCTGCGCCACCGGGTCTGGGCGGTCGAACGCGCGGACGGCACGATCACCGTACGGTGCCTGGAGGGAGACCGCGAGGAGCGGCCCCGCACGGTGACCGCGCGAGGGCTGCTGATCGCCACCGGCGCGTACGACCGGCCGCTGCCGTTCCCTGGCTGGGACCTGCCGGGGGTGCTCACCGCGGGTGGCGCGCAGGCACTGCTCAAGGGCGACCTGGTCGGTGCGGGAAGCAGGGTCGTGGTCGCCGGCACCGGCCCGTTCCTGCTGCCCGTCGCCGCGGGCCTGGCGGACGCCGGGGTGCGGGTGCTCGGCGTCCACGAGGCGAACGGCGGGTTCGGGCTCGCCAGGCACCCGCTGCTCGCCGCGGGCCGGGTGGGGGAGGCACTCGGGTACGGGGCGCGCCTGGCCCGCCACCGGATCCCGTACCGCCGCCGCGAGGCGGTAATCGCCGCGCACGGCGACACCGCGCTGACCCACGTCACCGTGGCGAGCCTGGACGGCGACTGGCGGCCGACGGCGACGAGGACCGTCGAGTGCGACACCCTCGCCTGCGGCTACGGATTCGTCCCCCAGCTCGACCTGCCGGTCCAGCTGGACTGCGCCACCCGCCGCGACCCCGACGGCAGCCCGGTCGTCGCGGTGGACGCGGGCATGCGCACCAGCGTGCCCGGCGTCTACGCGGCGGGGGAGTCCACCGGTGTCGGCGGGGCCGTGCTCGCCGAGGTGGAGGGACGCGTCGCGGGCCGGTCCGCCGCCGCCGACCTGGGCCGCCCGGTTCCTCCGGATCCGGCCCTGACCCGCCGCGCGGCCCAGCTCTCCACCTTCGCGCACGCTTTGCAGGAGGCCTACCCGGTACGGGCCGGCTGGCAGGATTGGCTCCGCGAGGACACCCTCGTGTGCCGCTGCGAGGAGGTTCCCCTGTCGGCCGTACGCCGGGCACAGGCCATGGGGGCCGCCGACGCGCGCTCCGTCAAGCTTCTCGCGCGCCCGGGGATGGGGTGGTGCCAGGGCAGGATGTGCGGCTACGCGGTCGCGTGCCTCGCCGGGGAGGACCCCGCGCCGCCCCGGCGCCCGATCGCCCAGCCCGTCAGGCTCGGCGACCTCGCCGCGGCGACGTCCGCCTCCCCCGGCCGAGGGGAGGCCCTGCCGGCCCCGGAGGAGGCGGAGACCTTCGCGGAGACGGGCGCACCGGAGGTTCTCCCGCGTCCGGCACGTGCGGAACCTCCGCCGGCCCCGGCGACGGATCGGCCCGAACCCCCTCGGAAGGACGAACGATGACGACCCCCGCGAAGCCCTGGCACGGTGTGACGGTGGCCACCGCGCTGCCCCTGGGCGCGGACCTCTCCGTCGACCTGGACGGCTACGCCGAGCACTGCCGGTGGCTGGTCGCCTCCGGGTGCGACGGCGTCGTGCCGAACGGATCGCTGGGCGAGTACCAGACGCTCACCTCCCGGGAGCGGGCCTCGGTCGTGGAGACCGCGGTCGCCGCCGTGGGCGGCGACCGCGTCATGCCGGGTGTCGCGGCCTACGGCGCCCTGGAGGCCCGCCGCTGGGCCGAGCAGGCAGGTGAGGCCGGGTGCCGCGCGGTGATGCTGCTCCCGCCGAACGCCTACCGCGCCGACGACAGGACCGTGGTGGAGCACTACCGCGAGGTGGCCGCGGCCGGTCTGCCGGTGGTGGCCTACAACAACCCCTTCGACACCAGGGTGGACCTCACCCCCCGGTTGCTGGCCACCCTGCACGCCGAGGGCCTGATCGTCGGGGTGAAGGAGTTCAGTGGTGACGTCCGGCGGATCTACGAGATCGCCGAGCTCGCCCCCGGGCTGGACGTGCTGGCCGGGGCCGACGACGTACTGCTGGAGCTGGTCACCGCCGGGGCGGTCGGCTGGGTGGCCGGATTCCCCAACGCGCTGCCCGAGTCGACCGTCGCCCTGTACCGGGCGGCGGCCGCGGGGGACACGGCCACCGCGCTTCCGCTCTACCGCGCGCTGCACCCGCTGCTTCGCTGGGACTCCAGACCGGTGTTCGTCCAGGCGATCAAGCTCTCCATGGACCTGGCCGGCCGCCGCGGTGGCCCGTGCCGCCCGCCCAGGCTCGCCCTGGTGCCCGAACAGGAGGCCGCCGTACGCGCCGCGACGGAGAAGGCCCTCGCCGAGGGGCTGCGTTAGTGGGCCGTCCCCGGACGTCGCCCCGGTATCGCCGCCCGGTGACCGGCTCCCGCCGGATCTGCCCTCCCCCGGCAAGGTCGTGCGACGGTCCGGTGGAGCGCCCCCACATCCCTTCCCGCGAGGAGCGTCGATGAGAACGAAGAGGATCTTCCACGCGGTGGACTCCCACACCGAGGGCATGCCCACCCGAGTGATCACCGGGGGAGTGGGGGTCATCCCCGGCTCGACCATGGCCGAGCGGCGCGAGCACTTCCTCGCCGAGATGGACCATGTCCGCACCCTGCTCATGTACGAGCCGCGCGGTCACTCGGCGATGAGCGGGGCCATCCTGCAACCGCCCACCCGGCCGGACGCCGACTTCGGCGTGCTCTACATCGAGGTCTCCGGTTGCCTGCCCATGTGCGGGCACGGCACCATCGGCGTCGCCACCGTCCTGGTCGAGACCGGGATGGTCGAGGTCGCCGAGCCGGTCACCGTCATCCGGCTGGACACCCCGGCAGGGCTGGTCGTCGCCGAGGTCAGGGTCGAGGACGGCGCCGCCACGGAGGTGACCATCACCAACGTGCCCTCCTTCAGCGCCGGGCTGGACCGCGCGGTCAAGGTGCCCGGCCTCGGGGAGGTCGTCTACGACCTGGCCTACGGCGGCAACTACTACGCGATCCTGCCCATCGAGTCGGTGGGCCTGCCGTTCGATCGCGCGCACAAGCAGCGGATCCTCGACGCGGGCCTGGCGATCATGGAGGCGATCAACGAGCGGGACGAGCCCGTCCATCCGCTGGACCCCGGCATCCGCGGCTGCCACCACGTGCAGTTCGTCGCGCCAGGTTCCGACGCCGGGCACTCGCGGCACGCGATGGCGATCCACCCCGGCTGGTTCGACCGTTCGCCGTGCGGCACCGGCACCAGCGCCCGGATGGCCCAGCTGCACGCCAGGGGCGAGCTGCCTCTGGAGACCGGCTTCGTGAACGAGTCGTTCATCGGCACCCGCTTCGTCGGGCGGCTCGTGGCCCGGACGGAGGTGGGGGGCCTGCCCGCGGTGGTTCCCACGATCACCGGGCGTGCGTGGGTCACCGGCACCGCCCAGTACTTCCTCGACCCCCGCGACCCGTTCCCCGGAGGTTTCCTCCTCTGACGACTCTGACGACTTCGACCCGGGCAGGGATCCGGTTCGCCGTCCGACGGTGGGAATGTCGGCGGAGGCCTCCCGGGGGGGGATCCGGACCATCGCCTGACCGGCCGCGGTGTCTTCCGCCGGATCCGCCGATCCCGCCGGTCGGAGGCCACTCCGCGTGAGGAGCCCACGATCGGCGTCCCGAGAGCACCGGGTTTCACCGAGAGGGGGCACCGGACCGATCCATGCCATCTGAACTGCGAATACGTCTCCGTTTCCGATGCTCCCCGCGCCGGGTCCCGCGTCGAGGGGAAACGGCGTCCCAACGTTAACGGTCTTGTTTCGGCCCTTGACGTGTCCTTGCATTACACGTGCAATATCACACATCACTAGATGTGAGGAGCCGCACATGCGTGCCACCCCCCTGAAGTGCTTCACGTCGCTGGCCGCCCTCGGTCTCCTGGTCACCGGATGCGGCCAGGGGCTGCTCGGTGACGGAGGCGCGGGCCAGGCGACCGCGGAGAAGGACGAGCCGATCGTCCTCGGCATGCTGATCCCGCAGTCGGGCAGCGAGGCCGCGATCGGCCCCTACATGAGCAACGCGGCGCAGCTCGCGATCGACGAGATCAACGCCAAGGGTGGTGTGCTCGGCCGACGGCTGGAGCTGAAGACCGCCGACGACGCCTGCGACGCCCAGTCCGCGGCGGCGGGCGCGAACAAGCTGGTCACCGAGGGGATCGACGTCTCGGTGGGCGGTTACTGCTCCGGTGCGACGCTCCCCACCCTGCCGATCTTCGGCAAGGCGGGGATCCCGATGATCATCCCGGCCGCCAACTCCCAGGAGCTGGTCGACCAGAAGCTCAAGCACGTCTTCCTGATCAACGGCACGGGCTCCCAGCAGGCCGCGGCCGCTGAGAAGTGGATCACCAAGCAGGGTTCCAAGAGCGTCGCGCTCATGCACGACAACACCAGTTACTCCAAGGACATCGCGCTGCGCACCCAGGCACTCCTGGAGGCCCCCGGCGGAGCCGAGGCCGTGATCACCGAGGCGGTCACCCCGAAGGAGAGCGACTACAGCGCCAACATCACCAACGTGCTGGCCAAGAAGCCCGACTTCGTCTACTGGACCGGCTACTTCCAGGAGGGCGGCCTGATCGCGCGTCAGCTCCGGCAGGCCGGATACAAGGACTCCATCATGGTGGGCGACGGCTCGGTCTCCCCCAAGCTGGTCGAGATCGCCGGAGACGAGGCCGCCGAGGGCCTGTACGCGACGATGACCCAGACGCCCGACACCCTCCAGGGCGCCGAGGGCTGGATCGAGGCGTACCAGAAGAAGTACTCCTCCGAGCCGGGCCCGTACTCCAACCAGGCCTACGACGCGGTGCGGCTCGCCGCCGAGGCGGTCACCAAGGCGGGCGCCACCGACGGCGACAAGGTCATCGCGGCGCTTGAGGCGATCGACGGCTTCTCGATGTTCTCCGGGCCGCTGAAGTTCACTCCCGAGCACACCCTGGCGAACGGCGGCTTCCAGATCCTCGTCGTCAAGGACGACAAGTTCGCCCTGCAGGACGCCCTTAAATGACGCAGCTCGTCTGGAACGGGCTGTTCGTCGGCTCGTTCTACGCCCTGGTCGCCCTGGGGTACAGCATGGTCTACGGGATCATCAAGCTGCTCAACTTCGCCCACGGCGACCTGTACATGCTCGGCGCGTTCGCCGGTTTCGCCATCCTCGGCGCGGTCGGCGGCGTGTCCTCCTCGATGGCACTGCCGCTGCTGCTCGCGGTGCTCCTGGCGACCATGGTCGCCACCGGCCTGGCCGGGGTGGCCCTGGAGCGGATCGCCTACCGCCCGCTCCGCCGCGCCCCGAGGCTGTCCCTGTTGATCACCGCGGTCGGGGCCTCCTTCGCGCTGGAGTACGGGATGCGCGCGGTGGCCGGGGCCGACCCGCGGGTCTACCCGGTACGGCTGGGTGGCACCTCGCTGGAGATCCTCGGGGCCCGGCTCACCGTGCAGCAGATCGTCCTGATCGGCGTGGCGGTGCTCCTCATGGCCGGGCTCAACCTGCTGGTCACCCGCACCCGCGAGGGCAGGGCGATGCGGGCCATCGCGCTGGACCCGCGCACCAGCGCGCTGATGGGCATCGACGTCAACGCGGTGATCTCCCGCACCTTCTTCATCGGCTCGGCGCTCGCGGGGGCCGCGGGCGTGATGGCCGGTGCCTACTACGGCAAGATCGATTTCATGATGGGCTTCCTGATCGGGCTCAAGGCCTTCACGGCGGCCGTCATCGGGGGCATCGGCAACATCCCGGGCACGATGCTCGGCGGTCTGCTGCTCGGGCTGCTGGAGTCGTTCGGCACGTTCTGGCTGGGCGGTGAGTGGCGTGACGTGTTCGCCTTCGGGGTGCTGATCCTGTTCCTGACGGTGCGGCCAACCGGCCTGCTCGGCGAGCGCGTCACGGAGCGGGTATGACCGGGACCGCCGGACCCACCGGACCCACCGGACCCACCGGGCCTGCCGGGCCCGCGGGAGCCACGACGACCAAGGTCCGCCGCCTCGGCACCGACTCACCGCCCAGCAGGGCGTCGAAGCTGATGCAGAACCGGTGGGCCGGGCTCGCCGGGCTGCTGATCGCGCTGCTGGCGCCCTTCGTCAACGCCACGCCGTACGCGCTGTCGGTCATGACCAGCGCGGCCATCGCCGTGATGCTCGCCGCCGGGCTGAACATCGTGGTCGGCTACTGCGGCCTGCTCGACCTGGGGTACGTCGCCTTCTTCGCGGTCGGCGCCTACACCAGCGGCGTGCTGGCCACCCGCTTCGACCTGCCACTGCCGGCCACGATCCCCGCAGTGCTCGTGGCCACGGTCATCGCGGGGATCGTGATCGGCGCACCCACCCTGCGCCTGCGCAGCGACTATCTGGCCATCGTCACCCTCGGCTTCGGTGAGATCATCCGGATCACCGCCAACAACCTGGACGTCACCGGTGGCCCCTCGGGGATCTACGGCATCCCGCATCTGGTCGAGAGCCCGGTGCTCTTCTACTACCTCACCGTGGTCGTCGTCTCGCTCGCCGTCCTCGGCGCGGCGCGGCTGGGCCGCTCCCGCCTGGGCAGGGCCTGGCGTTTCGTCCGGGAGGACGAGGACGCCGCCGAGGCGATGGGCGTGCACACCTACCGGGTCAAGCTCGCCGCCTACATCGCGGGCGCGGTCTGGGGCGGCATGGCCGGGGTGCTGTTCGCCGCGCAGCTGTCGGCCATCTCACCGGGCAGCTTCACCTTCCTGTCGTCGGCGCTGGTGCTCATGGCCGTGGTCCTGGGAGGCATGGGATCGACGCCCGGCGTCGTCGTCGGGGCCGTGGTGATCAGCATCCTGCCGGAGATCCTGCGCGACCTCGCCGACTACCGGTTCTTCCTGTTCGGCGTACTGCTCATCGCCTTCATGATCCTGCGGCCGCAGGGGATCTGGCCGGCCCGTTCCAAGGAGGTCCCGTGAGCCTGCTGAGCGTGACCGACCTGCGCCTGACCTTCGGCGGGCTGGTGGCGATCGACGGCCTGTCGTTCTCGGTGCGCGAGGCGGAGATCGTCTCCGTGATCGGGCCCAACGGGGCGGGCAAGACGTCGGCGTTCAACTGCGTCACCGGCTTCTACCGGCCGACCTCGGGCCGGATCACCCTGCGCGGCAGGGACCTGCCGGGGCTGCGGCCCTCGGCGATCGCGGGTCTGGGCGTCGCGCGGACCTTCCAGAACCTGCGGCTGTTCGGCGAGCTGTCGGTCCTGGACAACGTACGCGCGGGATCGCACCTGTGGCTGCGCCAGAGCGTCCTGGACGCCCTGCTGCACACCCCGCGCTACCGGCGCTCCGAGCGCGAGTGCACCGAGCAGGCCCATCACTGGCTGGACTTCGTCGGCCTGCGCGGCGACAGGTACGGACAGGCGAGGAACCTTCCCTACGGGGAGCAGCGCCGCACCGAGATCGCTCGTGCCCTCGCCCGGCGCCCCGACCTGCTGCTGCTCGACGAGCCCGCGGCCGGGCTCAATCACGGCGAGAAGGCCGAGATGCTCGACCTGATCCGGCGCATCCAGGCGCTGGGGGTGGCGATCGTGCTCATCGAACACGACATGGGCCTGGTCATGGAGGTCTCGGAACGCGTGGTCGTGCTCAACTTCGGCAGGGAGATCGCCGACGGCCGCCCCGAGGACGTCCGGCGAGATCCGGCCGTCATCGAGGCATACCTCGGTGGTGACACCTCCGCGAACGACGGGACCGGCGAAGCCACGACCACGGAGAAGGACGGCGCGGTCGAAGAGGGCACGGGCAAGGACAGCGCGAAGAACAACGCGAAGGACAACGCGAAGAACAACGCGACGGGTGACGCGGCCGGGGGAGACGCCGATGCTTGACATCGACGGGCTGGACGTTCACTACGGCGGCGTACACGCCCTGCGCGGACTGTCCCTCGGCGTCGCCGAAGGCGAGATCGTCGCGCTGCTGGGCAACAACGGCGCGGGCAAGACCACCACGCTCTGCGCGGTCTCGGGACTGCTGCGGCCCAGTGGCGGCAGGGTGCTCTTCGAAGGGAAGGAGATCACTGGGCGGAAACCGCACAGGATCACCGCGCGCGGCCTGGTGCACGTGCCGGAGGGCCGCAGGATCTTCAGCACGCTCAGCGTCCACGAGAACCTCCAGCTGGGCGGCTACCTGGTCCGCGACCAGGCGGAGATCCGCGCGCGGATCGACCGCGTCTACGAACTGCTGCCGCGCCTGGCCGAGCGGCGCGCACAGCAGGGCGGCACGCTGTCGGGCGGTGAGCAGCAGATGCTCGCGATCGGCAGGGCGCTCGTCACGGGCCCTCGGCTGCTGCTGCTCGACGAGCCCTCCATGGGGCTGGCGCCCCTGGTGGTCGCCTCGATCATGGAGCTCATCGCGGGCGTCAACGCCCAGGGCACCTCGGTGCTGCTCGTCGAGCAGAACGCCGTCGCCGCCCTCGGGATCGCCCACCGCGGCTACGTGATCGAGAGCGGGGAGTGCGTCCTGGAAGGGCCCGCAGCCGAGCTGCGCCGGGACCCCCGGGTGGTCGAGGCCTACCTCGGCGGAACCGGGGGGAGCGAACGCGGGTGACCGGCGGGTCCGCCGTCGGCGCCGTACCCCGCGGATCGGCCCCCGGGTGTTCGGAGGCAGGCGGATGGCCTGGGAGGATGGGAGGGTGGCGGGTTCCGCCGATCAGGCGTGGACGTGAGCGACGCGAGAGGCTCCGGTATGGCTCCTAGGGCGGACGGCCGGCTCGACCTGCCGCCCGTGAGCGAGCGGCAGAGCCTGCGGGAGCAGGTGGCCCACGCGCTCAGGGCGGCCCTGATCACCGGTGAGATGAGGCCGGGCATGGTCTACTCGGCCCCGGTGCTCGCCGCCCAGTTCGGCGTCTCGGCGACCCCGGTGCGCGAGGCCATGCTCGACCTGGCCAAGGAGGGCCTGGTCGAGGCGGTACGCAACAAGGGCTTCCGGGTCACGGAGCTGTCCGACAGGGATCTGGACGAGCTGACCGAGATCCGCAGGCTCATCGAGGTGCCCACGGTGGCCCAGCTGGCCGACGCCGGGCGCGCACCGAGCTTCGAGACACTGCGCCCGCTCGCCCAGGCGATCGTCGACGCCGCCGAGCGTGGCGACCTGCTCGCGTACGTCGACGCCGACATCCGCTTCCACCTGGACCTGCTCGCCCTGGCGGGCAACTCCCGCCTCGTGGAGGTGGTGCGCGACCTGCGCAACCGGGCCCGTCTGTACGGCCTGTCCTCCCTGCACCGGCAAGGCGTCCTCGCCGACTCCGCCCGAGAGCACCTCACGCTGCTCGCGCTGCTGTCGGAGGGGGACGCGAGCGGCGCCGAGCGGCTGATGCGCGACCACATCCGGCACGTCCGCGGCATCTGGGCGAGCCGGCCGGGGCAGCCCGAGGATTGACATCCTCCCCCTCGTGAACGTCGTGAACGCGGGGATCCGCGGCCGCCCGTGAGGGTTCCCGCCTCAGTCCGGTGGCCCACCCGAGAGGATTCTCGTCGAGGCATCGCACCGGCTCCACCGGCGTCTCACCTCTGTGCCGGGGCCATGTCCGGAGAAGCGTCGGGGCGGGTCGGAAGAGCCGTGGGTGGCGCCGTCGCCGAATCGGTGGCGTGGGACCCGAGAGTTCAGCCGGTGCTGCGGGTGGCGCCGACGCTGGCGATGACCACGCAGCCGATGGCGGCCCACTCGCGCATCTGGAGCACCTCGCCCAGGATCAGCAGCCCGGCCAGCGCGGCCATCGCGGGCTCCATGCTCATCAGGATGCCGAAGACCCGTTTGGGCATCCTGCGCAGCGCCTCCAGCTCGATCGAGTAGGGGATGACCGACGACAGCAGTCCCACCCCGAGCCCGATCAGCAGCAGCTCGGGCTGGAGCAGGTCGGCGCCACCCGAGGCGATCCCGACGGGGGCGACCAGCAGGCAGGAGACGATCATCGCCAGGGCGAGGCCGCTCGTTCCGGGGAAGCGCCGGCCGACCGAGGCCGACAACAGGATGTAGCCGGCCCAGCAGACCGCCGCCACCAGGGCGAAGGCGATCCCGGCCCAGCTGATCCTGGAGGCGGCCCCGCCCCACGGGGCGAGCAGCACCACGCCCGACCCGGCGAGCACCACCCAGAACAGGTCGAGGCGGCGGCGCGAGGCCGCCACCGCGACGCCGAGCGGGCCGAGGAACTCGATCGCCACCGCGATGCCCATCGGCAGCCGGGCCAGCGCCTCGTAGAACGACAGGTTCATCACGCCCAGCGTCACGCCGAACGCCACCCCGGCGCCGATGTCCGCCCTGGACAGGCCGCGCAACCGGGGTCTGACGACCGCTCCCAGGATCAGGGCACCTGTCGCGATCCGCAGGAACACCACGGCGCTCGGCGGCAGCTGGGAGAACAGGTCCTTGGCCAGGCCCGCGCCCACCTGCACCGACATGATGGCCAGCAGCACCAGACCGGACGGCGGGATGGCGTCGGAGGCCGCTCTCAGCAGCGTTCCGGGCCTGGGCAGCCTCGGCTTGTACGGCTCGGCGGGCCCGTGCAGGGCATCGGCGGTCACGACTCTCCTTGGTCATGTGCAAAACAACATATGACACCTTACTTGTCGAGGTCGTCGTTTTCACGGCTGTCCGTGATGTGAGACGGCACCTGATCGGTGGCGGGCCGGGACGTGCGACGACCCCGTGGAGGGGCTTCCGACGGTTCGCCCTCCGCCGGAAGGACGCTCCCATGGTTCGTCAGGCGACGAGCCGGACCTCACCGGGAGGCGTTCACCTCCATCCTCACTGTCAGGGAAGGGGAGTCTCGCCGGTCGTGCGGCGTCCGGCGTCCGGCGCGCGGGTGTAGAGCGCGACGGTCATGCCGGGTACCCGACCCGTCCGCCAGGACCTGGCCCGGACGAATCCCTCCTTGACCAGGGTGATCACCCGGCCGACGCGCGAGGCCGCCTCCGACCCGCCCCGCCAGATCACCCAGACCCGTTCGCGCCCGGCCACGGCGGCGGCCACGTCGGAGCGCTCCGGGTAACCGAAGGAGTGGGACAGGGGCGCGGGCCCGGCGAGCAGCACGTCGTCGGGCAGCCCTTTACCGCCGTGCCGCGTCCGGTCGTAGTAGCGAAAGCCCTCGCGCAGGGAGGAACGTCCGTAGAGGAGGGCGTCCCCCGGCCGGCCCTCGCTCGCGAGGATCCGTACCGCCCGGGGGAAGTTCTCGTGGTGCCCGTCCTCCCCGCGCAGGTCCAGCTGGCCGGGGAGCCCGGCCGCCAGGACGCCCGCCAGCGCGATCCCGGTGACCAGGTGAGGCAGCGCGGCGAGGGTGAGCCCGGCGAGCAGCGCGTACGCGGGCACCGTCGCGAACAGGTAGCGGTCGACGTAGACCGGCGAGACCAGGTGGGACAGGGTGAACAGCAGCAGGGGCGGCAGAATCGCCCAGGAGCCGAGCAGGACGATCCAGAGCCGGTCGGCGCCGTGTCTCCAGCCCAGGAACGGAGCGGCGGCGGCGACGGCGAGCACCACGCACCCGGCCAGGGCGGTGCCCCCGGCCATCTTGGGCAGGGCGAGGAACACGTCGGGTCCCGGCAGGGTGATCCAGCTGATCGCGTGCCGCTCGGCGAAGCCGACCGCCGTCCAGACGGCCCCCGGGACGCAGCCAACGGCCATGCAGGCGAGCACCCTGGGCAGGACGCCCCGCCCGTACGTCCCGACCGCGAGCAGGTGGGCGGCGAGGACGAGCAGCGCGAACACCTGCGTGCAGCCCAGCAGCGCGACGGCGGCCGCGTATCTCCACCAGGCGCCGCGCCGCCCCGGCTCCTCGATCGCCCGGTACAGCGTCCAGGTGGCCAGGACCGCCGCGGCGGCGGCGAACGCGTAGGAGCGGATGTTCTGCCCGTGGTAGGAGACCGAGGGCAGGAAGACGTAGACGGCGGCGGCGGCCAGTCCGGCGGGCTGCGAGCTCAGCCGGCGGCCCAGGTCGGCGATGAGCGCGGTGGCCGCGCCGGTCGCGAGCGCCGAGGGCAGGCGCATCCACCACTCGGCCTGCCCGAACTCCAGCCACAGGTGCATGAAGGCGTAGTAGGGCAGGAAGTGCCCGTCGATGTGCTGGGCCAGCTCCCAGAGTCCCGCGGCGCCGCGGCGGGCCGCGCTGAGAGTGGCGAGTTCGTCCCCCGACTGGGAGACCGTGGACGAGCCCGCGACGGAGACAAGCGTGGCAACGATCCCCATGGCCAGAGTTGGCCAAATTCGCCCCGTATGTCGTGTCGCTGGACGGGATGAAGATCGCGTTCCGGTAATGATCACCTGGAGGATGGTAGATCTTGGCGATCATTCTGGTTGATCTTTTGCGGTGATAGGTGGAGAAATTCCCGATTTAGGCGATCCCTGGTAACCGGTTTCCGGGCGGGTCACTCCCAGCGGAACGTCCGGGAGGTGAGGAAGAGCGACACGGCCGCCCACGCCGCGAGGATCGCCACGGCGGCGAGCGGTGCTCCCGTGCCGTCGCTCAGGACCGCGCGGAGCCCTCCGGTCAGCGCCGAGATCGGCAGCAGCTCCAGCACCGGCCGCACCGCCTCGGGAAACCTCGCCAGCGGGAAGGCGACCCCGCCGCAGGCGAGCAGGAGCAGGTAGACGAGGTTCGCCGCGGCGAGCGTGGCCTCGGCGCGCAGCGTCCCCGCCATCAGCAGGCCGAGCCCGCTGAACGCGGCGGTGCCCAGCACGATGAGCGCCAGGACCGCGAGCGGCGAGCCCGTGGGGTGCCAGCCCAGGGCGAGTGCCACCGCGCAGATGACCGTCACCTGGACGACCTCCACCGCGATCACCGCGAGCGTCTTGGACAGCATCAGCCCGGTCCGCGACAGCGGGGTCGCGCCCAGCCGCTTCAGCACGCCGTAGCGGCGCTCGAAGCCCGTCGCGATGGCCTGCCCGGTGAAGGCGGTGGACATCACGGCGAGCGCGAGCACGCCGGGGGTCATGAAGCCGATCCGGGAACCGCCGCCCACGTCGATGATCGGGGCGGAGGAGAGGCCGACGAGCAGCAGCACCGGGATGATCATCGTGAGCAGCAGCTGCTCGCCGTTGCGGAGCATCGCCCGGATCTCCGCTCCCGCCTGGGCCGCCACCATCCGGCCCAGCGGCGCGGCTCCGGGGGCCGGCGTGAGGTCCAGGGTCGTCATCATTGGGCTCTCCTGCGGTCTGGGTTTCGAGGGCGTCACCGGAGCTCACGCCCGGTCAGCTCCAGGAAGACGTCCTCCAGGGTGCGCCGCTCGATGCTGAGGTCGTCGGCGGTCACGCCCTCGGCGGCGCACCAGGTCGTCACCGTGGCCAGGAGGCCGGGTACGACCTGCCCCTCGATGATGTAGTGCCCGGCCGGCGACTCCTTGGCCGTGCTGCCGGCGGGCAGGGCGGCGAGCAACTCGTCCAAGCAGAGGCCGGGGCGGGCGCGGAAGCGCAGCTGCCGCTCGGCGCCGGTGAGGGAGGAGGGCGTGCCCTCGGCGACGACCCTGCCGCGGTCGATGATCACGATCTGGTCGGAGAGTCTCTCCGCCTCGTCCATGTGGTGGGTGGTGAGCACCACCGAGACCCCGCTGGAACGCAGGTCCTTCACCAGCTCCCAGCAGGCGTGCCTGGCCTGCGGGTCCAGGCCCGCGGTCGGCTCGTCAAGGAAGACCAGCTCCGGGCGGCCGATGACCGCTCCGGCCAGTGACAGGCGCTGCTGCTGGCCGCCGGAGAGCCTGCGGTACGGGGTGCGGGCGTGTTCGCTCAGCCCCAGCCGTTCCAGCAGCGCCGCGGGGTCGAGCGGGTGGGCGTGGAAGCGGGCCATCAGCCGCAGCCACTGCCCGCAGCGGGACGCGGGGGGAACGCCGCCCGCCTGGAGCATCACCCCGACCCTGGCCCGCAGTTCCGGCCTCGACGGGTCGAGCCCGAGCACCCGAACGGTGCCGCCGTCGGCCCGGCGGAACCCCTCGCAGATCTCCAGGGTGGAGGTCTTGCCGGCCCCGTTGGGGCCCAGCACCGCGGTGACCGCGCCGCGGGCGGCGTTGAAGGTCAGGCCGTCGATCGCGGTCGTCCCGCCGTATCTTTTGACCAGGTCGACGATCTCGACGGCTGGGGAGTCCATGGCCACGAGTTTAGGGACCGCGCCCGCCGGTCACGCTCCCGGACCACGCGTCCGCGGCCGCCGGGAACCCGTTTCCCGCGCGGCGCCCGGCCGCCCTCCGTTCACACCTAAAGGTTTTTTCGAGGAAATTTCCGAAAAGCAGGAATTCGGGTGACCGGTTGTTGGTTGGGACGCTTCGGCCCCTGTGGGCCGTCATCGCCCGTCAGTGGGGGCGTAGCCTGCGAAAAAGGGGATACGGGTATGACCGCGGCCGCCGTCGAGCCGGAGGTGGCGCCGATCGTACGGCGCAGGGGACTGTTGCTCGCCATCCTGGGAGCGCTGTCGGCGGTCGGCCCTCTCGCGATCGACATGTATCTTCCCGCCTTCCCCTCCATCGCCGCCGACCTGGGCAGCGGGCAGGCACAGGTGCAGCTCACCCTCACCGCCTGCCTCATCGGATTCTCGGTCGGGCAGGTCATCGCGGGCCCGATCAGCGACACGCGCGGACGCCGGGGCCCGCTCCTGATCGGCATCGCCGCCTACGCCGCGGCCTCCCTGCTGTGCGCCTTCTCGCCCTCGGTGTACGGGCTGGTCGGCTTCCGCCTGCTCCAGGGCATCGCGGGCGGCGCCGCGCTGGTGATCGTCCGCGCGATCGTCCGCGACCTGTACGAGGGGGCGGCCATCGCCCGCATCTTCGCCACCCTCATGCTCGTGACCGGCCTCGCCCCGATCCTCGCCCCGATCGCGGGCGCGCAACTGCTCGCCCACACCTCCTGGCGGGGCGTGTTCGTCGCGTTGAGCGTCGCGGGCCTGCTGCTGCTGGTCTTCGCGCTGTCCGGGGTACGCGAGACGCTTCCCGCCGAGCGGCGTGAGAGGGGCGGGCTCAGGCACACCCTCACCACCTTCTGGCACCTGCTCCGCGACCGCCCCTTCATGGCCGCGACCCTCGCCGGAGGGCTGAACTTCGCGGCCATGTTCGCCTACATCTCCGGGTCGCCCTTCGTGCTCCAGGACGTCTACGGCACCTCGGCGCAGACCTTCTCGCTGGTGTTCGGGCTGAACGCGCTGGGCCTGACCATCGCCGCCCAGGTCGGCGGGCGCCTCGCCGGGCGCCTGGACCCGGCCCGGCTCATTCTCGCCGGGCTGTTCCTGGGCGTGGCCGGAGCCGCCGGGGTGCTCGCCGCGGCCCTGTTCCACCTGCCGCTGCCGGTGCTGGTCACCGCGCTGTTCACGATGATGTGCGGGGCGGGCCTCGTCCTGCCGGGCAGCGGCGCGCTCGCCCTGGCCGGTCAGCCCGCGCGGATCGCCGGTAGCGCGGCCGCGCTGACGGGCGTGCTGCAGTTCGCGCTCGGCGCCGTCGCCGCACCGCTGGTGGGGCTGGGCGGGGAGGGATCCGCACTGCCGATGGCCGTCGTGCTGGCCGGTTTCACCCTCGCCGCGCTCGCCGCCTTCGCCGGGCTGCGTGGGACCGCGCGGAGCGTTTCCCCAGCTTAGGTAAGCCTTACCTGCGTGATGAACCACATTCCGGACGACCGTACATCGGGTTTGTAACTCGGGAAGCAATTACGGCACACTGATGTTGTGAAATACGTGACCGGGATGCAGGACACCGAGGGAGCCGCCATCGCGCGGCCCTCCGGCGTGTCCGCCGAGCGCAGCACGCGAGCGCGTGTCGCCCGGCTCATCCTGGAACACGGGCCCATCACCGCCGCCGCCCTCGGCGAGCGGCTCGGCCTCACCCCCGCCGCCGTCCGCAGGCATCTCGACGCCCTGCTGGCCGAGGGGATGGCCGAGGCCCGCACCGCGAGGCCGCGAGGCCAGCGCGGGCGCGGGCGACCGGCGAAGCTGTTCGCGATAACCGACGCCGGCCGCAGCGCCTTCGAGCACGCCTACGACGGCCTCGCCGGGAGCGCGCTGCGCTTCCTGGCCGAGCGCGTGGGTCCCGAGGCCGTGGCCGAGTTCGCCCACTCCCAGGTGGCCGGCCTGGTCGACCGCCTGAGACCGAGGATGAGCGAGGTCCCCGCCGACCAGCGGGTCCGTGTCCTCGCCGAGGCGCTGTCGGCCGACGGCTACGCCGCCTCGGCGAGCAAGGCGAGCCTCGGCGGCGAGCAGCTGTGCCAGCACCACTGCCCGGTCGCGCACGTGGCCGCGGAGTTCCCGCAGCTGTGCGAGGCCGAGACGGAGGCGTTCGCGCGCATCCTCGGCACCCCCGTGCAGCGGCTCGCGACCATCGCCCACGGCGACGGCGTGTGCACCACGCACGTCAGCCCTCACAGAGCACCGGGGCCGGGCGCAGGAGACTCCCCGGCACCCGATCCGGCGCGATCGCCGGCAATCCACGAAACGATCGACACATCGAGCAAGGAGACCGGAAGGTGACTGTCACCGACCGCCCGGAGCTGGAAGGCCTCGGGAATTACAAGTTCGGCTGGGCCGACTCGGACGCCGCGGGAGCGACGGCCCGGCGTGGCCTGTCCGAAGAGGTCGTCCGCAACATCTCCGCGCTGAAGAGCGAGCCGGAGTGGATGCTGGACCTTCGTCTGAAGGGGCTGCGCCTTTTCGGCAAGAAGCCCATGCCCAACTGGGGTTCCGACCTCAGCGGCATCGACTTCGACAACATCAAGTACTTCGTGCGCTCGACGGAGAAGCAGGCCGCCTCCTGGGAGGACCTGCCGGAAGACATCAAGAGCACCTACGACAAGCTCGGCATCCCCGAGGCGGAGAAGCAGCGCCTGGTCGCCGGCGTCGCCGCCCAGTACGAGTCCGAGGTGGTCTACCACAAGATCCGTGAGGACCTTGAGGAGAAGGGTGTCATCTTCGTCGACACCGACACCGCCCTCAAGGAGCACGAGGAGATCTTCAAGGAGTACTTCGGGACCGTGATCCCCGTCGGCGACAACAAGTTCGCCGCGCTGAACACGGCCACCTGGAGCGGCGGCAGCTTCATCTACGTGCCGCCGAACGTCAACGTGGAGATCCCGCTCCAGGCCTACTTCCGGATCAACACCGAGAACATGGGCCAGTTCGAGCGGACCCTGATCATCGTGGACGAGAACTCCTACGTCCACTACGTCGAGGGCTGCACCGCGCCGATCTACTCCTCCGACTCGCTCCACAGCGCCGTCGTGGAGATCATCGTGAAGAAGGGTGCGCGCTGCCGTTACACGACCATCCAGAACTGGTCGAACAACGTCTACAACCTCGTCACCAAGCGCGCCGTGGCGTACGAGGGCGCGACCATGGAGTGGGTCGACGGCAACATCGGCTCCAAGGTCACCATGAAGTACCCGGCCGTCTACCTCATGGGTGAGCACGCCAAGGGCGAGACCCTCAGCGTCGCCTTCGCCGGTGAGGGCCAGCACCAGGACGCCGGGGCCAAGATGGTGCACCTCGCGCCGAACACCAGCTCCTCGGTGATCTCCAAGTCCGTCGCCCGCGGCGGCGGCCGCACCTCCTACCGCGGCCTGGTCCAGATCGAGGAGGGCGCTCACGGCAGCGCCAGCACCGTCAAGTGCGACGCGCTCCTCGTCGACCAGATCAGCCGCTCCGACACCTACCCCTACGTGGACGTGCGCGAGGACGACGTCTCCATGGGGCACGAGGCCACCGTCTCCAAGGTCTCCGACGACCAGCTCTTCTACCTGATGAGCCGCGGTCTGGGTGAGGACGAGGCGATGGCGATGATCGTCCGGGGCTTCGTGGAGCCGATCGCCCGCGAGCTCCCGATGGAGTACGCCCTGGAGCTGAACCGTCTGATCGAGCTGCAGATGGAAGGGGCCGTCGGCTGATGGGTCTCGACACAGGAAAGCCCCTGTCGACCCTCCACGAGAAGGCCTCGTACGACGTGGCCGACTTCGAGGTACCGACCGGCAGGGAGGAGGAGTGGCGCTTCACCCCGCTCTCCCGGCTCAAGGGTCTGCACGAGGGCGCCGCGGCCTCGGCGAACGTGGTCGTGCACGTCGACGCCGCCCCCGAGGTCACCGTGGAGACCGTCGGCCGCGACGACGAGCGGGTCGGTAAGGCCTACGTGCCCGCCGACCGGGTGAGCGCCCAGGCCTACTCCTCCTTCGAGAAGGCCACCGTGCTCACGGTCTCGCGCGAGGCGGTCGCCTCCAAGCCGACCGTGATCACCTTCCTCGGCTCCGGCGAGGGCACCGCGTACGGCCACACGGTCGTGCGGCTGGAGCCGATGGCCGAGGCCGTGGTCGTGCTCGACCACCAGGGCAGTGCCGTCTACGCCGACAACGTCGAGTTCGTCGTGGGCGAGGGCGCCACGCTCAAGGTCGTCAGCCTGCAGGACTGGGCCGACGACGCCGTGCACGTCTCCCACCACCACGCCCTGCTGGCCAAGGACGCGACCTTCCGCGGCTTCGTGGTCACCCTCGGCGGCGACCTGGTCAGACTGTCACCGTCGGTCGCCTACTCCGGCCCCGGCGGCGACGCCGAGCTGAACGGCCTCTACTTCGTCGACGCCGGCCAGCACCTGGAGCACCGCCTGCTCGTCGACCACTCCAAGCCCGGCTGCCGCAGCAACGTCGACTACCGCGGCGCGCTGCAGGGCACCGACGCCCACGCGGTCTGGATCGGCGACGTCATCATCCGGGTCGAGGCCGAGGGCACCGACACCTACGAGCTCAACCGCAACCTGCTGCTCACCGACGGCGCCCGCGCCGACTCGGTGCCCAACCTGGAGATCCTCACCGGCGAGGTCGCCGGGGCCGGCCACGCCAGCGCCTCGGGCCGCCTCGACGACGAGCACATCTTCTACCTCCAGGCCCGCGGCATCCCCTTCGAGGACGCGCGCCGACTCGTCATCAGGGGCTTCTTCGCGCAGCTGCTGGAGAAGATCGAGGTTCCCGAGCTTCGCGAGCGGGTGCTCGCCCGGGTCGAGGCGGAGCTTGAGAAGTGACGTTCGAGAAGGTCTGCAAGCTCGCGGACATCCCCGACGAGGGAGTCATCGGCCTTGAGGTCGACGGCACCCCCGTCGCCCTGGTCCGCCAGGGCGAGGAGGTCCACGCGCTGCACGACGTGTGCTCCCACGCCGAGGTGAAACTCAGCGAGGGGGAGGTCTACGACGGCACCCTGGAGTGCTGGCTGCACGGCTCGTGCTTCGACCTGCGCTCGGGCAAGCCCACCGGCCCGCCCGCCAACAAGCCCGTTCCCGTATACCGAGTGAAGATCGACGGCGATGACGTCCTCGTCTCGCTCTCGAAGGAGTCATAAAGTGTCTGACACGAGCCGAGTCCCCTCGGGGTCCACCCTGGAGATCCGCGACCTGCACGTCACCGTCGCCGACAAGGAGATCCTGCGCGGCGTGAACCTGACCGTGCGGGCCGGCGAGACCCACGCCATCATGGGTCCCAACGGCTCGGGCAAGTCCACGCTCGCGTACGCGATCGCGGGCCACCCCAAGTACACCATCACGAGCGGCCAGGTCCTGCTCGACGGGGTCGACCTGCTGGAGCTCACGGTCGACGAGCGCGCCCGCGCCGGCCTGTTCCTCGCGATGCAGTATCCGGTCGAGGTCCCCGGCGTCAGCGTTTCCAACTTCCTGCGCACCGCCGTCACCTCCATCCGCGGCGAGGCTCCCAAGCTCCGCGAGTTCGCCAAGGACCTCAAGTCCGGCATGGACGCCCTGTCCATCGACGCGGCCTTCGCCCAGCGCAACGTGAACGAGGGCTTCTCCGGCGGTGAGAAGAAGCGCCACGAGATCCTTCAGCTGGAGCTGCTCAAGCCGAAGATCGCCGTCCTGGACGAGACCGACTCGGGCCTCGACGTCGACGCGCTGCGCGTGGTCTCCGAGGGCATCAACCGCTTCCGCTCCGGCGAGACCGGTGTGCTGCTCATCACCCACTACACCCGCATCCTGCGCTATGTGAAGCCGGACTTCGTCCACGTCTTCTCCGCCGGGCGGATCGTGGAGCAGGGCGGCCCCGAGCTCGCGGAGAAGCTCGAGGCGGAGGGCTACGAGGCCTACACGAAGGCGTCCGCCTGATGGACACCGGCCTTGACGTGGAGAGGATCAGGAAGGATTTCCCCGTCCTCTCCCGTGAGCTTCCCGGCGGCAGGCCGCTGATCTACCTCGACTCGGGAAACTCCGCGCAGAAGCCGACCCAGGTGGTCGAGGCGATGCGCGAGCACATGGCGATGCACTACAGCAACGTCGGCCGGGCCATGCACGTGCTGGGCGCGGAGTCCACCGAGGCGTACGAGAACGCCCGCGACAAGGTCGCCGCCTTCATCGGCGCGCCCGACCGCGACGAGGTCGTCTTCACCAAGAACGCCTCCGAGGCGATCAACCTGGTGGCGTACGCCTTCGGCAACCCCGTCGGCGAGGACCCCCGCTTCCGGCTCGGCCCCGGCGACGAGATCGTCGTCTCGGAGATGGAGCACCACTCCAACATCGTGCCGTGGCAGATGCTCGCGCAGCGCACCGGCGCGACCCTGCGGTGGTTCTCCGTCACCGACTCGGGCCGCCTTGACCTGTCCAACCTCGACGAGCTCGTCACCGAGCGCACGAAGATCGTCTCGATCGTGCACCAGTCGAACGTGCTGGGCACGGTGAACCCGGTCGCCCCGGTGCTCGCCAGGGTCCGCGAGGTCGGCGCGTTGATGATGCTCGACGCCTCCCAGTCGGTGCCCCACCAGCAGGTGGACGTGGCCGCGCTGGGCGTCGACTTCCTCGCCTTCACCGGTCACAAGGTCGTCGGCCCCTCGGGGATCGGCGTGCTGTGGGCCCGCGGCGAGTTGCTCGAGGCGATGCCCCCGTTCATGGGCGGCGGCGAGATGATCGAGGCGGTCTGGATGGACCGCTCGACCTACGCGCCCGCGCCGCACAAGTTCGAGGCGGGCACCCCGCCGATCGTCGAGGCCGTCGGCCTCGGCGCCGCGGTCGACTACCTGTCGGAGATCGGGATGGACGCCGTCGTGCGCCACGAGCGCGAGCTCACCGCGTACGCGCTCGGCGCGCTGGGGGAGATCCCCGGGCTGCGGGTGGTCGGCCCGCTGGACCTCGCCGACCGGGGCGGTACGGTCTCCTTCACCCTGGAGGGGATTCACCCGCACGACGTCGGGCAGATCCTGGATGACAACTTCGGGGTGGCCGTGCGCGTGGGACACCACTGCGCACGCCCGCTCCACCTCAGGTTCGGGATTCCCGCGACCACGCGGGCGTCCTTCTACCTCTACAACACACCGGCCGAGATCGACGCACTGGTCCGCGGCCTCCACCACGTGCGGAAGGTGTTCGCCTAGCCATGCCCGAGCAGTCGAGACGGCGTCCGGGCGGACGGCGGGCGGCGGACGCCCGCCGCACGGCGTCCGGCGACGCACGAGCGCACGGCGCAGCGAACGAGAAGGTGAGCACGACCCTATGATCGCCGAGTCCATGTACCAGGAGTTGATCCTGGAGCACTACAAGCACCCGCAGGGGAGGGGGCTCCGCGATCCGTACGACGCCGAGGTCCACCACGTGAACCCGACGTGCGGTGACGAGATCACCATGCGCGTGAAGCTGGGCGACGGCGGCAAGGTCGAGGACGTCTCCTACGACGGGCAGGGCTGTTCCATCAGCCAGGCCGCGGCCTCCGTGCTGCACGAGCTGGCCACCGGCTCGACCGTCGACGAGACCCTCGGTGTCGTGGAGGAGTTCACCCGGCTCATGCAGGGCAGGGGAAAGATCGAGGCGGACGAGGACGTGCTGGGCGACGCCGTCGCCTTCGCCGGGGTCGCCAAGTTCCCCGCCCGGGTGAAGTGCGCGCTACTGGCGTGGATGGCCTACAAGGACGCGGTCGTGAGGAGCACCAAATGAGCAAGGCTGTAGAGACCCCCACCACGGCGTACGACGGTGACGCCACTCATGACGAGGTCATGGAGGCGCTCAAGGACGTCGTGGACCCCGAGCTCGGCATCAACGTCGTCGACCTGGGCCTGATCTACGGGCTCCACCTGGACGCCGCCGACGGGGCCGGTGAGGGCGGCGAGGGGGCCGCCCTGCCGGTCGCCACCATCGACATGACGCTGACCAGCGCGGCCTGCCCGCTGACCGACGTCATCGAGGACCAGGCGCACTCGGCCCTGGAGGGCATGGTCTCCGACGTCAAGATCAACTGGGTGTGGCTCCCGCCGTGGGGCCCGGACAAGATCAGCGACGAGGGTCGCGAGCAGCTCCGGATGCTGGGTTTCAACGTCTGAGCGGCACTTCGCGGCACGGCTCGCACCCCCTCGGTTCGGGCTGTGGCCAATTGTGTGAGAGGATTTCCGAGGCCGGGAAGAAAAACCCGGCCTCGGAGTGTTGACTCCAACCGACGGACAAGCGGCCGGCCCATGCCGGACGCCCCGACCGAACCCGGCACTGCGAACGCCGGGTATGCTTGATCGTGGTTTGACTGCGTGCGGGTAAGCTAGACCCGCCCCGTGCGGTGCGCCTCGACTTGCACCGCACTACCGCCCTTCATGTGGGTGTTGATCCAGCGCGGCCTCAGGCCGTGCGTTCCAGGCTCGTCCTTTCGCAGAAGTGACGTGCCCCGTTCTTCTATCGAAAGGCACGAGTCTTCGTGACCATGCTTGACGCTGTTCTGCCCGAAATCACCGACATCACCGAGATTTCCCAGGCCCCCGCAGGTCCGTCCGAGTTCACCCTCCTCGGTCTGCCGAAGCCGCTGGTGACCGGTCTCTCCCGTGCGGGCATCGACAGTCCCTTCCCCATCCAGCGGGCCACGATCCCCGACATTCTCGCCGGTCACGACGTTCTCGGCCGTGGCCAGACCGGCTCCGGCAAGACGCTCGCCTTCGGTCTGCCCATGATGTCCCGCATCGCCGGCGCCAAGGCCCGTCCGGGCCACCCCCTCGCCGTCGTCCTGGTGCCGACCCGCGAGCTCGCCATGCAGGTGACCGACGCCCTCGAGCCGCTCGGCCGCGGCCTGTCGCTGCGGATGAAGACCGTTGTCGGCGGCATGTCCATGGGCCGCCAGATCGAGGCGCTGCGCCGCGGCGTCGAGGTCATCGTCGCCACGCCGGGCCGTCTCACCGACCTCATGCAGCAGGGTGAGTGCATGCTGGACGAGGTCCAGGTGACGATCCTCGACGAGGCCGACCACATGTGCGACCTCGGTTTCTTCCCGGTCGTCAGCGCGATCCTGCAGCAGACCCCGGCAGACAGCCAGCGCCTGCTGTTCTCGGCCACCCTCGACGGCGACGTCGACAAGCTGGTCCGCCGCTTCCTCACCAACCCGGTGACCCACTCCATGGCTCCGGCCGCCTCCTCGGTCGACACCATGGAGCACCACGTGCTGGAGGTGCACCGCGACGACAAGTTCCCGGTGACCGCCGAGATCGCGAACCGCGAGGGCCGGACCATCATCTTCGTGCGCACCCAGCACGGGGTCGACCGGCTGTGCAAGCAGCTCGCCCAGGTCGGCATCCGCGCCGGCGGCCTGCACGGCGGCAAGCGCCAGAACCAGCGCACCCGCATCCTGGCCGAGTTCAAGGAAGGCGCGATCAACGTCCTGGTCTGCACGGACGTCGCGGCCCGAGGCATCCACGTCGACAACATCAGCCTCGTGCTGCACGTCGACCCGCCCCAGGACCACAAGAGCTACCTGCACCGCGGTGGCCGTACCGCCCGCGCCGGGGAGAAGGGCACCGTCATGACGCTGGTGCTCCCCAACGAGCGCCGCTCCACCGACGCGATGACCCGCCGCGCGGGCATCAAGCCGTTCCGTCTCAAGGCGACCCCGGGCCACCCGCGCCTGGAGGAGGTCGCCGGCGCGCGGATGCCCAGCGGCGAGCCGATCCCGGTCTGGGAGCCTTCGGCACCGGCCGCCAAGCAGCGTCAGGGGCGCGGTGGTTTCGGTGGCAACGGTGGTGGGCGTGGCCCGCGCCGCTTCCGCTCCGACCGTCCCGCCCACGGTGGCGAGGGCCAGTCGTCCCGTGAGCGTTCCTTCGGTGACGACAACCGTGGTGCCTCCGGCGGCGGTCAGTACCGTTCCGAGCGCCCCGCCGGTGGCGGCTACCGTTCCGAGCGTCCCTCGGGCGGCGGTTTCCGCTCCGAGCGTCCCGCCGGTGGCTACCGCGGTGGCGAGCGGCGCGAGCCGTTCCGCGCCGACCGTCCGGCTTCGGCCGGCGGTCACCGTTCCGAGCGTCCGGCCGGCGAGCGCGAGTCGTTCCGCGGCGAGCGCCAGGGCGGCTTCCGCGGCGGGGAGTTCCGCGCCGACGGTCGCGGCTCCTCCGCACGCGGCCGCTACGGGCGCTGATCACCAAGTAGCACCTGAGGGCTTCACCGCGAGCCCCTGAAGGGCCGGTACGACATCCGTCGTACCGGCCCTTTCCCTGTCGCCGGGCGGGGGGCGGCCGCCGGATCCTGTGCGGGAAGGGCGACGGGCGTGTCTTCGCGGCGAGCACGGGCTTCGAACGCGCCGAGGTATGTCGAGGTATGGAGCATCCGGCGCCGCTCGTCATCCTGACCAGGCGCTGAGAAGAGCTCGCGGCCCCGACGTGGAGGTCCTCAGCGGACCTCGGAGGGCGGGGGAGCGGTGCTGGCCCTGGGGGTGAGGCGGGCGGTCTCGTCCTCGTACGGGCCCGCCTCCTCCCCGGCCTCCCCGGTGACGAGGGCGAGGAGCCTGCGGGCGGCGTGGGCGCCGTAGGCGGAGATGTCCCGGCTCAGGGCGGTGAGCGGCGGGCGGACGACGCGGGAGAGGGGGGAGTCGTCCCAGGCGACGATGGACAGGTCGTCCGGCACATCCAGGCGCAGGTCCTGGGCGGCCGACAGCCCGGCGACGGCCATGATGTCGTTGTCGTAGACGATCGCGGTGGGCCGGTCGGCGGAGCTGAGCAGTCGCCGGGTGGCGCGGGCTCCCTCCTCGCCGGTGTAGTCGGTGTGCACGGTCACGTGCTCGGCGACGCCTTCGCAGGCCTGGGCGAAGGCACGGTCGCGTAGCACGGTGTGGAGCAGGCGTGGCAGTCCGGCGATCCTCGCGATCCTGCGGTGGCCGAGCGCGACGAGATATCCCACCGTCTCGTGAACGGCGCCGTCGTCGTCGGACCAGACGGAGACCAGCGACCCGGCCCCCGACGGATGACCGACCACCACGGAGGGCAGGTCCAGCGCCTCGAACTCGGGGACGCGCGGGTCGTCCACGTGCAGGTCGACCAGGATGGCGCCGTCGATGCGGCCTTCCGCCCACCAGCGCCGGTAGATCGAGACCTCCTGCCTGTGGTCGGTGACCACCTGCAGCGTGAGCGCGTAGGAACGGGCCGACAGTTCGCTCTCGATGCCGCTGATCAGCTCCATGAAGAAGGGCTCCATGCCGAGGGTGCGGGCCGGGCGGCACAGGGCGAGGCCCACGGTGTGGGCCCGCGCACCGTTCAGGGCGCGGGCCGCGCTGTTGGGGCGCCAGCCGATCTCCTCGGCGATCGCCAGGATCCTGGCGCGGGTGCTCTCCGAGACGCCGGGCTGCCCGTTGAGGGCGTACGAGACCGCGCCCTTGGAGACCCCGGCCTGTCTGGCGACATCCGTGATCGTCGGTCTTCTCATGTCACTCTCCCCGATCGGGGTGATTGTAACTGAACCGGTCCAGTCGCCTATTGACAGTGCCGACACATTGACTTTACGGTCACGTTACTTATCCGGTTCAGCCAGCGCATGCGGTCGCGTCTAGATCGGTTGGGAGCGCTCCCATGCTGGAGAGGAGACTGTCGATGCGGATTCGACGAAGGTTCGCGATCCTCGGGATGGCGGCCTGTATGGTCGCGACCGGGTGCACCGGAGGATCCACGACGCCGTCCGCCCCGAGCGCGGCGCCGCAGGGTTCCGGCGCCGCGGCCCCGTCCGGCGGTGCGGGTGGTGCGGGCGACGCGAACGCCGCGTTCCCCCGCAACGAGACCCTGTACACCAGTGGCACCCAGTGGGGTCCCCCCGCGAACTGGAACCCGTTGCGGACCTGGGACTCGGCGGTCGGCACCAAGGGGCTCATCTACGAAACCCTGTTCCTGTACGACCCCCAGACGGACGAGTTCACCCCCTGGCTGGCCGAGAGCGGCACCTGGACGGACGACAAGACCTACGACCTCAAGATCAGGCAGGGGGTCACCTGGGCCGACGGCAAGCCGTTCACCGCCGACGACGTGGTCTTCACGGTCGAGCTCGGCAAGATGAAGACCATCCCCTACGCCAACCTGTGGGACTGGCTGGAGAAGGTCGAGGCGGTCGACCAGAGCACGGTCAGGTTCACCTTCTCCAAGGCCAACTACCAGCAGTGGGCCAACTGGGTCTACGGCAACGCGATCGTCCCCAAGCACATCTGGGAGGGCCGCTCCGAGGAGGAGGTGCTGAACGGCGTCAACGAGAAGCCGGTCGGCACCGGGCCGTACGCCTACCACAGCCACGACCAGGACAGGATGGCCCTGGTCAAGCGGGACGGCTGGTGGGCCACCGCCGCGCTGGGCAAGGACGTCAAGCCCAAGTACGTCGTCGACATCGTCAACTCCAGCAACGAGGTCGCGATGGGCCTGCTGCTGCAGAAGGGCCTGGACCTCAGCAACAACTTCCTGCCCGGGGTGGCCAACCTGGTCAAGGGCAACTTCGGTATCAAGACCTACTATCCGGAACCGCCCTACATGCTCTCGGCCAACACCGCCTTCCTGGTGCCCAACACCAAGAAGAAGCCGCTGGACGATCCCGCCTTCCGCAAGGCGATCGCCAACTCCGTCGACACCAAGAAGATCGTCGAGGGTGTATACGGCAACCTGGTCAAGGCGGCCGGCCCCACCGGGCTGCTGCCCCAGTGGGACAAGTACGTCGACCAGGCCGTGGTGAGCGAGAAGGGCTTCTCCTTCGACACCAAGAAGGCGAAGAAGCTGCTGGCCGACGCCGGATACAAGGACGGCGACGGCGACGGGTTCGTGGAGAACAAGGACGGCTCCAAGGTCTCGCTGAAGGTCATCGTCCCGGCGGGGTGGACCGACTGGATGGAGGCGAGCCGGGTGATCGCCGAGGGCGCCAAGGCGGCCGGGATCGACCTCACCCCCGAGTTCCCCGACTACAACGCGCTCGTCGACCAGCGCGCGTCCGGCAAGTTCGACCTGCTGCTCAACAACGAGCGGCAGCTGTCCAACACCCCCTGGATGTACTACGACTACATGTTCCGGCTGCCGATCAACAAGCAGCAGAACACCGTCAACTTCGGCCGCTACGAGAACAAGAAGGTCTGGGACCTGGTCCAGGATCTCGACGGCAAGAAGGCCGACGACCTCGAGGGCATGAAGCAGGTCGCCTCGGAGATCCAGAAGATCCAGCTGGACGATCTGCCGGTGATCCCACTCTGGTACAACGGCCTGTGGGCGCAGACCAGCAACGCGGTCTGGACCAACTGGCCCTCCTCCGACGCCGCGACGCCCAAGAGCCCGCCGACCATGTGGCGCAACTGGCTTGAGCTGGGCGGGGTGCTCACCCTGACCGAGCTGAAGCCCGCCGGAGGCTGATCCCCGCGATCCTCACCCCCTTCCCGCGCCGCCCGCCCGGCCCTCGCCCCACCCGGGGCGGGACGACCGGCCGGCCAGGTTCCGTGGCCGCGCGGGGAGGGGCCCATCTCGCCGATTCTGGAGGATCGCGTGCGACGCTATTTCGGCCGGAAGCTGCTCGTGTACGGGCTCACCTTCCTCGTGGCCGTCACGATCAACTGGATGATCCCGCGCTTCATGCCTGGCGACCCGGTCCAGAGCATGCTGGCCAGGGCGAACGTGTCACAGCCCGCCGCCGTGGAGGCGATGCGGGCCCACTACTCGAACCTGTTCGGGCTCGACCTGCCGCTCTGGGAGCAGTACGCCAACTTCTGGGCGGCGCTCTTCCGGGGCGACCTGGGGACCAGCATCTGGCTGTTCCCCACCCCGGTGACCGACGTCATCGTGCGGGCGGTGCCGTACACGCTGGCGTTGCTCATCCCCTCCATCCTGCTCAGCTGGTGGGCGGGCAACAGGTTCGGCGCCTTCGCGGCCAGACGCAAGTGGCTGGACAACACGGCCCTGCCGATCGGGTACGTGCTCACCGCCACGCCCTACATGTGGCTCGCCATCCTGATGGCCTGGGGACTGGGCATCGTGGCCGGGATCTTCCCCGTCTCCGGCGGCTACAGCTTCTCCATGCGGCCCAACTGGTCGTGGGAGTTTCTCGGGAGCCTGGCGCTGCACTGGTTCCTGCCGTTCGTCTCGCTCTTCCTCGTCGCGTTCGGCGGCTGGGCGATCGGGATGCGCAACATGATCATCTATGAGCTGGAGGCCGACTACTCCACCTACCTGTCCTCGCTCGGGGCCTCCCAGCGGCTCATCCGGCGCTACGCGTTCAGGAACGCGGTCCTGCCGCAGATCACCGGCCTGGCGCTGCAACTCGGCGTGCTCGTGGCCGGGGCACTCGTCACCGAGATCGTCTTCTCCTATCCGGGACTGGGGCACCTCATCCTCAAGGCGATCCAGAACCAGGACTTCTTCCTGCTGCAGGGGACCTTCCTGTTCATCGTCGTGGGAGTGCTGATCGCCAACTTCATCATCGACATCGTCTACGTCCTGGTCGACCCGCGTACCAGGACCGGGATGGGAGGGGAGGCCGCGTGACCGCCGTGCCCGCGGACCCGCGCCAGGAGGGGAAGGCCGTCGTGACGGCCGTGCCCGCCAGGCGCCGCGAGGGTCTGTACTTCGCGATGCGCAACGGAAAACTGCTGGCGGGGCTCGCCGTGCTGGTCCCGCTGCTCGTCCTGGCCGTGGCCGCCCCCGTGATCGTCGGGGGCGACCCCAACGCCTACGTCGCCGCCCCCGCCTCGCCGCCCTCGGCCGAGCACTGGTTCGGCACCACCATGTTCGGCCAGGACATCTTCGCCCAGTTCGTCTACGGACTCAGCCTCACCTTCCAGGTGGGGGTGCTCGGCGGCGGGCTGGCCGCGATCATCGGCATGGCGGTCGGTTTCACCGCCGGATACCGGGGCGGGCTGGTCGACGAGGTGCTGAACATGATCACCAACATCGTCCTGGTCCTGCCCGCGCTGGCGGTGCTGCTGATCGTCAACGCCTACCTCGGTGTGCGCAGCGTCGGCGTGCAGGCGCTCTTCATCGGGCTCACCTCCTGGCCCTGGGCGGCGAGGGCGATCAGGGCCCAGACCTTCTCGCTGCGCTCGCGCGACTTCGTGGACCTGGCCAGGCTCAGCGGCGTGCGCACCTGGAAGATCATCGCCAGGGAGATCGCCCCCAACATGAGCTCCTACCTCTTCATGACTTTCATCCTGCTGTTCGGCGGGTCGATCCTGATCGCCGCCTCGCTCGACTTCATCGGGCTCGGCCCGAGCGAGGGCGTCTCGCTCGGCCTGATGCTCAACAACGCGGCTCGCTGGAGCGCCCTTCACCTGGGCATGTGGTGGTGGTTCATCCCGCCGGGGGCCGGGATCACCGCCATCGTCGGAGCCCTCTACGTGATGAACGTCGGCCTCGACGAGGTGTTCAACCCGAAACTGCGGGAGCTGTAGATGACTCTGCGTGTGAACGACCTGCGGGTCCACTACAGGACCCTGCGCGGCGAGGTGAAGGCGCTCGACGGCGTCAGCTTCGACGTCGGCGACGGCGAGATCCTCGGCCTGGCGGGCGAGTCCGGCTGCGGCAAGACGACCCTCGGCAAGAGCCTCATCAGGATGGACGGGCGGATGCGGCTGGCCGGGGGCGGGGTCGAGCTGGACGGCGAGGAGCTGCCGATCGGCGACGACCGCCGGATGAACCCCTTCCGCTTCAGCCGGGTCTCCCTCATCCCGCAGTACTCCATGAGCGCGCTGAACCCCACCAGGAAGATCGGCCGGATGGTCACCGAGCTGCTCGCCTCCCGGGGCGAGCGCCTCGACGTCGCCGAGCTGGAGCGACGCCTGGACCTGGTCGAACTGCCCCGCGACGTCCTGGATCGCTACCCGATCGAGCTGTCGGGCGGGATGAAGCAGCGGATGGTGATGGTCGTCTCCACCCTGCTCGACCCGTCCCTGCTCATCGCCGACGAGATCACCTCCGCGCTCGACGTGTCGACCCAGAAGGCCGTGGCCAGGACCCTGGTGGAGTTCAGGGACCGGGGCTTCGTGCGCAGCATGATCTTCATCACCCACGACATCTCGCTCACCTACCAGATCGCCGACACGATCATGGTCATGTACGCGGGAAGGCTGGCCGAGAAGGCGCCGGCGGGTGTGATCGTCGGTGAGCCGCGCCATCCGTACACCCGGATGCTGATCTCCTCGCTGCCCGAGGTCGGTGTCCGCCACGCCGAGCGCAGGCTGTCGGGCATCCCCGGCAGACCGCCCTCACTGCTCGACCCGCCCTCGGGCTGTCGCTTCAGGGACCGCTGCCCGCTCGCCTTCGAGCGCTGCGCGCAGGACCCACCGCCGGTCGAGGTCACCCCCGGCCATCACGTCGCCTGCTGGAAGGCCTGACCCGAAGGATTCGGACGATGTTGAGCCTCGAAGGGGTCACCAAGACCTACCGGGTGGGTGCCTTCGGCACCGCGACCCTCACCGCCGTGGACGACGTGAGCCTCGACCTGGCACCGGGGGAGGTGGTCTCCCTCATCGGTGAGAGCGGAAGCGGCAAGACGACCCTCGGCAAGACCGTACTCGGGCTGGTCCGCCCCACGAAGGGCCGGATCACCCTCGACGGCGAGCCGGCCAGGCCGGGCAAGGCCTACTACCGGCACGTGCAGGGGGTGTTCCAGGATCCGTTCAGCTGCTACAACCCGGTCTTCAAGGCCGACCGGGTGCTCCAGATGATCAGGAACGAGTACTTCCCCGGCGTCGCCGACTCCGAGTGGGCCGGCAGGATCGACACCTCACTCAAGGACGTCGGCCTCGACCCCGGGCAGATCCTGGGCCGCTACCCGCACCAGCTCAGCGGCGGCCAGCTGCAGCGCCTGCTGATCGCCAGAGCGCTCCTGCTCGACCTCAGATACCTCGTCGCCGACGAGATCACCAGCATGCTCGACGCCTCCACCAGGATCGACGTCCTCAACCTGCTCGCCGACCTGAAGTCGCGCGGCCTCGGGGTGCTGTTCGTCACCCACGACCTGTCGCTGGGCAACTACATCAGCGAACGGGCCGTGGTCCTGTACCGGGGACAGGTGGTCGAGTCCGGTCCCACCGACCTGGTGTTCGGCAACCCCCTCCACCCGTACACGATCAAATTGCTGTCGTCGGTGCCGAGACTCACCGTCCGGTGGGACGGCGAACCCGCCACCGCCCCCGCGGGGGACACAGGAGAGGGACCCTCCACGCTGGTGGAGGCCGAACCCGGTCACCTCGTCCGGCGGGGCGAGGGCACATCCACGGCATCCGCGGGAGCGTGAGTTGAGGGAACTACACGACGGCTGGACCCTTCACCAGGTGGGCGGGGACCTCTCGGGCGTCCCGGCCACGGTGCCGGGGTGCGTGCACACCGATCTGCTGGCGGCCGGGCTCGCCGAGGACCCGTACCTGGACGACAACGAGAGCCGGCTGACCTGGATAGGCCGCTCGGCCTGGGACTACGAGACGGTCTTCGCCTGGCACGCAGACCGGCACGACCGCACCGACCTGGTCTGCGAGGGCCTCGACACCGTCGCCGTGATCGAGCTGAACGGCGTGGAGGTCGCCCGCGTCGCCAACCAGCACCGCTCCTATCGCTTCGCGGTGCGGGAGCTCTTGCGCGAGGGCGAGAACTCGCTGCGGGTGCGCTTCGCCTCCCCGGTGGAGTACGCCGAGGCGCGCAGGGCCGAACTGGGCGACCGGCCGGGCGCCTACGAGGCGCCCTACCAGTTCATCCGCAAGATGGCCTGCAACTTCGGCTGGGACTGGGGACCGGCCGTCGTCACCTCCGGCATCTGGCGCCCCATCGGCCTGGAGGGCTGGAGCGTGGCCAGGCTCGCGTCGGTGCGCCCGCTGGTGAGCGGGGACGGACGGGTCGAGGTGCACGTCACGGTCGAGCGCGCCGACCGTGACGTGCCCCTCACGCTGACCGCGGAGGTGGCCGGGGTCCCGGTGCGGACGGTGCTGGCCCCCGGCGAGTGCGAGGCCGTGCTGGCGCTGCGGGTGCCCGGCCCCCGGCTGTGGTGGCCGCGCGGTTACGGCGACCAGGACCGCTACGAGCTGGCCGTACGCCTGTCCGAGCGGACCGGCGAGGCGCTGGGGGAGCCGTGGACGCGGCGGATCGGCTTTCGCGACGTCCGCCTCGACCGCACCGACGAGGCCTTCACCGTGGTCGTGAACGGCGTGCCGGTCTTCGTGCGCGGCGCCAACTGGATCCCCGACGACTGCTTCCCCGCCAGGGTGACCCGTGAGCGGCTGGCCGAGCGCTTCGGCCAGGCCGCCGACGCGAACGTCAACCTGCTGCGCGTCTGGGGCGGCGGCCTGTACGAGAGCGAGGACTTCTACGACCTGGCCGACGAGCTCGGCATGCTGGTGTGGCAGGACTTCCCGTTCGCCTGCGCGGCCTATCCGGAGGAGGAGCCGTTCGCCGCGGAGGTGGAGGCCGAGGCGCGCGAGAACGTCACCCGGCTGTCCTGGCGTCCCTCGCTGGTGCTGTGGTGCGGCAACAACGAGAACATCGAGGGCCACGCCGACTGGGGCTGGCAGGACGGCCTGGAAGGACGCACCTGGGGAGCGGGCTTCTACTACGAGCTGCTGCCCGCCCTGGTGGCCGAGCTGGATCCCACCCGTCCCTACTGGCCGGGCAGCCCCTATTCGGGGAGCCCCGACCTGGCGCCCAACGACCCCTCGCGCGGCACCACGCACATCTGGGACGTGTGGAACCGTGAGGACTACACCCGCTACGGCGCCTACCGCCCCCGTTTCGTCGCCGAGTTCGGCTTCCAGGGCCCGCCCGCCCACACCACCCTGCGCGACGCCGTCGGCGGCGAACTCACCCCCGACGCGCCCCTGGTCCTGCACCACCAGAAGGCGCACGAGGGCAACGCCAAGCTGCTGCGCGGTCTCGGCGAGCATCTGCCCGCCCCGCGGACCTACGACGACTGGCACTACCTGACCCAGCTCAACCAGGCCAGGGCCATCGCCTTCGGCATCGAGCGTTTCCGCTCCCTGGCGCCCTACTGCGCGGGCACGATCGTCTGGCAGCTCAACGACTGCTGGCCGGTCGTCTCCTGGTCGGCCGTCGACGGGCGCGGACGGCGCAAGCCGCTGTGGTACGCGCTGCGCCGCGTCTACGCCGACCGCCTGCTCACCGTCCAGGACGGCGCGGTGGCCGTGGTCAACGACGGTCCGCAGCCCTGGACGGGCGAGCTGGAGCTTCGGCGACTCGCCCTGGACGGGGAGCCGCTGGCCAAGGAGAGCGTCCAGGTCGAGGTGGCGCCCCGCTCGGTGGCGAGGATCCCCCTCCCGGACCCGGTGGCCGTCCCTCGCGACCCGTCGGCCGAGCTGCTGTCCGTGCGGCTGGACGGGCACCGCGCGCTCCGCTTCTTCGCCGAGGATCCGCGGGTCGCCTTCCCCACCGCCGTCTACGACACCGATGTGACCCCCGCGCAGGGCGGCGGCCTGGACGTCACCGTCACCGCCCGCACCCTCCTGCGCGACCTCGCCCTCTTCCCCGACCGCCTCGATCCGGCCTCCTCGGTCGACGACATGCTGATCACCCTGCTGCCCGGCGAGAGCGTCACCCTGCACGTCACCGGCTCGCCCGACCCCGCCGCCCTCGTCACCCGCCCGGTGCTGCGCTGCGTCAACGACTGAGCGCGGGCGGCGCGTGTCCCAGAGAGTGGACCTGCACGCGGCGGGGCCGGTGGACCATTAGGCTTGACGGGCACATCCGACGATTCCGAGAGAGATCATGAAGACCTTCGAAGAGCTGTACGCCGAGCTGTCCGACAAGGCGCGCACCCGGCCCGAGGGCTCGGGCACCGTGGCCGCGCTGGACGCCGGGGTCCATGCCATCGGAAAGAAGGTCGTGGAGGAGGCCGCCGAGAGCTGGATGGCGGCCGAGCACGAGTCGAACGAGCGGACGGCCGAGGAGATCTCCCAGCTCCTCTACCACGTGCAGGTCCTCATGATCGCCAAGGGGATCGGGCTGGACGAGGTCTACAAGCATCTGTGAGCCGGTGCGCCCGGCTCCCGGTCTCGTAGGCAGTCTCGTCCACACGTAAGGAAATCCCGCCATGCTGCGTCTCGCCGTACCCAACAAGGGCGCCCTCACCGAGGGTGCCCAGACGATCCTCAAGGAAGCCGGATACCGCGTCCGCAAGGACAGCAAGGAGCTCGTGGTCGTCGACCCCGAGAACTCCTGCGAGCTGTTCTTCCTGCGGCCCAAGGACATCGCCGTCTACGTCGGCGAGGGCACCCTGGACGCCGGGATCACCGGCCGCGACATGCTCCACGACTCCGGGGCACGGGTCGAGGAGATCATCCCGCTCGGCTTCGGCCGCTCCACCTTCCGCTTCGCCGCCAACCCCGGTGACTTCGACGCCGTCGCCGATCTCAAGGGCAGGCGCATCGCCACCGCCTACGCGGGCCTGCTGGAGGCGTACCTCGCCGAGCAGGGCGTCGAGGCCCGGGTGATCAAGCTGGACGGTGCGGTCGAGACCGCGATCCGGCTGGGCGTGGCCGACGCGGTGGCCGACGTCGTGGAGACGGGCACCACGCTGCGCAACATCGGCCTGGAGGTGTTCGGCGAGCCGATCGCCCGCTCCGAGGGCGTGCTGATCAAGGGGATCGGCACCGAGGAGAGCGCGGGCCTGCGGCAGCTCATCCGTCGCCTGCAGGGCGTGCTGGTGGCGCGCGACTACGTGATGATGGACTACGACATCCGCGCCGAGCGGATCGAGGAGGCCATCGCCCTCACCCCGGGCATGGAGGGGCCGACGGTCTCCCCGCTGCACCGGGAGGGCTGGGTCGCGGTCCGGGCCATGGTCCCCCGCAAGGGACACCAGCAGATCATGGACCAGCTCTGGGAGATGGGCGCCAAGGCCATCCTGGTGACCGCCATCTTCGCCTGCCGTCTCTGACCCGTCGTCCATGATCTTCCGCGCCACCGGGACGCCCACCCGGTGGCGGTGTCGGCGTACCTGACAAATGTCATCCCCAAACCAGGAGGAGCGGCACTGAGGATTCCCGCCGGACGCTCCTAGCGTTGGGGCATGGACGCCATCGCCCTCACAGACGTGAGCAAGAGCTACGGCGACGTGCTCGCCGTAGCGGGCCTGAACCTCTCCGTCGAGGTGGGCCACACCGTCGCCCTGCTCGGCCCCAACGGGGCCGGCAAGTCGACCTCGATCAACATGATGCTGGGTCTGACCCGCCCGAGCGGCGGCCGGGTCGAGATCCTGGGAGGCTCCCCCGAGGCGGCCGTCGCCCGGGGGGAGATCGGGGCCATGCCGCAGAGCGGCGAGCTCATCGGTGAGCTCACGGTCAGGGAACTCGTCGACTTCGTCCGGCGGCTCTACCCCGAGCCGCTCGCCCTCGACGAGATCCTGCGGGTGGCCGACCTCACCGAACTGGCGCGCCGGCGCGCCGGCAGGCTGTCCGGCGGGCAGGCCCAGCGGGTCAGGTTCGCCCTGGCCATCGCGGGCGCGCCCAAACTGCTGGTGCTGGACGAGCCCACCGCGGCCATGGACGTGGAGTCACGGCTGCGTTTCTGGAAGAGCATGCGCGACTACGCCGCCGAGGGCCGGACGATCCTGTTCGCCACCCACTACCTGGAGGAGGCCGAGGAGAACTCCGACCGGGTCATCGTGATCACCCGGGGCCGGGTGGTGGCCGACGGCACCGCCGCCCAGATCACGTCGGGGATCGGCGAGCACGTCGTCCGCTTCACCCTGGGCGGGCAGCCGGTCGCGGGGCTGGACGGCCTGCCGGGTGTCCTCGCCGCGGAGATCTCCCAGGGGGTCGCCACGATGCGCACCGCCGACCCCGACGCCACCGTGGCGGCCCTGTACCGGAGCACCTCGCTGGAGATCCGCGACCTCAGGATCATCGGCGCCGACCTCGAAGACGCCTTCCTCGCCCTCACCCGGGAGCCCTGATGCCGAACTACGTCAAGATCGAGGTTCTGCGGATGTTGCGCAACAGGCGTTACATCATCTTCGTGGTGGGATTCCCCACGGTGTTCTACCTGATCTTCTCCGGCATCTGGGGTGCCGAGCCGGATTCCGGCGGGGTGAGCGCCGCGGTCGTCCTCATGGTCTCCATGGCCGCGTACGGGGCGATCGCGGCCAGCCTGATGAGCACCGCCGTGCCGTGGGCGCAGGAGCGGCAGTCCGGCTGGCTCCGCCAGCTTCGGGTCACCCCGCTGCCCGGCTGGGCGATCATCGTCACCAAGCTGGTCGCCGCGCTGCTGCTGGTGTTGCCGTCCATGGCGCTGGTCTGCCTGGCCGCGATCCTCACCCAGGGCGTCCGGCTGCCGGTGGGGGAGTGGCTCGTGCTGGTCCCGGCTCTGTGGATCGGTGCCCTGCCGTTCGCCGCGCTCGGCCTGCTCATCGGTTCGCTGCTGCCCGCGGACGCCGCGCAGTCGGCCGCGATGATCAGCGCGTTCGGGCTGGCGATCCTGGGTGGGCTGTGGTTCCCTGTGGAGATCATGCCCGAGGCCATGAAAAGCGTCGTGCACGCGATGCCCTCCTTCTCCTACGTCGACATCGGCCACCACCTCGTCGCCGGCGACGCGGCGCCGCCGTCCGAGATGGTGATCGTCGCGCTCTGGGCCGCGGCGCTCGGCACCGCCGCGGTGCTCGCCTACCGCAGGGCGCTCGTCCGGGCATGATCCGCGTCTCCGCGCTCACCTTCGGCGGGACGGGCGAGCGCCCGTCCCGCCTCCGGCGTCTGCTGGGGATCTCCATCGGCCTGGTCTACCTGTGCTTTCCCGTCCTGGAGATCGTCACCGGCGAGCTGTCGGGAGCCGGGGCCGTCTGGGGCGGTGCCGGTCTGGCCGCCTTCGTCGCCCTCTACATCGCCACGGTGCTGAGCCCGAGGAACTTCGGGGACCCCACTCGCCTGACGTACTGGCTGCTGGGGGTGACCACGCTGCTGGGAGTCGGCCTGGCGGTGGCCTTCGGCGGCGGTTGGCTGACCCTGCCGATCTACATGGCCGTGGTCTACGGCATGGCGCTGCGTCCGCGGCTCTCGGTGATCGGTGTCCTCGCGATGGGCCTCGCCGTCGCGCTGATCGGCCTGCTTGAGGAGAACGACCCCGGTGCGACCCTGGTGCTCGTCTTCCAGGTCATCACACTCGGCGTCCTGTTCATGGGGGTGCGCAACACCCGGATGCTGGTGGTGAGGCTCCGCCAGGCACAGGAGGAGGTGGCGCGGCTCGCCGCGAGCGAGGAGCGGCTGCGCATCGCCAGGGACCTGCACGACCTGCTCGGCCACAGCCTGTCACTGATCGTGCTCAAGAGCGAGCTGGCCGGACGGCTGGCGGAGAGCGGCTCGGAACGGGCCGTGGCCGAGATCCGCGACATCGAGTCGGTGGCCAGGCAGGCGCTGGTCGAGGTGCGCGACACCGTCACCGGCTACCGCCAGCGCGGCCTCTCCGGCGAGTTGGACGGGGCCCGCGCCGCCCTGGAGGCGGCGGGGACGAGGCTCACGATCCGGCTCGCGGGCCCCTCACTGCCGGAGGAACTGGACGAGCTGCTGGGCTGGGCGGTGCGGGAGGGGGTCACCAACGTCATCCGGCACGCGCGGGCGACCCGGTGCGAGATCGAGGTGACCATGGACGAGACGGCCGCGACCCTGAAGATCGCGGACGACGGGCGCGGCACGGCCACGGACGGGCAGGGCAGCGGGCTGACCGGGCTCACCGAGCGGGTACGGGCGGCCGGTGGCACGGTGTCCGCCGGGCCGCGGCCGAGCGGTTTCGTCCTCCTGGTCACGGTGCCGCACACCGGCCTCCTTCACCCGCCGGCGAAGGAGGGGAGTCGGTGATCCGGGTGCTGCTGGTGGAGGACCAGGCGATGGTGCGGGGCGCCCTGGCCTCGCTCCTCGGCCTGGAGCCCGACATCGAGGTGGTGGGGGAGGCCGCCGACGCCGCCGAGGCGCTCGCCGTGGCCCTGCGGGTCCGGCCGGACGTCGCGCTGCTCGACGTCGAGATGCCCGGCGACGACGGCATCGTCGCCGCCGCACGGATCCGCGAGGCGCTGCCCGGCTGCCGGGTCATGATCCTGACCACCTTCGGCCGCCCCGGCTACCTGCGCAGGGCGATGGAGGCCGGCGCGACGGCCTTCCTGGTCAAGGACAGTCCGGCCCGTGAACTCGCCGCCGCCGTCCGGCGGGTCCACGGCGGCGAGCGCGTCATCGACCCGGGCCTGGCAGCCGCCGCGCTCAGCGCAGGCCCCAACCCGCTTTCGCCCCGCGAGCGTGACGTCCTGGTCGCGGCCTCGGGCGGAGCCGGTATCGCCGACATCGCCGCACGGCTGCACCTGTCGGAGGGGACGGTCCGCAACTACCTCTCCTCGGCCATCCGCAAGACGCACGCCCGCAACCGCATCGAGGCGGTCGAGCGGGCCCGCACCCAGGGCTGGCTCTGAGCGGGGTTCACGAGGAGAGCGCCGCGGCCTCCTCGGTCTCGATCCGCTCGTTCCACTCGCGCTTGGAGGAGCGCCACGCCTCGTCGTCACGGCCCAGACGCCAGTAGCCCGAGATGGAGAGTCTCGCCAGCGGGATACCGCGCTCGGTGCGCAGGTGGCGTCTGAGATCGCGGACGAAGCCCGCCTCTCCGTGGACGAAGGCGTGCACGTCTCCCGCGGGGAAGTCGAGTTCGCGGACGGCCTTGACCAGCCTCTCGCCGTACTGGGCGGGACCCCGGTGCAGCCAGACGATCTTCACGTCACCGGGGGAGTCGATCCTCTGCTCCTCCTCGGGGCCGGCGACCTCGATGAAGGCCCAGGCGCGGGCGCCGGCGGGGAGGTTCTCCAGGGAGACGGCGATGGCGGGCAGCGCGCTCTCGTCCCCCGCGAACAGGTGCCAGTCCGCCTCGGGGTCGGGCGCGTACGCGCCGCCGGGGCCGAAGAAGTGGACCTCCTCGCCGGGCCGGACCCGGTCGGCCCACGGTCCGGCCAGGCCGGCGTCGCCGTGGTGGACGAAGTCGAGTGTGAGTTCGCCCGCCTCGGCGTCCCAGCGGCGCACGGTGTAGGTGCGGGTGGTGGGCCACTGCTCGCGGGGCAGGGCGCGCATCGCCTCCATGTCGAACGGCCGGGGGTAGCTCACCCCGGCCGGGGCGAACAGCAGCTTGACGTAGTGGTCGGTGTAGCCGTCCGTGCGGAACCCGGAGAGTCCTTCGCCGCCGACCACGACCCGGATCATGTGGGGAGTGAGCCGCTCGACCCGCCGGACCAGGCCGCTCGTCACCTTCCGGTTGCGGCGCTCGGCTTTCTCGTCTGCCATATGTCACTCCGTGGGGATCTAAGTTAGGTGAACCTAACTCGTACCATATGTCACCGGAGCGTGGCGACGGCCCTCACCGCCTGGTCGACCTGTTCGGGGGTGGTGACGATCCCGGTCCCGAAGCGCAGGTAGACGTCCCGGTACGGGGTGGCGCTGGTGATGATCCGGTGGCCCCTGCGGAGCCTGCCCACCGCGGCGGGGGCGTCCACGCCGTCGATCGCGCAGCAGATCAGGCCGGCCGACAACTCGGGGGAGACCGGGGTGATCAGCCGTACGTTGGGCAGGGCCGCGAGCCCCGCCTTGAGCTGGGTGGCCTGCTCGGTGATCCTGGCCGCCACCCGCTCCTTGCCGATGGCCCGATGGAAGGCGAACGCCTCGTTCAGCGCCCAGCGGTGCTCGAAGCTGTGGTAGCCGCCGGGGGTGTGCAGGAGCCCGCCCGGGCCGTACGGTTCGTCGCCCGTCCCCGGGTCGACGGTCACGTTGGAGAAGCTCGCGACCACCGGCAGCAGCGCGCCCCAGGCCCGCCCCTTTCCCCACAGGACGCCGGTGCCCCGGGGGCCGAACAGCCACTTGTGGGTGCCACCGGCCAAGAAGTCGCAGCCCAGCTCCTCCACCCCGTCGGCCGTCGCGCCCAGGCCGTGCACCCCGTCCACGCACAACAGCGCCCGGTCCTCGGCGTCTCTGGAGCGGTTGGCCTCGGCGACCATGTCGGCGATCGCCCTGACCGGCATCCGCACCCCGGTGCCCGAGTGCACCCAGGTGATCGCCACCACCCGGGTCCTCGGTGTGAGCGCGGCCTTCAGCCGGGAGACGATCTCGTCGGCGGAGGCCTTGGCCGGGTCGTCGTACAGGCGGACCCTGCCGACCTTGGCGCCGGTCCTCGCGGCGAGCAGCCGCAGGCTCTCGTGGGTGGCGAAGAAGTCGTGTTCGGTGGTGAGCACGTCCTGGCCGGGGAGCAGGCGCATGCCGCTGTAGAGCAGGCCCAGGCCCATCGTGGTGCTGTCGGTGAGGGCGACGTCGGGTGCGTCGGCGCCCAGGTAGGCCGCGGCGGCCTCGCGCACCACCTGCTCCCTGTTCTCGCCGTGCAGGTAGGCGTCGGTGTCGGTGTCGAGGCCGCGCCGGTGCTCCTCGATCGCCCGCCGCACCTGGGCGGGATGGGCGGCGAGGACGTAGGCGGCGAACTGGGCGTAGGAGGGGTCGAGCGGGAACTGGGCCCGCACCGACTCCCAGCTGGCGGGGTCGAACGACGGAGGCCGTGACGCGGTGGGGGCGGCGGGTTCTTCGCCCGGGGTGCAGCCGGACAGCGCGGCCCCGGCTCCGGCCAGGAGTCCCGCGCCGAGCAGCCCTCGCCGCCCGACCCGAGGTCCGCGCTCGCCCATCTGGCACCCCTCGCCGTCGTCCCGCCCTGTGCCCCTTCCTATCGTGATCATGCCCGCCTGCCAAGAGGGCGCGACGGATATTAAGATCTACAATGTAAAGGCGTCGGGCCGGGTCGAGAAGGATCGCACCGCTCGCGGACGCGACCTCCTCAGCTCTGCATGGCCGCGACCTGGCGGATCAGGTCGGAGACCCGGACGACGCCCATGCAGCGCCCCACCTCGTCGGTGACGACCAGGTCGTCGTAGACGCGCTCGGCGTCGCGGCCGGCGACCTGCATGGCGGCTATGGCGGGGGTGGTCCTGGGGACCGTGCGGGCGGGGTCGGCCAGTCGTCCGGCGGCCTTCCTGCCGTGCAGGGCGTGGCCGAAGCGCCCGGCGATCGACAGCAGGAAGCGACTGCGGTCGAGGCTGCCCTTCGGGCGCTGGTACTCGTCGACGAGGATCACGCTGGTGATGGACGGCTCGCTGCCGAAGGCGTCGATCACGGCCTCGGCGGTGGCGTCGTAGGGGAGGGTCACCGCGGGCAGCAGGAACTCGTGGACTCGGGGCCCGAGGACCAGCCGGGAGGACTCCTGCTCGACGACCGGGAGCGGTACGTGCACCCGCCCCGACGGGCCGGGGACCAGCAGAGGGCCCTGGGCCAGCCGCACCCCCCAGCCGCGGATCGCGGAGAGCTGCGCCTCGTCCCTCACCCCCGGGGCCAGCACGTGCGCCCCCGTCCCCCGCGCGAGCCTCGCCAGGCCTTCGCCGATCGCGGTGCGACGCGGGTCGTGGGGAACCTGGGCGATCAGGTCCGGTGAGATCACCGCCAGGTAGGGCGCCGCGTCGGCGACCAGGTCCAGCGGGACGTGCCCGGTGCCCAGGTCGCCGACCGCGATGAGGTAGCCGATGGCGCGCAGGCCGTCCAGCCCGGTGAGCAGGGAGCGGCGCTCGAACTGGGCGAAGTCGCCTCGTACGGTGAGGATCACCTCGCGGGGCCGCCGGCCTGAGGCGCGCAGGGCCTCGTGGAGCGGCGCGAGTGCGGCCGAGCCGCCGATCACCGCGGCCGCCGGCAGGGTGAGCACCAGGGGGAGCAGGATCTCGCTCGCGGCGACCTCGCGCACCGTCTGGACGGTCGAGGAGATGTTTCCGCGGCTTCCGCCGTCGGCCTGGAAGGCGATGACGCCTCCGGTGTCGAGATCGACGACAGGCGTGACACCCGTGCCTGCCGCGGAGGACTGCGGGACGGCTCGCGCTCTGGTGGTCACGTTCCGAGCATGGGGCATCCTTTGACGGTGCATAAGTAACGCACTGTGATGTTCACCGACTTTTCGCCGTTCGTTGGACTTGACCGGGGGGATCGTGTGTCCGGCGAGGTCGGCCGGTAGTGTCGCGTTCCATGACGTCGCGACCGGCCAAGGGGGGAGGCCGCTGGGTCTCCGTGGCGCCCGAACGCCTGAACCGCTGGATCGACGGCTTCGTCGACCGGCACGGTCCGCCGAGCGTGACGGCCTCGGCCTCCGTCGTACGCCTCGACGGCGCGGACGGCGCGGTCGCCGAGTGCCAGGTGCCGTTCCCTCCGCTCACCGGTGCCGGGGGTGGCCCGATCGCGCGCCTGGTCACCCACGTGCGCACCGAGCGCAGGATCGGTGTGTTGCTCGTACGGCTGGGCGGCCACGCGGCGGGCATCTTCCAGGGCGAGGAGCTGCTCTCCTCCAAGGTCGGCTCACGGCAGGTCCACGGGCGCAGCGCGGCGGGCGGCTGGTCACAGCGGCGCTTCGCCCGGCGCAGGGAGAAGCAGGTGGACCAGGCGCACGAGGCGGCGGCGGAGGTGGCGCTGCGCGTCCTCGGCCCGCACATGGGTGAGCTGGAGGCCGTCGTGCTGGGCGGGGACCGGCGCGCGATGGACGCGTTGCGGCCCGACCGCAGGCTCGCCCCGGTCTTCGCGCTGGAGACCGAGCCCTTTCTGACGGTCCCCGATCCTCGGCTGGTGATCCTCAAGGACACCCCCGCCCAGTTCCGCGCGGTACGCATCAGGGTGAGCGACCCCCTCTGACCGGGCGGATGTGGCCGGGCGTGCTGCGAGGCGGGTGCGGTGAGCGGATCCCGCGTGAGCGGGCGTCGCGTGAGGGGACACTACGGGGGCCCGTGAGGCGGGTGTGGTGACAGGGAGCAGGCGTGAGTAAGGGCGGGACCGGCTCTCGCGCGAGCCGGTCCCGCTTGAGCTGGACTCACGTAATCGTGGAGAAGCCGGCCGGTGCCGCGCCGTACACTGATCGGTATGCGCACTCCCGATTGACCGTCGTCCCCATGAAGGCGAGACGGCCGAGCCGAGAGCCGGGAGACACAGGGCGCGGCGGGTTCGGCCACAGTGATGTGAGCCTGTGTATTTCCTGCTGGGAGTGTTCTCCAACCATGATCGTAGCTTCTGACATCGAACTGCGGGCCGGGGCCCGGTTGCTCATCGAGGGCGCGTCCTTCCGGGTGAACCCCGGTGACAAGATCGGGCTCGTCGGCCGGAACGGGGCGGGGAAGACCACGCTGACCCGGGTCCTCGCCGGAGAGGGATCGCCCGCCTCGGGCACGGTCACCATCAGCGGCGAGGTCGGCTACCTGCCGCAGGACCCTCGTACGGGTGATCTGCACATCCTCGCCCGCGACCGCATCCTGTCGGCGCGGGGGCTCGATCAGGTGCTGCGTGAGCTGCGTGAGGCCGAGCTCGGCATGTCCTCGGCCGACGACCGCACGCGGGACCGCGCGGTCCGCGCCTACGGGCGCCTGGAGGACCGGCTGCACGTCCTGGGCGGATACGCCGCGGAGTCGGAGGCCGCCTCCATCGCCTCCAGTCTGGGGTTGCCCGACCGGGTGCTCGGCCAGCCGCTGGAGACCCTCTCCGGGGGGCAGCGCAGGCGGGTGGAACTGGCCAGGATCCTCTTCAGCGGGGCGGAGACTCTCCTGCTTGACGAGCCGACAAACCACCTAGATGCGGACTCAATCGGGTGGCTTCGTGATTTTTTACGATCTCACCAGGGCGGCTTGATCATTATCAGCCACGACGTCTCGCTTCTTGAAGCGACGGTAAACCGCGTCCTGCACCTCGACGCCAACCGCGCGGTGATCGACACCTACAACGTCGGCTGGAAGGCCTATCTGGCCCAGCGCGAGACCGACGAGAAGCGCAGGAGGCGTGAGCGGGCCAACGCCGAGAAGCAGGCCTCGGCCCTGATGTCGCAGGCCGACAAGATGCGGGCCAAGGCCACCAAGGCGAAGGCCGCGCAGGACATGCAGCGTCGTGCCGAGCGGCTGTTGTCGGGCCTGGAGGTGGAGCGGCGCGGCGACAAGGTCGCCAAGCTGCGCTTCCCTCAGCCGGCCCCGTGCGGGCGCACCCCGATCATGGCGGAGGGGCTGTCGAAGTCGTACGGCTCCCTGGAGGTCTTCACCGACGTCGACGCGGCCGTCGACAGGGGGAGCAGGGTCGTCATCCTGGGCCTGAACGGCGCGGGCAAGACCACTCTCCTGCGGATTCTCGGCGGCATCGAGGAGCCCGACACCGGTGCGGTCAAGCCGGGACACGGGCTCAAGCTGGGTTACTACGCGCAGGAGCACGAGACGATCGACCCCGAGCGCACCGTGCTGGAGAACATGCGCTCGGCCGGGGGAGAGCTTCCCGACGTGGAACTGCGCAAGGTTCTGGGCTCGTTCCTGTTCACCGGGGACGACGTGGACAAGCCCGCGAGGGTGCTGTCGGGCGGGGAGAAGACGCGGCTGGCGCTGGCCACGCTGGTGTTGTCCGCGGCGAACGTCCTCCTCCTCGACGAGCCCACGAACAACCTCGATCCGGCGAGCAGAGAGCAGGTTCTTTCGGCGCTAACGTCCTATTCTGGGGCAATTGTGCTTGTCACGCATGATGAGGGTGCTGTAGAGGCTCTACGACCCGATAGGGTGATCTTGCTGCCTGACGGAGTTGAAGACGCGTGGAGCGACGAATTTTCCGATCTTGTGGCACTTGCCTGATCTTAATTTGAGCGGGTACGGATCTTTTCCCGTGGAGTAGGTAGCCGATCTCGCTGAAATGACTGATCATGGCGTGTGTAACGCTGCGGAAGTCTGGCACTACAGGAGGTACTCGTGGCCGAGACTCTCAAGAAGGGCACCCGGGTTACCGGGGCCGACCGTGAAAAACTGGCCTCCGATCTCAAGAAGCGCTACAGCGCGGGTGAGAGCATCCGCGCCCTGGCCGCTTCGACCGGTAGGTCGTACGGGTTCATCCACCGCATCCTGAGCGAGTCCGGTGTGACTCTGCGCGGGCGCGGTGGCGCCACCCGAGGCAAGTCCAAGCGCTGACCCCGCCTCGGAACGCGCGACCGCAGCCGCCGTCCCCCACGCTGACGCCGCCCCCGCCCGATCCTGTAGAACCTCATTCTGGGGAATCGATAGGCTCGGGCGAGGCGGATACCGAAGGTGGGAGAACAGGCGATGGCGGAAGCGATGTTCGGGGGGAGTGCGGAGGAGATCTCTCTCGAGGAGGTCGGTCTGCGCTGCGAGGTGGACGGCGAGATCGCGACGATCACGCTGGACCGTCCTGAGAAGCGAAACGCTCAGACGTTCGCTACCTGGTCGGCTCTGGCTCATATCGGTGACGGCCTGCCGCAGCAGGTGAGGGTCGTCGTGATCAGAGGTGAGGGGCCGTCCTTCTCCGCGGGGATCGATCTGAGGATGTTCACACCGGAGGGAGTTCCTGGGCAGGGGTCGTTCGCGTCCTCCGCGACACTCGACGAGGCTTCTTTCGCCGAGCGGGTGGCGTTGGCCCAACGGGGTTTCCTCTGGCTGAGGCGTCCCGACATCGTCTCCGTGGCGGCCGTTCACGGCCACGCGATCGGTGCGGGATTCCAGCTCGCGCTCGCCTGTGACCTGCGGGTCCTGGCGGACGACGCCAAACTGTGCATGAAGGAGCCCGCCCTCGGGCTGGTTCCCGACCTGACCGGCACCAAGCCGCTGGTCGACCTGGTGGGCCTGTCCAGGGCCATCGAGATCTGTCTGACCGCCCGCGTCGTGGGGGCGCGGGAGGCGGCCAGGATCGGCTTGGCGGAGCTGGTCGTCGCGCCCGACGAGCTGACACAGGCCGTGCGCGACCTGACCGACGCGCTGCTGGCGACCGACCGCGACGCCGCGACGGCGACCAAGCGGCTGCTTCAGGGGGCTTCGGGGCGCACGCTGGCCGAACAGAGCGCGGCCGAGGCGCGCGAGCAGGCCAAGCGCGTCAAGGCGCTCTTCGGGTAGGCCGTCCCGCCCAGGGGGGCCGCGGGCGTCCGTCCCACGACGGTTCCCCGCCAGACCGGCGGTGCCCGTCTCGGGCCGAGGGCGCCCACCTCGGACTGTCGGTGCCCGTACCAAGCCGACGGTGCTCGTCCTGGGGGCCGCGGCGCCTGTCCCGAACCCGTGGCACCCGTCTTCGACTCGCCGCGCCCGTTCCACGTCGGGGCGCCCGCCGAAGGACGACGGTGTTCGCCCCGAGCTGACAGGGGAATGATCGCGCTTCTCCCGGTGCTCGCATCGGCAGAGGAGGCCGTATGGCGATGATGGGTGGGGGACTCGGTCCCCAGGCGATGTTCTCGTTCCGGCGTGACAGGTCGGTGACCAAGCAGCGTCTGGCACCGGGCACGGTCAGACGCATCGCCCGCTACGCGCGCCCCTTCTCGCGGCACATCTCCGCCTTCCTCGCGCTGGTCGTGGTCGGCTCGGTGATCGTGATCGCCAACCCGCTGCTGATGAAGGCGATCATCGACGACGGCATCATCCCCAAGCGCGAGGGGGTGGTGATCGCCCTCGCAGTGGTCATCGCGGGCCTGGCGGTCGCCGACGGCGCGCTCACCCTGGCCCAGCGCTGGTTCTCCGCACGAATCGGCGAGGGCCTCATCTACAACCTGCGCACCGAGGTCTTCGACCACGTCCAGCGCATGCCCGTGGCCTTCTTCACCCGCACCCAGACCGGTGCCCTCGTCTCCCGGCTCAACACCGACGTCATCGGCGCCCAGCGCGCGCTGACCAGCACCCTGTCGTCGGTGGTGTCCAACGTGGTCATGCTGGTGCTGGTCCTCGGCGCGATGCTGGTGCTCTCCTGGCAGATCACCCTCGTCGCCCTCGTGCTGTTACCGATCTTCATCTTTCCCGCGAAGTGGGTCGGCAGGAAGATGTCCGGGCTCACCCGCGAGCAGATGGAGCTCGACGCGGAGATGAGCACCATGATGACCGAGCGGTTCAACGTCGCCGGGGCCATGGTCGCCAAGCTGTACGGCCGCCCGGCCGACGAGGCCGCCGCCTTCGCGGGCAGGGCGGGGCGGGTGCGTGACGTCGGCGTCACCGTCGGCATGTACGGGACGGTCTTCCGCGTCGCGCTCGGCCTGGTCGCGGCGCTGGCCACCGCCCTGGTCTACGGCGTGGGAGGCGTGCTGGCCGTCTCCGACGTCTTCGAGATCGGCACCCTGGTGGCGCTCGCCGCCCTCCTGATGCGCCTGTACGGCCCCCTGACGAGCCTGTCGAACGTGCACGTGGACGTGATGACCGCGCTGGTGAGCTTCGACCGGGTCTTCGAGGTCCTCGACCTGAAGCCGATGATCGCCGAGAACCCCGACGCCCGGCCCGTTCCCGCCGGCCCGGCCTCCGTGGAGTTCGACGGCGTCCGGTTCGGATATCCGTCGGCCTCGGAGGTGTCGCTCGCCTCGCTGGAGGCGGTGGCCCGCCCCGACACCGGGCCGGGCCAGGAGGTGCTGCGCGGAGTCACCTTCACCGCCCACCCCGGCGAGATGGTCGCCCTGGTCGGCCCCTCGGGCGCGGGAAAGACCACCATCACGGGTCTGGTCTCGCGCCTCTACGACGTCGGCGAGGGCGCGGTCCGCGTCAACGGCCTGGACGTGCGCGACGCCACCCTGGCCTCTCTGCACGACACCGTGGGGGTCGTCACGCAGGACGCCCACCTGTTCCACGACACCATCGGGGCCAATCTCCGCTACGCCAGGCCGGAGGCGACCGACGAGGAGATCTGGGACGCCCTGCGCGCCGCCCAGATCTCCGACCTGGTCCTCGACCTCCCCGACGGCCTGGAGACCGTGGTCGGCGACCGTGGTCATCGGCTGTCCGGCGGCGAGAAGCAGCGGCTGGCCCTGGCGAGGCTGCTGCTCAAGGCGCCCAGCGTGGTCGTCCTCGACGAGGCCACCGCGCACCTCGACTCCGAGTCCGAGGCCGCGGTCCAGCAGGCGTTGAAGATCGCGCTGGCCGGACGCACCTCGCTGGTCATCGCCCACCGCCTGTCCACGATCCGCGAGGCGGACCAGATCCTGGTGGTCCAGGACGGTCAGGTGGTCGAGCGGGGCCGCCATGAGGAGCTTCTGGCCATGGGGGCGATCTACGCCGAGCTCTACCGGACCCAGTTCAGCCACACCTCCTGATGCCCGGCGCCGCGTCGCCGAGTGGATCTTCCGGTACAGATGGTGTTAGATCATAAGAACGTGGACGACCGGTTGAAACGCGATGACCTGACCGACGACGAGTGGGCACGGCTGGCGCCGTTGCTGCCCGCTCACGCCCGGCGGGGAAACCGGTGGGCCGATCACCGCACGATCATCGACGGGGTGTTCTTCCGTAGCAGGACCGGCTCTCCCTGGCGCAAGCTGCCGGAGGCCTACGGCAACTGGAAGACCGTCTACAACCGGCACCGCCGGTGGTCGGTGGACGGCACCTGGGAGACGATCCTGGACACGCTGCGGACCGGCGAGGGTGCCCCGACCTCCGGCACCTGTTCCACGGCCGTCGCGGTCCCCGTACGCCGGCCGGGGGACATCCGGCCCGGCGCGACGTTCGAGATCCCGAACTGGTGACCGCGCCCCGAGGCCCGTGGCAACCGGCTGGACGGCGGCGACGGCAGGGGGCGGCCGTGCCCGGTCGCCGGCAGGAGAGGTTCGCCGCCGGAGCCGTCCTCGGCCGGGGCCGACGTCAGGATGACGCGTAGCCCAGGCGGGTGAGCTCCTCGCGGGCGACCTTGGACACCAGTTCGGCGTCCTGGCCGCGCAGGCGGGTGCGCCAGACACCGACCTTCGGCACGCTCCTGCCCAGCAGGGCGATCTTCGGGACCCGCGTCTCCAGGAAGTGGCAGAGCCCGTCGAGGGACTCGGCGGGGGAGGAGACCAGATCCTCGTAGCGCAGGGTGAGCATCTGCTCCCGGGGCAGCTCCTGATGGAGCGAGGCCGACAGCCGCACCGCGCTGCGCCAGCGCAGCGCGCACTTGCCCGCCGTGGGCATCGCCTTCCAGCGCTCGCGGTGCTCGCCGGAGTTGACGCCGAGGAAGGGGTTGGGAAACTCCGTCTCGTCGCTGAGCAGAGCCGGCTTGAACCACCTCAGGGACTCGGGGTCGGCCAGCATGTCGGCGGCCACGTCGCGGCCGTCCCTGATGAGCTGGACGAAGCGGGCGTCGGGGAAGGCCTGCAGCAGCACCGAGGCACTGTAGAGCAGGTCGGGGCTCGCGTCTCCGAAGCGGACCACGGAACCCGGGGCCGCGCAGGGGCCCGCCCCGGTCACGCCGCCCGCCTCCCGGCAGGTGGGCGGGCACTCCCCGCAGGCGCCGGGGACGATCTGCCAGGACTCGGCCAGGGCGTCGCGGAGCACGCGGGTCGCGCCCATGCCCCGTCCCGCGATCGAGGGCCGCCGGGCGAAGGCGTAGACGACGTGCGCCACCGCCGCCCGCCCCATGGTGACGTGGAACCCGGGGGAGCGTTTCAGGGCGCGGGCCAGCAGATCCGCGCCGGAGTGCGGGGCGGCGAGCACGAATACCGGCCTGCGGACCTTGATGCCGTTGACCACCAGGATGTGGGGCGGAGGTCGCATATGAAAGCCCAGTGTGGCACCGTTTGCGGAGTGAACGAACCGGCTGCCGGGATACCGGTCCCGCCTCCGCCTCGTCCCGGCGACACGGTGGCTGTGGTGGCCCCGTCCGGACCTCCCGATTCCGAGCGGCTGGCGCGCGGCGTTCGCGTCCTGGAAGGGCTCGGGCTGAAGGTCGTCATCGGCGCCCACACCCTCGACAGGGACCGCTACCTGGCGGGCTCCGACGCCGCCCGCGCCTCCGATCTGCTGGACGCCTGGTGCGATCCCGCGGTGAGCGCGGTGTTCTGCGCCCGCGGCGGTTACGGCGCGACCCGTCTCCTCGGTCACCTCGACTGGGACGCCATGCGGGCCGCCGGTCCCAAGGCGCTCGTCGGCTCCAGCGACATCACCGCCCTGCACAGCGCGTTCGCCGTGGAGCTGGGCCTCGCCTCCTGGTTCGGGCCGATGCCGGCCTGCTCCACGATCAGCGACCCCGAGGGGCCCGAGCCTCGCACCTTCGAGAACTTCACGGCCGCGCTCGCCGGAGCCCCGCCGACGATCACCGGCGACCGGGTGATCGTTCCCGGCGACGTCACGGCGCCGGTCACCGGCGGCAACCTCAGCCTGCTGGCCGCGCTCTGCGGCACTCCGTACGCGCTGTCGGCGCGGGGCCGGATCGTCCTGCTGGAGGATGTCGCCGAGGCGCCGTACCGGATCGACAGGATGCTCGTCCAGCTGCTGCAGACCGGGGCACTCGACGGGGCCGCCGGGTTCGTCCTGGGGTCCTGGGTCGGCTGCGGCGACCCCTACCCGGTGCTGGAGGAGCTGCTCGCGCCGCTCGGGGTGCCCGTTGTCGCAGGGCTTCCGATAGGGCATGGAGAGCCACAGTTCTCTGTATTGCTCGGGGCACTTGGTGCTATTGATGCAAAATCGTGCTCTCTGGCCTACTCAACAGGGGGCGTCGGCAAGGCACTCTAGGTGCGAACCTAGGAGGAAACCGGCAGAGGGGGCGCACGCGTGAGATTGTTCCGGCGGCACCGTGACCGGCGGACCGAGACGCCGAGGCGTCCGGTCGAAGAGGTCGATCTCGACTCCCTGCTCGCCCTGGTCGCGGACAATCTCGGCTACGCCTGCTCCTTCGACCCCGGCGGCGGGACCCTCACGCTCACCGGCCCGCGCCGGGTCGTGGTGCGCCTGGCCGGGCTGCGCGCCGAGGCTCTCAGGCGTTCCCGCGAGGACTGGCCGGTGATCGTCTCCGCTTACCTATCGCACACCCTGGCCACGGTGGACGAGCCGTTCGACGCCTGCGACCTGGAGCAGGTACGCCCGCTGCTGCGCACCCGCATCCAGCTCGACGACGACCTGGATCCGGCCCGCGTGGTCGGGCGCCACCTCACCGCCGACCTGGTCGAGGTGCTCACCGTCGGTGACGGCGACGCCGGGCGCCCGGTCCGCCCCGAGGAGGTCGGCTGCTGGCCGATCGCCGCGGCCCAGGCCCTCGACCTGGCCCTGGAGAACGCGCGCGGGGACGAGCGGCTCTCGGTCACCGAGGGTGATCTCGGCGGGGTGGCCGTGCGCAGGCTCACCGGTCCCACCGAGGGCGCCGCCGCCCACCTCCGCAGGCTGGGCGACTACCTGCCGGTTCCCTCCGACGGGGTCCTCGTCGCCCTGCCCGACCCGGCGACGCTCATCGTCCACCCGGTCGAGGGCATCGGCGTGGTCCGCGCGATCGAGCGGCTTCGGCTGTTCGCCCAGCGGGAGTTCGACATGCGCGCCGGGGCGCTCAGCCCTCAGGTCTACTGGTGGCACGCCGGCCGTCTCTCCCTGATCAGAGCCGATCTGGTCAGTCAGGACGGGCAGACCCGGCTGGTGGTCGCGCCCCCGCCGGACTTCGCCCGCGTCATCGCCGCCCTGGCCGTCCGCCCCGACGGCGGCATCGGCGGCTGATCCCCGCGAAGGCGGTCACCCGCGCCCGGCCCTTCGCGTTCCGGGGCCCTCTCGCGCCGCGGCGGACCGTGCGGGAGACGGAACCGGCGCGGTCGCGAGATGATGGGGACGCGACCGCCCCGCCTTTCCGGTCCCCGAACGTTTCCTTTCGTGCTCCGACCGTCGTCGCCGGATGCGGAATGATGGGATCTGGATCTACGAACGCCGTCGGAACGCCGGTGTCGGGACGCGGAGACCCCGGGGTTGTCCGGTCCGCGCGGCGTGAACCCCCTCGCGCCGCTTGACCGCGACGTGAGGGGAGAGTCTCCGGTCGATCCGGCCGGGGAGGAGTTCAAAAGGAGTGGACATGGCGCAGTGGTGCCTCGGTGTCGATCTGGGGACGAGTTTCTCCGCCGGGGTGATAGCGGCGGAAGGACGCTTCGACGTCCTGGAAGTCGAGGGAGAGCGGCGCATTCCCTCCGCGGTCATGCTGGACGAGCGGGGGGCGCTCGTGGCGGGCAGGGTCGCCCAGCGGGGCATCGCGACCAATCCCGAGCGTGTCGAACGCAACCCGAAGCGCTATGTCGGCCGGAAGCGGATGTTGCTCGGAGGCGTCCCGGTGGACGTGGCCGACGCCCTCGCGGCGCTGCTCGAACCGTTCGTCAGTGAGGGGCGTCGGCGGTTCGACGGCGCCGACCCCGACTGCATCGCGCTCACCCACCCGGTGGCCTGGGGTGCCGACCGCAAGGCGGTGCTGCTGGCGGCGGCGAGGAAGGTCGTGAGCGGGGTGCGGATCGCGCTCATCGACGAGCCCGTGGCCTCGGCCCGATACTTCGCGTCCGCGGGGCGGGCGGTCGGCGGGTCGCGGCTCGCCGTCTACGACCTGGGCGGCGGCACGTTCGACGCGGCCGTCCTCACCGTGGACGGCGGTGACTTCGCGGTCGTCGGCGAGCCGGGGGGCAGCGACGAGATCGGCGGCGAGGGTTTCGACGAGCAGGTCTTCGCGTTCCTCGGCGCCCAGATCGAGCGGATCGACGCCGACTGGTGGCAGCAGGTGACGACCAACCCCGAACGTCGCTACGTCAGCTACGCCGCCGACCTGCTCAAGATGGCGAGGGAGGCGAAGGAGACGCTGTCGAAGTTCGACACCTCCTCCCACTACGTGGTGGGCATCAACGAGGACGTGCACATCACCAGGGCCGACCTGGAGGATCTCATCGGTGAGGACATCCGCAGGACGGTGGACATCCTCGACGAGACGATCCGTGGCGCCGGGGTCGAGATGGACGAGCTGGCCGCGGTGTTCATGACCGGCGGGCCCAGCAGGATGCCGCTGGTCCAGAAGGCCGTGCGTGAGCGCTTCGGCGAGCGGGTCAGGACCTACGACGACCCGAAGATCGTGGTCGCGTACGGCGCCGCGCAGCTGGCCTGGAAGCTCAAGGTCGAACACCGCGAGCCGGGCAAGGGCTCCGCTCCCGCCACCGGCGGCCATCCGGTCTCGCCCGCCACCGGCGGTCATCCGGTCCCTCCCGGTGCCGGGCGGCTCTCCGGCGCGGGGCAGCGGTCCTTCCCCGGCCAGGTGGCGGATTCCCCGGTCCTCGCGGGTGGCGCCGCCCTCGGGGCCGGGGGCAACCTGCCTGGCACGTCGGTCGCCGCCCCGGCCGCGGCGCAGCGGGCCTTCACCGGCCCGGCGAGCGGTGCCACCGGGGACCACCGGGTGCTCGCCGGCCCCGGGGGCAGCGCCACCGGCGGCCACCGGGCCGTCACCGGCTCGGCCGCGGGTACGGGGGGCACGCTGGGCGGGCCCACCGTCCAGGGGATCGAGAAGGTCATGGACGCCGTGCTCGAGGCGCGGGCCGAGGCGGGCCGGGTCTTCGTCCACCAGGCGTTCGAGAGCGGCCACCTGCTGCGCAGGCTCGACGGTACCGGGGGCCGCCACGACAGGGAGTTCCGCTTCGGCAGGCTCGTGGAGTGGGCCGCGTCCGGTGAAGGTGTCGTGGCCGTGGAACAGGTGGGGCCCGCGCAGGTGCTGGTCCGCACCCTCACCCCCGACCTGGCCGTTCGCGCCACCCACCCGGCACAGATGTGGGACGACCCGACCGTGATCGTTCACGGCCGTACGGCGTGGGTCTTCTTCAACTCCCGGCAGCCCGTCCCGGTCGACGCCACGATGGGCCTGCCCTGGGGGGAGACCGGCAGCCTGGCCGTGATCGAGCTCGACCTGGGCGGGACCTTCGCGTTCCAGGCCCCCCAGCCGCGCGAGCTGGGCCCGTACGCCCAGTGGTTCCTCAACGAGGACAACAGGCTGCGCCGGCTGCTCGACCAGGAGGCACCCAGCGGCAGCGAGCCGTCGCCCTCGGTGGGCGCGCCGGGCTGCACCGTGGTGCTCGGGCAGTTCAGCAGCAACAAGCCGATGTTCCAGAACAGGCACCAGGACTTCAGGCCGTGGCAGGTGCTGTGCCTGGTCGACCCCGGCGGTGTCGTGCGCCCGACGGTGCGCGAGCCGGGGCGGAGCTGGCTGCATCAAGTGGTCCTGCACCGGGGCAGGTGGTTCACCTCCGGCTCGGCGGGGCTGGAGGCCGACACCGCCGACGGCAGGACCAGGCTGATCATGCCGCGGCCCCGGGGCGGCGCGCTGCGCTGGTTCCCGGCGGGCGATCAGATCTACGCGGTCGGCACCGACCAGGTGAGCCCCGCGAGGGGCTGGTCGGTCGGTATCTTCGACCAGCGCTCCCAGACGCTGGAGTTCCTGATGGGCAAGCAGTCGGCGACCCTGGCCGGCCACCTCACCTCGCGGCATCGCTGGGAGCGCCCCAGGTTCGTCGCCGACGGCGACTCGATGTGGATGACCATGCTGGACGCGGGACGCAGCAGGCTGCTGCACATCACCCCGGCGGGGGCGCGGGAGGTGCACCGCACGCCGGGGGTGTTCGAGCCGGTCGCCCGGGTTCCCACCGGCCTGCTCTGCCTGCACCGCCCCGCCGACGCGACCGGCGCCACCCGCGACCAGCCCGCCACCCTGGTGCACCTGCCGCTCTGATCGTTCGCGGCCCCCGGCCGGACGGGACGAAGACCGCCGCGGCGGCGTCGCCCGTCGTTCCGGCGGCCACCGGAACGACGGACGGACGGCGGGACGATCCCCGGCCGCGATCACGCGACCGGGAGACGCCCGGTCAGGTCGCGGCGGGCACCGGCCGTTCCGCGCCCAGGGCGGCCACCGCGGTGGCCAGTTCCTTGCGAAGCTCCTCGCCGCGCTTGGTGAGGGTGCCGATCGCGGCGATGCGATCCTCGCCCGACTTGCGAGCCTTGAGGCGCTCGGCGGCCGAGCGGGCGGAGGCGGACTTCAGCTCGGCCCGCCTGGTCTCCAGCTCCCTGCGGCGCCGTGCCAGGCTCTCGTCCGCGGTCTGCTCGACGCCCACCCGCCAGGTCGCCACCATCCGCTCCAGGTCGAGCGTCATCTCCCTGGCGACCACCGAGAACTGGTCGCGCAGTGCTCCCCTGATCGCCGCCTGGCTGCGCTGCACCTTCTCCATCGAGCGCCGCCCCATGAAGATGGCCGCCCCGATGGCCGGGGCGACGAGGATGAAGCCCACCGGGCCGAGCAGGGCCGTGGCGAATCCGCCCAGGGACAACCCGATCGAGGCCGAGGGCAGCACGTCGCGGACCAGATCCACACTGCCGGGGTCGTCCGCGGCGAGATCGCCCCTGACCTGGACCTGCGAGAGGCTGGGCATCGCGCGCCCGTCGGTGGCCAGGTCGACCGGGTCGAGGCCGAGATCGCGGGCGAAGGCGTCCAGCGTGGTCCTGGACAGCTTCTCCACGTCGTAGACGATCTGCGACCACGCCGCCTCCAGCGAGCGCTGCACGCTTTCCGGTAGTTCCGCCATGTACTGGTCGATCTGGGCCTGCTTTTTCAGCGTGGCGATCGTGTTCTCGTACGGCTGGCGGATCTCGGACACCCGCGCCGCCACGATGCCCGCCACCTCGCGCCCGAGGAAGGTGTTGGCCACCGCGCCCGCCCTGCGGCGCCCCGCCAGCTCGGCGAGCTCCGCCAGGCCGGCGTCCACCTCGGCGAGCCGGGCCGTGACGTCGCCCTCGTCGTCGGAGCCCGCGGCGACGTCGTCCTTCGCGCCGGTCGCGAGCGAGGCCAGCACCGACAGCGCGGCGGCGACCACCGTGGCGCCCCGCGCGGAGTCCCTGCCCTCGGCGAAGCCGCGCAGGTACCGCTCCAGCACGTCCATGCCACTGCGCGCCCGCAGCGTGTCGGCGCGCTCGGTGCGTCCCTCACGCCGCTTGGCCTCCGCGGCCTCGGCGAGCTTGGCGCTCACCGGGATCCACGGCGCCTCCAGGAGCGGGGCGAGCGTCGCCGCCCTGCGGGGGTCCGCCGCGATCGCCTCGTTGACGAAGGTCGCGAGGCGGGTCTTGTTCTCCTCCTGCAGAGCGCGCCAGTTGGCCGAGTCCTCCACCTTCGTCAGGACGAACGCGATCGCCTGGACCCGTTCGGCGGCCTCGGCGAGGAACTCCAGCTCGTGCCTGAGCACCGGCTGGTCCTGCGCGCTGAGCGTGAACAACAGCGCGTCGGCCCGTTGCAGCATGGCCACCGTCACCTGCCGGTGGCCCACCGTCAGGCTGTCCACGCCGGGGGTGTCGAGCAGCCGCAGACCGTCGAGCAGCGGGTTGTCGAGGGTGATGTCGACACTGACGACGTCGCGACGCTTGCCCGCGTCGCCGCGCATCGAGGCGTAGTCGGGGATCGACTCGATGGTGATCGGCATCTCGACCGGCCCCGCGTCGGTGCCGCGGTGCACGACGGCGGCGAGCCGGGGGCCGCGCCGCAGCGACAGGAAGCAGTTGGTGGCGACGTCGGCGTCGACGGGCAGCAGGTCGGGGTGGGACACCAGCGTGTTGAGCAGCCGGCTCTTGCCGCGCTTCTGTGCCCCGGCGACCACGATGTCGGTGCACTCGTCCTTCCATCGGCCCGCGCACGCGGCCAGCACCTCCGCGAGGTCCTTCCTGCCGCACTGCCCGGCCAGCGCGTGGACCTCGTTGGCGTAGCGCAGCAGTCTGGCCACGGGGCCTGCCGGGTCGGGGGTCGTCATGGTCGTGCTCTCCTGTCGGGGATGGTCGGGTGTCGCGGGGGATGGGCCGGGGCCGTACTCAGGAACCGTCGCCGTAGTGCGACCAGATGGTCTCGTACGCCTCGCACAGCGTCTCGGCCGCCCGCCGCTGCCGCAGGGAGAGCGGCCGGTGGGTGAGGGTGCGGAACCGGGCACTGAGGGCGGCGGCGTACCCCGCGACCTCGGCGCGCGGTGCCCCGGGCGGCGCCCCGAGCTGGGTGGCCAGCTCGGATCCGGAAAGGAGGAGTTCCAGGGCCCGCCGGTCGTCGGCGGGGACCATCGGGGAGGCCCGCAGCGCCTCGATCGCGGCGGGGTCCACCCGGACCACCGGGAGCGGTTCGGCGCCCCCGGCACTCGCGGAGGACGCCCGCCCGTCCCGCGCGGCCCCGTTCGACGCCTCCTCCAGAGCCGCCTCCTGTAGAGCCACCTCGTCCAGCGCCGCCGAGACGAGGTCCTCCAGGACGGTCAGCACGTCCCTGGCCCGGTGCCCGCCGGTCCTGCCCTCGCTCATCATGGCGAGGGTGCGCCAGCGCATCGCCGCCGCCGTGGCCGCGGCGGCGATCTCCGCGGCCGGGGCTCCCGCGGGCAGGCCCAGCTGTCCGGCGGGGTCGTCGTGGCGGGCGAGGCGCAGGAGCTCGGCGGTCATCTCCTCGTTCAGCACGAGCGCGCCGCGGCCGAGCGCCTCGGCGGCGGTGAAGATCCGCAGGCCGCCCAGGGAGGTCGCGATCGGCCGGTTCTCGTCGAGCTGGGCCGCCAGCGCGTCCAGGGTGGCGCGGTCGGCCCCCATCGCGGGTGTGCGGGCGATCGCGCGAAGCCGGGTGAGCGCGTCGAGTGCCTTCAGCTGGTCGGCGCGGCGGGCGAAGTGGGCGATGCCCGCGGCCACCGAGCCGGTCGCGGCCCGGCCGGCGGAGGAGTAGCCCGAGCGCTCCAGCAGGTGGGCGGAGAGCGCCTCGGGGTCGGCGGATCCGGTCGCGCGCACCGCGTCCACCGCGCTGGTGATGCCGTAGCGGTGCAGCCGCTCCACCAGCCGGTGCCGCACCTCGGCCGGTACGGGCAGTTCGGGCGCCGAGCGGAAGTCGTCCAGGTCCAGGAGGTAGTCCTCCAGGTCGTCCTCGTCGAGCCCGGCCAGCGCCGTGAGGGCCTCGGCCTCCTCGGCACCGAGCGGGCGGGCCCGCGCGGTCTCGGCGAGCAGGCCGATCACCGGGACCACGTCGAAGACGGAGGTGCGCAGGTCCGCGTACCCCTTGGCGGCCAGCCGCCTCGCGGTCGGCCACGGGTCGTCCTCGTCGCCGCGCCGGTCGATCTGGCCGAGCACGGCGAGGGTGTTGACACAACTCATTCCGCAGGCGTCGGTGAGCCCGCGGAACTCGGCGAGGGTGGTGTCGTCGAACTTCTGGACGTAACGCAGCACGTAGATCATCGCCTGCGCGCGGTCGTCCTCGTCTCCCGAGCCGAACAGCATGCTTCTGGCCGCCCGTTCGTTGGCGGCCGTCACCGTGTTCATACCGGGGGTGTCGACGATGGTGATCGTGCGTAGCGACGGCAGGTTCAGGGTGACCCGCAGGCGTCGGATCCCGGCCACGTCGACGCCGAACTCGGAGGGGAGCCGGTGCCCCGGCAGCAGCCGGGAGTGGGCCACCCCGCCGTCGGTGAGCTCGATCGTGATGTGGCCGTCGTCCTCGCCGTACTCGTACTGGGTGACCACGAAGGTGCACTCACCGGCGTCCACCGGGGCGACGGGCAGCCCGAGCAGCGCGTTCACCAGCGTCGACTTGCCGCTGCTCACCGCGCCCGCCACCGCGACCCGCAGCGGCGCGTCGAGGCCGGCGCGCACCTGCCCCACCCGCTCGCGCAGCTCGGCGCCGGAAAGCCTGGCCGAGGTGGTGTCGCACAGGCGGCGCAGCAGGTCCGCCGGTCCGGTGTTCACACCTCACCGTCCCGGCCGCCCGGCGTGTTCCCGCTCTCGGCGGGCGTCGCCCGGACCGGGAACGGGGGAGGGAACGCGGGTCGCGTCCTCATCGCAAGCCTTCCTCGTCGGCCCGCCCGTGTGACCCGGATCCGGGTCCCCTCTCGGTGAGATCACACGGGCTCGTGCCGTTCTCTTTCGGTCAGACGGTCGGGAAGGGGCCCACGGTCTCGGTGTAGTCGGCGACCCCGTCGCCGTTCAGGTCGACGCGGGTCTCGTCGATGTAGCCGTCGCCGTCGTGGTCGAGGTAGACGACGTCGGTGACGCCGTCACCGTCGATGTCGTAGCGCTCCTCGTCGGCGAGACCGTCACCGTCGACGTCGATCAGCTGGGCGTCGGTGCTCCCGTCGCCGTCGTAGTCGACCAGATCGGTGGTGGTCACGTCGAAATCGCTCATTGGTTCGTTCCTTTCCGGTGGTGTTACATCGGGTGAGAGTCACGATCGCACCGGATTGTTGCAGCCAGATCCCAGATTTCTTAGCAAATTTCCGAAAAGTCGGCTGTCCGTCACGACTTATTCGGAGCAAAAGGGATGAATTGGGATGAAAGGGCTTGAGGGGTGTCGGCTCAGCTGAGCGCGCGGGCGGCGTGGATCAGCGGAACGTGGCTGAACGCCTGTGGGAAGTTGCCGACCATCCGGCCGTATCGGGGGTCGTACTCCTCGGCGAGCAGGCCGACGTCGTTGCGCAGTGCCAGCAGGCGCTCGAACAACTCGACGGCCTCGTCCTTGCGGCCGATCATCGCCAGGGCCTCGGCCAGCCAGAAGCTGCACGCCAGGAACGCGCCCTCACCGCCGGGCAGGCCGTCCACGTCGTTGTCGGGGGAGACCGGGTAGCGCAGCACGAAGCCGTCGACCATCAGCTCGCGCTGGATCGCCTCCACCGTCCCGACCACGCGGGGGTCCTCAGGGGGCAGGAAGCCGACGATCGGGATGAGCAGCAGGGCCGCGTCCAGCTCCTGCGAGCCGTACGACTGGGTGAAGGTGCGGCGCACCGGATCGAAGCCCTTGTCGCAGATCTCGGCGTGGATGCGGTCGCGCAGCTCCTTCCAGCGCGCCAGCGGGGCGGACTTGCCGAAGGACTCCACCTGCTTGATCGCCCTGTCGACGGCGACCCAGCACATGACCTTGGAGTGGACGAAGTGCCTGCGCGGGCCGCGGACCTCCCACAGCCCCTCGTCCGCGTCCTCCCAGTGCTTCTCGACGTAGGCGATCAGCTCGTACTGGAGGGTCCACGCCCGGTGATCCGCCTCAAGGCCCGAGATGCGGGACAGGTGCAGGGAGTTCATCACCTCGCCGTAGACGTCCAGCTGGAGCTGGTCGACCGCGCCGTTGCCGATCCTGACCGGCCGGGAGTTCTCGTAGCCGGGCAGCCAGTCGAGCTCCTGCTCCGTCAGCCTGCGCTCCCCCGCGACGCCGTACATGATCTGCAGGTCCTGGGCGCGGCCCGCGATGGCCCGCAGCAACCAGGACCGCCACGCGCCCGCCTCCTCCAGGTATCCGGCGCCGATCAGGGCGTCCAGGGTCATGGTGGCGTCGCGCAGCCAGCAGTAGCGGTAGTCCCAGTTGCGGACGCCGCCGAGGTCCTCGGGCAGCGAGGTGGTCGGGGCGGCGACGATGCCGCCGGTGGGGGCGTACGTGAGCGCCTTGAGCGTGATGAGCGAGCGGACCACGGCCTCGCGCCATGGCCCCTGGTAGGTGCACCCCTCGACCCACTCGGCCCACAGCGAATCGGTCTCGGCCAGTTGCTCGTACGGGTCGATCTCGACGGGCCTGGGCTCGTGCGAGGGGTGCCAGGTGAAGACGAACGCCATGCTGTCGCCCTCGGAGACCTCGAACTTCGCCCGGTGGGCGTAGTCGCCGCCCTCCAGTGGGACGGGGGAGTGCAGCCACACGGAGTCGGGTCCGCCGATGGCCTGCAGGAGGCCGTCGCTGCGGCGCACCCAGGGCACGATGCGGCCGTAGTCGAAGCGGACGCGGATCTCTGTGGCCATCCGCACCGTCCCGGACACGCCCTCCACGATCCTCACCAGGTCGGGGTTGGTGTGCCGGGTGGGCATGAAGTCGGTCACCCTGACCGTGCCGTCCGGGGTGTCCCACTCGCTTTCCAGGATGAGGGACTCGCCCCGGTAGCGGCGCCGGGTGGCGCGCGGACGCTCGGCGTGCGCGGGACCGATCCACCACTGGCCGTTCTCCCTGTCGCCGAGCAGCGCCCCGAAGCAGGAGGGCGAGTCGAAGCGCGGCAGGCAAAGCCAGTCGATGGAGCCGTTCCGGCCGACCAGGGCCGCCGACTGCATGTCGCCGATGAGAGCGTAGTCCTCAATCCACATGCCTCGACGCTAATGCCTCCGCACGGTCTGTGGCGGCCTCCGGAGAAACCGGGCGCCCGGCCGCGTCCTGGGCATGAAGAACTGGGTCAGCGGCCCGATGGCGAGGGCGAAGACCAGCGTCCCCACCCCCACGGTCCCGCCGAGCAGCCAGCCCGCCACCAGCACGGTGACCTCGATGACGGTGCGCGCCAGGCGGATGGACAGGCCGAGACGGTTCAGTCCGGTCATCAGGCCGTCGCGTGGCCCGGGGCCGAGCCCGGCGCCGATGTAGAGGCCGGTCGCCGCGCCGGTGGCCACGACGGCGAGCAGGAGGTAGGTCCAGCGCACGGCGAGCGCGTCCGGGGTCGGTAGCAGCCACATGGCCGCGTCGGCGAACAGCCCGAGGAAGACGACGTTGCTGAGGGTGCCCACGCCCGGTCTCTGCCGCAGCGGGATCCACAGCAGCATGACCAGGGCGCCCACAATGATGATCCAGGTGCCGATCGAGAGGCCCATGTGAATGGAGAGCCCCTGATGGAAGACGTCCCAGGGGCTGCCGCCCAGCCGCGACTCGATCTGCAGGCCGACACCGACGCCGTAGAGGGCGAGGCCCGTGTACAGGCGGGTGAGCCGGTTGGGAAGGGAGGCGACGGTGGACAGGGAGAGTTCGCTCATGATGGCGTTAATCGTCCAGTCCACGTGGCCGGATTGAAAGGGCCAATTTCGAGAAGTGGTTTTATGATGGCCACCATGGACCGGTATCTCAGCGGTACCCAGCTCGCCCGCCTCCTCGCGATCGACCCCGCGGCCAGGCCGTACTACCGGGTCCTGGCCAGGACCGTGCGGTCGCTGGTCCTCGACGGGCGACTGCCCGTGCGGGTGCGCATGCCCGCCGAGCGGCACCTCGCCGAGGCCCTGGGCGTCAGCCGCACCACCGTGACCTCGGCCTACGACCTGCTCCGCGAGCAGGGATACCTGGAGAGCAGGCAGGGGGCGGGGAGCTGGACCGCGCTGCCCGACGCGGGTTCGCTGGGCGCCGACAACCCGTGGATCGCCGCCGTGGACGACGGGCTGCTGCCGCTGCACGCCGCGGCCCCGAGCGCGATCTCGTCGCTGCCCGACGCGATCGCCGCCGCCGCTGGCCAGTATCCCCGCTACACACTCGGCATGGGCTACGACCCGGTCGGGATCGCTCCGCTGCGCCAGGCGATCGCGGCCCGCTACACCGCGCGCGGGGTGGCCACCCGGCCCGAGCAGATCCTCGTCACCACCGGCGCCCAGCAGGCCATCCACCTGGTGACCGCGATGCTGCTCTCGCCGGGAGACCCGATGCTGCTGGAGTCGCCCACCTACCCGCACGTCATCGGCCTGGCCAGGATGCGCGGCGCCAGGATCGTCCCGGTCGGCGTGCCGGACGAGGGCTGGCGTGACCTGGACCTGCTGACCTGTGCGATGCGCCAGTCGGCCGCCCGCCTCGCGTACGTCATCCCCGACTTCCAGAACCCGACCGGGCATCTGATGGACGACACCGCGCGGGCGGCCCTGGCCGCCGCGGCGAGGCGGTACGGCACCACTCTGGTGGTCGACGAGAGCTGGGGCGAGCTCGCGATCGACAAGGGGCCCGAGGTCACGCCGCTGGCCGCTTTCGACACCGACGGCAGAGTGATCACCATCGGATCGGCGTCCAAGCTGTGGTGGGGCGGGTTGCGCATCGGCTGGATCCGCACCACCGCCGCCACGGTCCGTCACCTGGCGATGCTCCGCGCCTCCGTGGACATCGCGAGCCCTCTCTTCGAGCAACTGGTGGTGGCCGGATTGTTCGAGGACATCGAGGAGGCCAGGACCGAGCGGGCCCGTCTCCTCGGCGCCTCCAGGGACGTCCTGGCGGCGGAGCTGGCGGCGCGCATGCCCGACTGGAGCTTCACGTTGCCCGCGGGTGGCGGCTCCATCTGGGTGCGGCTCTCCGGCCCCACAGCCACCGCGCTCGCCGACGCGGCCGCCTGCCAGGGGGTTCGTCTCGCCCCCGGCCAGTGGTTCGGCGTGGACGGCACCCTGGAGGGGAGACTCCGCCTCCCCTTCACCCACCCACCTCAGGTCCTCGTCGAGGCGGTGCGGCGCATCGCCGAGGCCAGGATCAGGGGCGCGTACGGCACCCGGCCCGCCGAACCCCTCACTCCGGCCCTGTGAACGGCCCTGTGAATCCCCGCGAGGCGGCGAGTGGGCCGACGGGGCACTCTGCGGCAGGGCGGGGCGCGCGGCTCACTCCGAGGTGACGCCCCTGGCCAGCGGGGCCCGCAGTTTCAGCCGCATGGCCGCGATCCGCAGCCCGAAGGCGAGGAGTGCGGCGGACAGCGTGGCCGGCCAGCCGTGCAGGGCGAGGGTGTAGAGCGACGCCATCAGTGCCGAGCCGAGCATGGCGGGCACCGCGTACAACTGGCGGTCGTACAGCAGGGTGGGGATCTGCCCGGCGAGGATGTCGCGCAGGATGCCGCCGCCGACCGCGGTGGTGACCCCGAGCAGGACGGCGTGCAGCGGGGTGAGGCCGAAGTACATCGCCTTCTCGGTGCCGACCGCGCAGAACAGGCCGAGTCCCGCGGCGTCGAAGACGTTCACCGCGGGCATCACCCGCTCGACGTGCGGATGCCAGAAGAACACGATCACCGTGGCCACCAGGGGGACGACCACGTAGCCGACACTGGAGAAGGCCGCGGGCCGTACGTTCAGGATCAGGTCGCGCAGGATCCCGCCGCCCAGCGCGGTGATCTCGGCCAGCACGGCCATGCCCACCACGTCGAGCCGCCTGCGTACACCGACGAGGGCGCCCGAGAGGGCGAAGACGAAGATCCCGACGAGATCGAGCACCATATTCACAGATAAATCATCCCATGACCGGACATATGGGCTTTCCGTGGGATCGAAGGGGCCATCAGCGTGGCGGAGCCGTGCTCGGCGTCCGATGCTCGCGCATCATCGCATGCAGCCTGCCGGCGAACGCGAACAGCACCAGCGACGCCACGATGGAGATCGTGGCGAGGGTGAGGAAGTACGCGGGCTCCGACATGTGGTTCCTCAGCCGCCCCGTCTGCCCGCCCACCGCGTCGCCCACCGAGAAGGAGAGGAACCACAGCCCGAGCATCTGACTCTTGAACGCCTCGGGGGCGAGCTTGGTGGTGACCGAGAGCCCGACCGGGCTCAGCGCCAGCTCCCCGAAGACCTGGACGAGGTAGACCAGCACCAGCCACCACACCGAGATCCTCCCGGCCTGGGCCAGCATGGCGGCGAGAGCCATGATCATGAAGCTGAGGCCGTTGATGAGAAGTCCCAGGGAGAACTTGTGGGGAGCGGTCACCCGGTCTCCCAGCCGGACCCAGAGCGCCGCGAAGACCGGCACGAAGATCATGATGAACAACGGGTTGAACGCCTGGGTGGTCGCCGGGGTGATCGACAGGCCGAAGAGCGACAGGTCCGTGTTGTTCTGGGCGAAGAACAGCAGCACGGACGGGGCCAGATCGTAGATCATCCAGAAGACGGCGGCGGCGGCGAAGAGCCAGACGTAGGCCTTCATCCGGGAGCGCTCGTCGTCGGTCAGGTTGTGGCTGCCCAGCAGGATGTAGCCGAAGTAGAGGACCGGCACGGCCACGATGAGCAGCGTCATCACCAGGGCGAAGGTGTCGAGGCTGAAAGTGCCCGAGGCCACCCACGCGGCCAGGGCGCCACCCGCCACGAGGACGGCCGCGACGAGGGCGAGGGCGAAGTGCCGGCGCTCGCGCGAGGTCAGCCGGTGGCCGGGCCGCTCGCCCACGCCCATGAGGTGGCGCGCGCCCAGCACGTACTGGGTCAGGCCCAGGGCCATCCCGACCGCCGCCGCGCCGAAACCCAGATGCCAGCGGTCGCCCGTGGCGAGCCGGCCGACGACGATGGGGGCGACGAAGGCGCCGATGTTGATGCCGAGATAGAAGATCGAGAAGCCCGCGTCCCTGCGCGCGTCGTCGTTCGGGGGGTAGAGCTTGCCGACCATCGTGGAGATGTTGGGCTTCAGCAACCCCGTCCCGGCGATGATGAGGAGCAGGCCGAGCGCGACGAAGACGCCGCCGCTGACCGGGATGGCCATGCTGATGTGGCCGAACATGATGACGACGCCGCCCCACAGCACCGCCCTGCGGGCGCCGAGTATCCGGTCGGCGATCCACCCCCCGGGCAGGGCGACGAGATAGATGAGGGCGCCGTAGATGCCGATGATCGCCTGGGCGGTCTGCTGGGTCAGCCCGAGGCCGCCCGTGGCGGGGGAGGTGGCCATGAAGGTGGCGAGGATGGCCCGCAGGCCGTACCAGCTGAAGCGCTCCCACATCTCGGTGCCGAACAGCGTGGCGAGGCCGCGCGGGTGCCCGAAGAAGGTCTTCTCGCGAACTCGTCTCCCCGATGGCATGCGTCCCCCCGAACGTCATCGCGTGATCAGAGGCTAACTCTACGTACATCCCCTGTCCGCGCGGGAAAGACGGCGGTGCGACGGGGCGTTTCTTCTTTCTCGCAGGGGTTGTCCGAGGGGAACGGCGTGTGGTGCGATGCATGCCACTCGTGCAAGTGAACACTTTCAGGAGGCACGTCATGGCCGGTGTCCTTGAGGAGCGTGCGGCGATCGAGCGGGAGATCGCGGGCCGTACGGTCTGCGATCAGTTGAAGGAGGCGGCCGAGAGCAACCCCGACGCGCCGGCGTACTCCGACCCGGTGGAGGGGGGCTGGTCGACCCTGACATACTCCCAGGCCAGGCAGCGGGTCCTGGAGATCGCGGCCGGTTTCGCCGCTCTCGGGCTGGAGCCCGGCGAGGCGGTCGCGCTCATGATGGTCAACCGCAGCGAGCACGTGCTGGCGGATCTGGGCGCGGTGCACGCCGGTGGGGTGTCCTGCTCGGTCTACTCGACCTTCGCCCCGGAGCAGGTGGCCTTCGTGGCCGGTGACGTCGGGGCGAGGATCGCGGTGCTCGGCGGACCGGCCGACCTGGCCAGGTGGGAGCCGGTCCTGGACGAACTCCCCGGGCTGCGCAAGGTCATCGTGCTGGAGGGCGCCCCGGCCGGCGACCGCTTCCTCTCCTGGGACGACTTCCTCGCCCTCGGCCGCGAGACGCTCGCCGCCGACCCCGAGGCCGTCGACGCCCGCTGGCGGGCGGTGACCGCCGACGACGTTCTCACCGTCCTGTACACCTCGGGCACCACCGGCAACCCCAAGGGCGTGCCGCTCACCCACTCCAACGTGTTCTTCGAGGTCGTGGCCACCACCCGGATGGCCGACCTGCCCAACAACGGCACCCAGATCTCCTACCTCACCTACGCGCACATCGCCGAACGGGTGCTCAGCCTCTACCTGCCGCTCTTCAAGTTCTCCCACACCCACTTCTGCACCGACCTCACCCAGCTCGGCGCCACCCTCGGCCAGGTCAAGCCGGTGCTGTTCTTCGGCGTGCCACGCGTGTGGGAGAAGATGATGGCCCGCCTGCAGGCACTGCTGGCGACCCAGCCGGAGGAGCAGCAGGAGGGCGTGCGCGGGGCGATGGCCGCCGGGCTCGCCTACGTCGAGGCCAACCAGTACGGGCGCACCCCCTCGCCCGAGGTCCTGGCCGCCTACGAGCAGGCCGACGCCGCCCTGCTCTCGATCATCCGGTCGATGATCGGTTTCGACAACGCGGGCTGGCTCGCCACCGCGGCCGCGCCCATGCCGCTGGAGGTCCAGCGCTTCTTCGCCGGTCTCGGCCTGCGGATCCTGGACGTGTACGGCATGACCGAGACGACCGGCGCGTTTACCGCGAACGCCCCCGAGCGCTTCAAGCTCGGCACGGTCGGGCAGGCGGGTCCCGGCGTCGAGGTCAGGATCGCCGAGGACGGTGAGATCATCACCCGCAGCCCGGCCAACACCCGCGGCTACCTCGGGCGCCCCGAGGCCACCGCCGAACTCCTCGACGAGGACGGCTGGCTGCACACCGGAGACGTGGGCTCCATCGACGAGGACGGCTTCGTCAGCATCGTCGACCGCAAGAAGGAGCTCATCATCACCTCCGGGGGGGAGAACATCTCCCCGGCCAACATCGAGAACCACCTCAAGGAGCACCCGCTCATCGGCCAGGCCCTCGCCTACGGCGACAGCAGGCCGTACCCGGTGGCGATCCTCACCCTCGACGGCGAGGTGGCCCCGGGCTGGGCACAGGCCAACGGCATCTCGTTCACCACCCTGGCCGACCTCGCCGAGCACCCCGACGTCCTCAAGGCCGTCGAGGGCGCGATCGCCGCCGCCAACGAGAAGCTGGCCCGCGTCCAGCAGGTCAAGCGCTGGCGCCTGCTGCCGGTGGAGTGGACGGCCGAGAGCGCGGAGCTCACCCCGAGCCTGAAGCTCAAGCGCCGCGTCATCCACTCCAGGTACGCGGAGATCATCGACGGCATGTACGAGAGCTGATCGCGGGCCGTCCACGAGCCGCCCGGCGCCCGCCGTCGCCGGGCGCCGGGCACCCTCCCTCCCGGGCACCCTCCCTCCCGGGCGCGGGGCCCTGCCGGAAAACGGTCACGGCGGCCGGTCCCCGCTTTGCCCAACGGGGCGTGTGTCCTCTACCTGCTTGTTACCGGCGGCCTCCTAGCGTCCTGATCATGACGATGAGAGTTCTTCTCGCCTCCCTGGCGGCCGGAGCAGCGACCCTGCCGGTACCGGCAGGAGCCCCGGTTGCGGCCGTCGAGGACCTGACGATCCGCTCGGTGACCCTGCGCCCCGCGACCCCGGTGGTCGGGCCCGCCGACTCCGTGCGCATGGTGATAGAGGTGGTGGCCCGGGGGGTCACCGGCCCCGAGGGGGTGAGGATCAAGGTCGAGCCCGGCGCGCCTCCCGCCTCGGCGCACACCTCCTTCCCCGTCACCGCGTCCCGCCCGGGGACGCCCGCGCGGCCGGGGCCCGGCCGGGGCCCTGCCCTCGCGCCCGGTCCGGTGCCCGGCCCGGCCTCCTCCGCCCGCCTCGCCCCCGGCGCGGCCGGGGCGACGAGCCAAGAGGGCGGCTCCCGCCCGGCAACGGGCTGGGAGACCTGGCGGTTCGCCCCGGAGAGGAGCCTGAACCGCTGGTACCCGGCGGGACCCTGGACGGTCTCGGTGACCGCCAAAGGCGCGGACGGCGCCGAGGTGACCGGGCACACGGGCTTCCTGCTGAAACGCCTGACCAGGTTCGGCGGGGTCGAGGCCGTCAGAGAGGGTTCGGGCGTACGGGTGACGGGCGTGCTGAACAGGGTCGATCCCCAGGGGGACCTCGACTACGCGCCCTTCCCCGGCCAGCCCGTGGAGATCCTGCACCGGCCGGGGGAGAAGGCCCAGTGGAAGAAGGTGGCCGGTGCCACGACCGACTCCCGGGGACATTTCACCAGGGCCGTGGACGATCGCACGGGTGGTGAATGGCGGATCCGCTTCCAGGGCACGAACCACTACGCCCCGAGGCTGGGCATCGTCCACCAGGTCTCGCGCTAGGGGTGTCTCCCGTAGGCGCCGCACCGGTGAGGGTCAGGCCAGGGCGTGCACCGCCGCGCCGAACAGGGAGGGCATCCGCCGGGCGGCCGGGACGATGAGCCGTCCCGCCGTCCGGTACCTGCGGGTGCCCACCAGCGCCCCGGTGAGCAGCCGGTGGCGCCGGGACAGCCGCAACCAGGCGGCCTCGTACGATTCGGGGGTGCCGGCCCGCAGGCAGTCCACCAGCAACCGCGCGGACGTCAGCGCGAGCGACACCCCCTCCCCGGTGAGCGCGTCGACGTAGCCGGCCGCGTCGCCGACGAGCAGCACCCGCCCGGCCACCCGGGCGCGTACCCGCTGGCGTAGCGGCCCGGCCCCGCGCACCGGGGTCGCCGCCGGTCCCCGCAGTCGTTCCAGAAGTGCGGGGAAGTCCGCCAGGTGCTCCGGGTAGCCGCGCCGCCGCGAGCTCAGCACGGCGACGCCCACCAGGTTCTCGCCCACCGGCGTCACGTACGCCTCGCCGTCCGCCGCCCAGTGGACCTCGACGAAGTCCGTCCACGGCGCGACCGGGTAGTGCCGCCGCAGCCCGTACCTGCGCGGCCCGCGTCCCGGCAGCTCCAGCCCGAGCAGGGCGCGCAACGGGGAGTGCAGGCCGTCCGCGGCCACCAGCCATCGGGCACGCAGGCCCGCGGCCTCGACCCCGTCGCCGTCCTGCCGTACGCCGTCCACCTTGCCGGGCACGACCTGCACGCCCAGCTCCCGCGCACGCAGGGCCAGAGCGGCGTGCAGCGCGGTCCGCCGCACGCCCAGGCCGGACCCGTCGCGGAACGCCGCCTCCACCTCGTGCCGCCGGTCCAGGTAGCGGATGCCGCGCAGCGGCCTGCCCTCGACCCGAACTCCCAGCGCCCCCAGGGCGGCGGTCCCGCTGGGCATCAGCCCCTCACCGCACGCCTTGTCCACCGGGACGGCGCGGGGCTCGACGACGACCGCCTCCATCCCCGCCATGGCGGCGTGGATGGCGGTGGCGAGACCGGCCGGGCCTCCGCCCGCGATCAGGACGTCGATCACGTCGGTGTCCCGCCGGCGCCCGGCGGAGCGTCGGTGGCCGGCGCGTCCTTCGACGGCCGGGTCACCGCCCCGGTGGACAGCGCGGTGGACGGCACGGTCGACGAGGTCGTGACGGGTGGCGCCGTGGCGAGTGAGGCCAGGGCGTCGTTCTCGCAGCGGATCCGCACCACCATCAGCGCGGCGTTGAGCACGGTGAACACCAGCGCGGTGACCCACGCGCTGTGCACCAGTGGCAGCGCGGCGCCCTCGACGGCGACCGCGACGTAGTTGGGATGGCGCAGCCACCGCAGCCGGTAGGGGCCGCGCTCCACGAGCGTCAGGCCGGGCACGACGATGACCTGGGTGTTCCACTGCGGGCCCAGGGAGGTGATGCACCACCAGCGCAGGCCCTGCGCCGCGACCACCAGGACGACCATCGGCCAGCCGAGCGCGGGCACGAAGGGCCGGTCGGCGAGGCCCGCCTCCAACAGGCATCCGGCGAGCAGGCCGGTGTGCAGGACGACCATCCACGGGTAGTGTCCCTGCCCGGACATCACCCCGCCGCGCGCCATGCTCCAGCGCGCGTTGCGGCGGGCGACGACCAGTTCGGCGACGCGCTCCAAGCCGACGAGCAGCACGAGCAGTGGATACCAGGACGACAGATGCCAGGACATCGGGCTCCTACCAGCGCAGCAGTACGAGTTCTGAGCAGAAGCCGGGCCCCATCGCGAGGAGGAGCCCCGGCGTGCCCGGCGGCGGCGGCCGCAGGGCGAGCGTATCCCGCAGGACGTGCAGGACGGAGGACGAGGACAGGTTCCCGATCGCGGCGAGCGAGCGCCAGGTGAGGTCCAGCGCGTCCTCGGGAAGCCGCAGCGTCTCCGCCACCGCCTCCAGAACCTTCGGGCCGCCCGGGTGGCAGACCCACGCCGTCACGTCCTCGACCCGCAGGCCGTGGTCGCGCAGGAAGCCGTGCACGTCGTCCGCCAGATAGGTGCGCACCACGTCGGGGACGCTCGCGTCGAGCACCACCCGAAAGCCGGTGTCGCCGACGTGCCAGCCCATCACGTGCTCGGAATCGGGATACAGGTGGCTGCGCGAGGCCACCACCGTCGGTCCCGCCATCGCGACCGGCGCCTCGGGAACTCCGTACGAGCCGGCGGGCTCGGGGAGCAGCCGGTGCGTCACGGGGGAGGACCTCACGAATCCCGAGACGGATCCCGAGGACGCCGACGGGATGGAAGGGCTGGACAGGGGGAGCCTGTGGTGCGGGGCGGGTGCGCTGTTCGGCGGAGATGACCCGGCGGGCCCGGCGGGCCGCGTCGTCGCGGACGCGCCGCCCGCCCCGGTGGCGCGGGAGGTCGTGGACGGCCCGGAACGCCGTGACCGCCACCCGTATCCGCAGGCCACCACGGCCGTCGCCCCGTCGCCGAACAGGGCGCTCGCGACCATGTTGGCGATGGAGTCGTCACCGCGCTGCAGGGTGAGGGAGCACAGCTCGACCGAGAGCAGCACCGCCAGGTGGTCCGGCCAGCCGCGCAGGTAGTCGTGGAGGCGGGCGACACCCGCGGCTCCCGCGACACAGCCCAGGCCGAAGACCGGCATCCGCTTGACGTCCGGGCGCAGCCCGAGCCGTCCGGCCAGCCGGGCGTCCACCGAGGGCGCCGCGACACCGGTCACCGAGGTGAAGAGAATCATGTCCACGTCCTCGGGGGCGGCCCCCGCGTCCTCCAGCGCCCCGCCCACCGCCTCGGCGCCGAGTTCCACGGCCGTCTCCACGAACGCGTCGTTGGCCGCACCGAAGCCGTCCAGCTTGGCGTACCGTTCGAGCGGCAGCGTCAGGTGCCGTGCCTCCACCCGCGCGGAGGCGTGCAGCCTGTCGAGCAGCCGTCGGCTGGCCCCCTCGGGAAGGCACGCTCGCGCGAACGCGTCGGTGATCTCTGACTGGGAGTGGCGGTTCGGCGGGAGCGCACCGCGGACAGCGATGATTCGCGTCATTTATCGACCCCCGGCTCGCGAACAGCGGACACCTCCCTCTTGCCCACCTGCTGTGTACTGCATGCGTCACGAAGTCCTCTGTGCCCGTTTTCAAAGCGCTCAGGTACGGCAGGGAGTCGCGTTCGGGCTTCGTGAGATTCCCGCCTACGATCGACGGGTGACGACGAGCGGTCCATCGCGCCTGGGTACCCGGCCGTTGCTCCGGGCCGTACGGGGGTTGTCGCTGGCCTGTCACCCGGGGCCGACCGTCGCGGTCACCGTCCTGGTGACCGCGCTGGCCGTCGCGAGCGGGCGCGACGCGGCCGGGTGCGTCCTGGTGGCGGCGGCCGTGTTGACGGGGCAACTCTCGATCGGCTGGTGCAACGACGCGGTCGACGCGGCGCGGGACGCCGCCGCTCACCGCACCGGCAAGCCGGTCGCCTCCGGCGCGGTGAGCGTCCGTACCGTGTGGGTCGCCGCCATCGCGGCGCTGGTGCTCTGCGTGCCGCTCTCCCTCGCCTCGGGGCCCGCCGCCGGCGCCGTCCACCTGGTCGGCGTCGCCGCGGCGTGGGCCTACGACCTCGGGCTCAAGGCGACCGCGCTGTCCTGGTTGCCGTACGCGGTGGGGTTCGGCTCGCTGCCGGGGTTCGTGACCCTGGGCCTGCCGGGACATCCGTGGCCCGCCTGGTGGGCGGTGACGGCCGCCGCGCTGCTCGGCTGCGGAGCGCACCTGGCCAACGTGCTGCCCGACATCCCCGCGGACCTCGTCGCCGGGGTGAGGGGCTGGCCGCAGAGACTCGGCGTCGCTCGTGTCCGTGTTCTGATCCCGGTGCCCCTGCTGGCCGCGACGGTTCTGCTCGTGCTGGGGCCCCCGGGCCCTCCGGGCGTGGGCGGCTGGGCCGCCCTGGCCGTGGCGGGGGCCTTCACCGCCGGAGGGCTGGCACTGGGCCGGGGCTCTTCACGCGTTCCCTTCGCCGCGGCGATCGCCGTCGCCGCGGTCGACGTCGTCCTGCTGCTCGCGCGGGGCACCGCCATCACTGCACTCTGACCGGCCCGCACCCGGCCCTCATCCGGCTCGTCGGCTCCCGGCAGGCTCGCGTCCTGGTCCGTTCCCGAAGAGGTCCGGCCGAGGCGACCGTCCCCCTCGCGGTTCAGCGAGTCGTCGCCGGTGGCGCGGACACCGGGTCGTCCCAGGAGATCCGGTAGTCGTGTATCCAGGCCAGTGCGTTCCTCCTGTCCACCTGCCGCATGATGGCGGGGAGCGTGAGGTCGCGGAGAAAGGCGCCGACGGCTCCCGGCGCCTTGCCGCTTCCGTTGCGTTTGCCGTGCGCCACGATCCGTTCCACCCTGGCCCGCCGCAGTCTCTCGAAGGCGGCGAACGCCTCAGGAGTGGCGGGGATGTCACGCAGGCACTTCGCCAGCACCACCGCGTCCTCGATCGCCATGGACGCCCCCTGGCCCGACGAGGGTGAGGCCGCGTGCGCGGCGTCACCCAGGATCACCATGCGTTCGTTGAACCACTTCGGCACGGTCGGGAGATCGTAGGTGTTCCAGCCGGCCGGAATGTCGTCCGTCGCGCCGATGATGTCGAGCATCGGCCCGGTGTCGTCCCTGAACAACTCCATCAGCATGGCGCGCCAGCGCTCGGGGGTGAGCGCCGCGAGTTCCTCGGCGGTGGGCTCAACGGGGCTCGGAGGGTTGGCGAACCACCACACCTGCCCGTCCGGGTGGAGAAGGTAGCCGAAGAAGGCACGCCTGCCGAAGATGAAGTGGTTCGTTCCCGGTTCGCCCGGCACCTCGACGCCGTCCGCGAAGCCGCCCGTGTTCAGCAGTCCGACGTGCCGGGCGCGAGGTGCGCCGGGGTCGATGACGGTGCGGGTGCGCGAGCGGAGGCCGTCGGCGCCGACGAGCAGGTCGCCCTCGGCCGTGCCTCCGTCGGCGAAGACCGCCCGTACCCCGTCCGCGGTGACCGAGGCGTCGGTGAGGCGCTTGCCGTAGTGGATCCGCACGCCGCGCCGTACGGCCTCGTCGCGCAGCGCCAGGTAGAGGTCGGCGCGCCTCAGCGTCCGGCTGGGCTGCCGGGTGGAGGCGAGCGGCCTGCCTCGGCCGTTGAGCATCAGCATCCGCGAGGAGTCCATGCCCAGGTCGCGGACGAGGTCGTGCAGGTCGAGGAGGCGCAGGGCCTCGATCCCGTTGACCGCGAGTGTGAGGAAGACGCCCACGCCTTCCGATCCGCGGTCGTAGGCCTCAAAGACCTCGGAGTCCACCCCGGCATGCCGCAGGGCCATCGCCGTCACCGGCCCCGCGATGCCCCCGCCGATGATCAATGCTTTCTTAGTCATAAAATGACTATACATAGAATAACTATTGGATGGCGACCCCTACGATGTTCGCCATGTCTACGAGGCGATCTCCCCTGGCCATGGCGTTGCTCTCCCTGGTCGTCGAGGCGCCGATGCACGCGTACCAGATGCAGCGTCTGATCAGGGAGCGGCACAAGGACGACGTGGTCAACGTGGCGCAGCGCAACAGCGTGTACCAGACCATCGACCGGCTGCTGCGCGACGGGCTCATCGCGGTCCGCGAGACCTCGCGCGAGGAGAACCGCCCGGAGCGGACCGTCTACGAGCCCACCGAGGCGGGCCGCGACACGCTGCGGCGGTGGATGCGGACGATGCTCTCCGAGCGGGCCCGAGAGTTCCCCGAGTTCCCCGCCGCGCTCGCCTTCATGCTCGTGCTGCCGCCCGAGGAGGTCCGCGCCGCGCTCGAGGAGCGCCTGACCTCTCTGCGGGCGCGGCTGTCGGAGCTGGAGGCAGACCTGACCGAGGGGGGGAGGTTCCTGCCCCGTGTCTTCCTGGTGGAGTCCGAGTATCAGCGGGTCGTGCTCGGGGCCGAACTCGACTATGTCCGCGGCCTCGTCGCCGACCTGCGTGCGGGCCTGCTCGACTGGGACTATCGCATGTAGTGCCGGAACCGGCGGGCGCGCCGCCTCTTCGGCGCCTCTGCCGGAAAACACGTGCCCGCGGCCGGGGGAGTCTGCCCGGATCCTTGCCGACGCCGTTCTCCTGGCCACATGCGGCCATCCCATTGCCGCCGGAAAAATGTGGTGGAAGTGTCGTGATTCCTCCGAAAAGTAACCGGGAGATCACCATGAGTCAATCCACGCACCTGACCCCCAAGCAGGCGCGGATGGCGGCCGTGCAGGCGGCGATCGGCAAGACGAAGATGAGCACGGCCAAGCTGTGGAACCCCTGGCCGCAGCTGCTGGACGACGACGTCGTCATCAAGAAGCTGGAGGTCTCGGCCGGTAGTGGGAACGTTCCAGAAATCATTCCCGACGGCCAGCAGTTCTCCGACCTCAAGCCCGTGCGCCTGCCGGCGATCGGCAGGGAGGCGGGACTCGGCGGGCCGGTGACCCAGTCCACGTTCGCCGAGGCGCGCGAGAAGATCAAGAGCAAGTACGTCGCGACCGGGCGGGCCAACTATCGGGGACTCGCCAGTGCCAACTGCACGCTCTTCGCCTGCTGCGTCATCGGGATGCTCGCGGACCAGCCCAAGCTGCTCGGCTCGGGCGTCAAGGTAGAGCTGGTCAACTTCCGCGACACCACAGGGGGCGCCGGCCACGCCTACGTCGTCGTGGGACGCGGTGAGGGCGATGTGGGCGATATCAAGTCCTACGGGTCCGACTGCTTCTTCGTCGACCAGTGGTACGCCCGCCACAAGAGCGGCACACCGGGCGTCCAGGGGGTGAAGGACGCCGTTCCCGGTGAGTCTCCCAACCCCTTCTGGGACCTCGATTTCTACGCCTTCATGAGCGACGAGACCTCCCCGGTCGTGAAGCTCACCTTCACCAGCGACGAACTGCCCAAACTCGGACTCTGACCCCCCGGGCGCGTCCCGCCGTCCCCGTCACCGATCGGGGCCGGCGGGCGCGGTCGTCACATTCCTCGCGGACCCGCCCCGCAGACGCCGGGTCCCGCCGGTGACCGGCGGCGGGGTCAGCCCTTGTAGTTGAACACCTGGCGCAGTGTGTGCTGGACCGTGACCAGATCCTCCTGGTCCGCCATCACCTGGTCGATCGGCTTGTACGCCTGCGGGTGCTCGTCCACCAGGGCGGCGGCGCGGTCCGCGTTCCAGGTGCGGCCGCGCATCGCCTCGGTGAGTGAGGCGGCCGTCAGCTCACGCTTCGCCCGGCTGCGCGACATCCTGCGGCCGGCTCCGTGCGAGCAGGAGTTGTAGGACATCGGGTTGCCGAGCCCGCGCACGATGTACGAGCGCGTACCCATGGAGCCCGGGATCACGCCCTCGTCGCCCGTGTCGGCCTTGATGGCCCCCTTACGGGTGATCCACAGGTCCTTGCCCTCGTGTGTCTCCCGCTGTGTGAAGTTGTGATGGCAGTTGATCGTCCGAAGCCGCCGCCCCTTGCCGACGACCCGGAACAGGGCGTCGCCCAGCACCTTGTCCATCCGGGCACGCGAGGCCATGGCGTAGCGCTGGGACCACAGCATGTCCTCGATGTAGGCGGTGAACTCCGGTGTGTTCTGCACCAGGTAGGCCAGGTCGGGATCCTCCAGGCCGATCGCCTGCTTCCTCATCAGCTTCTTGGCGTCGACGATGTGCTTGGTCGCGAGCAGGTTGCCGATGCCGCGCGAGCCCGAGTGCAGCACCGTCCAGACCCGGTCACGTTCGTCGAGGCAGACCTCGACGAAGTGGTTACCGGAGCCGAGGGTGCCGAACTGCAGGGACACCTTCTTCTCCTGCTGGGAGGTGAGGTCGGTGTGCGGGCGGCCGAGGTCACCGAGCGCGCGGTCCATGGACGGGTCGTCGTGGCCCTTGCCGACGCCGGCGGGAATCCGCCTCTCCACCAGCGGCATCAGCGCGTCGAGGGTGTCAGGGAGGTCGGCGGCGGTGAGCGTGGTCTCGGTCGCGACCATGCCGCAGCCGATGTCGACGCCGACGGCGGCCGGGATGATCGCTCCTTCGGTGGGGATCACCGATCCGACCGTCGCGCCGATGCCGACGTGCGCGTCGGGCATGAGGGCGACGTGTCCGGAGACGATCGGCAGACGGGCGGCGCGCGCAGCCTGCATGATCGTACCTTCGTCGATCTCGCTGGCCCACGACACCAGGTTCGGTGCGGGCTGGTTCGGCATCATGATCTCCTTGGTTGCGAGATCCAGTTTGCCCACGTTCCTCATGAGATCCCACCCATTTTATCGGGCGCCGTAAGTCATGATCGTGCGGCATGTCAGGAATCAACCGTCATATGGTGATGTTGGAACAACGAGGCCCGTTGGGGCCGGAAGAGAGGGCGGCCTTAAGCTGGTCCCCTGTTCCGGCAGGTGAGCGACTGATGAGAGGTGGCGTCCGGTGTTGCAGGATTCCTTCGGACGCGTGGCGACCGATCTGCGGGTGTCCCTCACCGACCGATGCAACCTGCGCTGCTCCTACTGCATGCCACCCGAGGGCCTCGAATGGCTGCAGAAACCCGACCTGCTGACCGCCGACGAGATCGTCAGGCTGGTCACCATCGGGGTGGAGCGACTCGGCATCACCGAGGTCCGCTACACCGGTGGCGAGCCGCTGCTCCGCCGCGAGCTGGTCGACATCGTGGCCCGCACCACCGCACTCGACCCCGCCCCGCAGGTCTCGCTCACCACCAACGGGATCGGGCTGAGCCGGCTGGCCGCCTCCCTGGCCGGCGCGGGTCTGCACCGGGTCAACGTCTCCCTCGACACCCTCGACCGCGAGACCTTCAAGAGGCTCGCCCACCGCGACCGCCTGTCCGACGTCCTCGAAGGGCTGGAGGCGGCCGACGCCGCCGGGCTGCGACCGGTCAAGGTGAACGCGGTGCTGATGCGCGGGATCAACGACCACGAGGCCGTGCCGCTGCTGCGCTACTGCCTGGAGCGGGGCTACGAGCTCCGGTTCATCGAGCAGATGCCGCTCGACGCCCAGCACGGCTGGCGCAGGGAGAACATGATCACGGCTGATGAGATCCTCGCCACGCTCAAGGCCGATGTCGCCCTCACCGACGCCGACTCGGCGGAGCGCGGCAGCGCCCCGGCCGAGCTGTTCCTCGTCGAGGGCGGCCCGGCCAGGGTAGGGGTGATCGGCTCGGTCACCCGTCCGTTCTGCGGTGCGTGCGACCGGGTACGGCTCACCGCCGACGGTCAGATCCGCAACTGCCTGTTCGCCACCGACGAGTCCGACCTGAGGGCCGCGATGCGCGCGGGTGCCGGTGACGACGAGATCGCCGAGCGCTGGCGATCCGCGGTCCGGATCAAGAAGGCCGGTCACGGCATCGACGATCCGACCTTCCTGCAGCCGTCCCGCCCGATGTCCGCCATCGGCGGCTGAGGTCCCCGCCAGAAGACCCGGAGGTGTCCGATGACCACCCGTCACGACGCCTGCATCCTGGCGGGCGGTCTCGCGCGAAGGCTCGGCGGCCGGGACAAGCCGGGCCTGCGCGTCTCCGGCCGCCCGCTGGTCGAGTCGGTGGCCGCCGCCGTGCCCGGCGCAGGACGGCTGATCGTCGTCGGGCCACCTCGCCCCGGACTGCCACACGCGATCTTCCGGCGTGAGGACCCGCCCGGTGGCGGCCCGGTCCCGGCGCTGCGAGCCGGCCTGGCCGAGGTGAACGCGCCATGGGTGGTGCTGCTCGCCGCCGATCTTCCGTTCCTGACCGGCGAGCACGTGCGGATGCTGCTGGACGCCGCAGGGGCGGGTGCCGCGGGGACGAGCGGGCCGGGGGCCGTGCTCGTCGACGACGGCGGGCGCGAGCAGTGGCTCGCCGGGGTGTGGCACACGCGGAGCCTGGCGCGGGCGCTCGACCACTACGAGGGGCGGTCGTTGCACGGGCTGCTCGCCCCGCTCCGCCCGGTCACGGTTCACCTCACCGGGCAGCCGTGGTTCGATTGCGACACCATGGACGATCTACAGCGGGCCCGGACGGCGGAGCCGGGCCCCGGCGGAGGCGCGGATTCCGGTGACGGCCGCGAGAGCGACGACGGCATGGGACGGACGCGACCGCGGACGAGGAGCGAGAGTTGAACGTGCTGAAGGAATGGACCGCGCTGGTCTGCCAGGAGCTGGGCATCGACCCCGCGACGGTGGACCGCGACGAGGTGCTGGATCTGACCAGGGAGGTCGCCCACGGGGTGGCCCGGCCGGCCGCGCCGCTCACGGCCTATCTGCTCGGGGTGGCCCAGGGGGCGGGTACGGCGCCGCCGGACGTCGTGGAGAGACTGACCGCGCTGGCGCGCAGCTGGGAGCAGGCGACAACGGAGACACTGGGTGACAAATAGCGCCAAAGAAAAGGCGCTTCGTTGTTAAAGTCTGAGAAAAGGGCGACGCCGGGTGGTTACGGGGGCAAACCACCCGGCGTCGCTTCATCGGCGTTCCGACGGGGGCCCGGAACGCCGGCAACAGTGCCCCGACGGGGGACCAGGGCACTTGGCTAAAGCGTACACCTACTACCCTTGGAGTGCGTCAAGACTTAGTCACGACCCGATCTCGCGTCGGTGGCGTGGAATCTGGTTTTGTCCGGAATCTTCCACGTCAGGGGCATGCGGGACCCCGCGCGGCGGCCCATTGGCCCCGATCACGGCAACGTATGGTAAAAAGATCGCCCCGGCGAAGAGCAGCAGCCGGACGGGCATCGGAGCGGGCACCGTGAAGGCGAGGACCAGGCAGATCAGCCGGATCCCCATCTTGATGAAGTAACTCCTCTCGCGCCTGCCGATGTCGGCGCTCAGCGAGGGTTGGGCGTCCGTCACCTGATGAACCACCGGACGTCTGCGCCATCCCTTCACGATTCCCAATCTAGGCCTCATATCGGCTGGGTGCGAACGGTCATGTAACCATGGCTTTCCGGGAAGAAGCAGAGGATGACAGATCGAACGTACCGGGTGACCGAGATAGTCGGCACTTCGGGGGAGAGCATCGAGGCCGCCGTACGCAATGGGGTCCGCCGGGCCTCCCGGACCCTGCGCCACCTCGACTGGTTCGAGGTGACCGAGATCAGGGGGCACATCGAGGAGGGGGAGATCGCCCACTTCCAGGTCGGCATGAAGATCGGGTTCCGCCTGGAGGACGACTGAGCCTGTACGGCGGCTGCCGAGCGACGCAGACTGCGTGATTGACCTCTTCTCCTCCCTGGAGGGAGGAGATTCCCCACGGTCACCCGTGAGGGTTCCTGTTTCGCCGCCGGTTGCCCGCGAGGAGGATTCCCCTTTGAGGTCTTACACCGGCTCCACAGGCGTTTTACCTCTCCGCCAGCCCGGCGGCGAGGATGTTCTTCGCAGCGTTGACGTCCCGATCATGGACCGCGCCGCAGGCGCACACCCAATCGCGGACGCCCAGCGGCATGGACCGCTGGAGGGTGCCGCACGCCGAACACAGCTTGGACGAGGGGAAGAACCGGTCCACGACCACCAGTTCGCGCCCGTACCAGGCGGCTTTGTACTCCAGCATCGAGCGCATCTGGCGCCAGGAGGCGTCGGAGACGGCGCGGGCCAGGCTGTGGTTTTTCACCATGTTGCGCACGGTGAGGTCTTCGATCACGACCGTTTGGTTCTCACGGACGAGACGAGTGGTGACCTTGTGCAGATGATCACGGCGACGGTCGGCGATGCGGGCGTACACACGGGCGAGGGCGAGTTTCGCCTTGGCCCGGTTCGCCGACCCCTTCTCCTTGCGGGAGAGGTTGCGTTGAGCTTTGGCGAGTTTGCGCCGGTCGGCCCGCTCATACTTGGGGTTGACGATCTTCTCTCCGGTCGACAGCGTCGCCAGTGCCGTGATACCCGCGTCCACCCCGACCGCGTTGGTCGTCGGCTCCAGCGGTCGAACGGTGTCTTGGCACAGGATGGAGACGAACCAGCGGCCCGCCGCGTCCTTCGACACCGTCACCGTGGACGGCTGCGCCTCCTCGTTCAGGGGGCGCGACCACACGATGTTCAGTGGACCGTTCATCTTCGCCAGGGTGAGCTGACCGTTGCGGTAGGTGAACGCCGAGCGGGTGTACTCGGCGCTGAGGCGGGACTTCTTGCGGGACTTGAACGTCGGGTACTTCGCTCGCTTGGCGAAGAAGTTCGTGAACGCCGCTTGAAGGTGGCGCAATGCCTGCTGAAGCGGCACCGAGGACACCTCGTTCAAGAACGCGAGGTCGTCGGTCTTCTTCCACAGCGTGAGCGCTGCCGACGACTCCACATAGGAGACGCGACGGCCTTCCAGCATGTAGGCGCGGGTGCGTTCTTCGAGGGCCTTGTTGTAGACCAGGCGCACGCAGCCGAACGTCCGGGCAAGCTCTTCGGCCTGCTCAGGGGTCGGGTGGAAGCGGAACTTGAACGCCCGCTTCACGATCTGCGCCACGTCTCACACTCTAAAGCAAGATCAGCTAAGAGTGGACGCGTATTCGATTCCGGGTCCGTGCGGCATCGTGCCGGGTTTCCTCTCCGGCCTGGAGGCCGGAGTATCCACGCGGGAGGTATTCGATGAAGGAGACTCGGGCCGCGCGGGCGGGAAGGCCGCCCGGCCCGGCGGGAACGGCGGTACGTGCCGCGCTGGCCGTCGCGCTGATCCTCCCGACCGGCTGCGCCGTCCCGGAGGGCGGTGTGCCCGCTGCCACCGGGGCCGTCTCGCCGACCACCTCCGTTACCGGCGCACCACCGGTCCCGTCCACCACCGGTGCCGGGCCGCGGACCGAGGCGGAAGGGGAACCGCTGCTGCGCCAGAGCGCCACCGACGTCGCGCGGACGATAGACAGCCTCCGCAGGATCGACGATCTACCGCTGTACGAGATGACCTTCCACGGCTCGTACGACCGCGAGGCCCCCCTCGGGGAGGAGGAACTGGCGGGACGCGCCGACGGCTGGGCCTGCTCGCTGTTCGCCCTCGGTGGCGACCGGCCGCTGTTCGGCAGAAACTTCGACTGGGACCCCAACCCGGCGCTGATCGTGCACGCCGACCCGCCCGACGGCTACGCCTCGGTCTCCGTCGTCGACCTGTTCCATCTGATCGGAGGCTCCACCCCGCCGGACCTGTCCGCCGCGCCCGCCCGCCGCAGGATGGCCCACGCGGTGCTCGCCCCCTTCGACGGGGTGAACGAGAAGGGCCTGGCCATCGGCATGGCCACGTCGCCCGAGGGCGGGCTGCCCCCGGCTTCTCCCGACCGCCCCGACGTCGGCAGCGTGCGCGTTATCAGGATCATGCTCGACAAGGCGGCGACCGTGGACGAGGCGTTGGCGATCATGCGCCGTTACGACGTCGACTTCACGATCGGGCCGCAGGTCCACTACCTCATCGCCGACGCGGCGGGCAGATCGGCCGTCGTGGAGTACGCCGGGGGCAGGCTCAACGTGATCGACGACCGTATGCTCACCAACTTCGGCATGACCGGCACCTCCACCGCCCAACGCCGGGCCGACCCCCGCTACCGCGCGCTCGCCGAGGGACTGCCCGCCGCCCGCGACTGGCGCGACGCGATGGGCCTGCTTCGGAAGGTGGCCCAGGCCCACACCCGCTGGTCGGTCGTCTACGACCTCACCGACGCCACCGCCCGCGTGGTGGCGGGCCGGCGTTGGGACACGGTGCACACCGTCCCGCTCGTCCAGCGCTGAACGGCCCGCCCGGTACGGGAAGGTGCGGGGAGGGGAGCCGGACCTAGCTGGCCTGGCTCACCGTCGACATGTTGAAGTCGGGCACCCGGATCGGAGGCATGATCGCGCGGTTGAAGTAGTCGCTCCACTCGCGCGGCAGGGTCTGCTCGGAGGCGCCGATCTCGCTGAGGCGGCGGAGCAGGTCCACCGGGCTCTCGTTGAAGCGGAAGTTGTTCACCTCGCCCACGACCTCGCCGTTCTCCACCAGGTAGACGCCGTCGCGGGTCAGGCCGGTCAGCAGCAGCGTCTGCGGGTCGACCTCGCGGATGTACCACAGGCAGGTGAGCAGCAGGCCGCGCTCGGTGGAGGCGATCATCTCCTCCAGAGACCGCCCGCCCTCGGGTCCCCGCATGATCAGGTTGTCGACGGCCGGGGTCACCGGCAGACCGGTCAGCTCGGCCGAGTGCCGGGTCTGCAGCAGGTTGGCCAGCCTGCCACCGGAGATCCAGTCGGTGGCGGCGAGCGGCAGCCCGTTGTCGAACACCGAGTTCTCCCGGCCGGAGGCGTGCGCCACCACGAACGGCGAGCACTCGACGCCCGGCGCCGACGGGTCGCTGTACAGGCGGATCGGCGACTCGGAGAGGACGTCGCCGACGCGGGTGCCGCCACCGGCCCTGGAGAAGACCGTACGGCCCTCCATCGCGTCGCGCGCTCCGGCCGTCCAGTACAGGTAGGTCATCAGGTCGGCGACGGCTGTCGGAGGCAGCAGCGTCTCGTACCGGCCCGCGGGCAACTCGACGCGGTTTTTCGCCCACTCCAGGCGCTGGGCGAGCGAGGCGTCCAGGGCCGCCACGTCGACGTCGGAGAAATCGCGGGTGGACACGCCGGTCCACGCCGAGCGCCGCATGTCGGAGGACTTGGCGTTGAGCTCCAGGCGGCCGGTGGGCTGGGTGTGCCGCAGCCGGGCGCCGGTCGAGGTGCCCACGAAGGTCGTCGTGACGGTGTGTTCGGCGAACCCGTACAGCCTGCGCCCGCCCGCCTCGGCCGTGGCGAAGGCCTCGCCCAGGGCGGGGGCGAAGGCGCCGAACACCCCGATCGAGGTCGGCTCGGCGGGGGCGTCCCAGTCGGCGGAGCGGGTGCCCTCCAGCAGCGGCCGGGCGTCCTCGGACGGCCGGGCGTCCTCCGCGGCGTGGTCGGCGGCGGCCACGACCTCGTCGAGCCCGTCGGGGCGGACCGCCGCCCGCGACACCACGCCCACACCGCGGCCCACGATGGAGATCACGGTCAGCTGTGAGGAACGGGACACACCGTTGGTGGTGAGGGTGTTGCCCGCGAAGCGCAGGTTGGCACTCGACCCCTCCTCCACGATCACGACGTTGTCGTCTGCCGTGGAGAGCTCAAGAACCCTCTCGATCATCTCCTGGGGAGTCATTCCGCTCCTCTCCTGCCGGACCGCACGGCCGACACCGTCTTCCGTCCGCTCGCCGCGCGTGCTCAACTGCCACTCTCCTGGACGGTGTTGAGGACGCGTACGCCGCGGAAGAGCGCCGACGGGCAACCGTGGCTGACCGGGGCGACCTGGCCAGGCTGCCCCTTGCCGCAGTTGAACGCCCCGCCCAGCACATACGTCTGCGGCCCGCCGACCGCCGCCATCGAGCGCCAGAAGTCGGTCGTCGTCGCCTGGTAGGCGACGTCGCGCAGCTGCCCGGCGAGCCTGCCGTTCTCGATCAGATAGAACCGCTCACCGGTGAACTGGAAGTTGTAGCGCTGCATGTCGATGGACCAGCTCTTGTCGCCCACCACGTAGATGCCCCGGTCGACGCCGGAGATCAGCTCCTCGGTGGTGGGGCCGTCGGGCGCCGGCCGCAGCGACACGTTGGCCATCCGCTGGATCGGGGTGTGGCCGGGGGAGGCGGCGAAGGCACAGCCGTTGGAAGCGCCCAGCCCTTTCAGCAGCGCCATCCTCCGGTCGAGCTGGTAGCCGACCAGGATGCCGTCGGAGACGATGTCGAACTCCCTGGTCGCCACCCCCTCGTCGTCGTAGCCGATCGTGGACAGGCCGTGCTCGACGGTGCGGTCACCGGTCACGTTCATCAGCTGCGAGCCGTACACCAGCGTGCCGAGCTGATCGAAGGTGGCGAAACTCGTCCCCGCGTACGCCGCCTCGTAGCCGAGGGCGCGGTCGAGCTCGGTGGCGTGTCCGACCGACTCGTGGATCGTCAGCCACAGGTTCGACGGGTCGATCACCAGGTCGTACGGTCCCGCCTCGACGGAGGGCGCCCGAAGCTTCTCCTCCAGCAACTCGGGGATGCGCGCCAGCTCCTTGGGGAAGTCCCAGCCGGTGCCGGTGAGGTATTCGTACCCCCGGCCGACGGGCGGGGCGAGCGTCCGCATCGAGTCGAAGCGGCCGTCCAGCACCCGCGTCGCCCTCAGCTGGGGATGGACGCGCACCCGCTGCTGCGTCGTGGAGGTCCCGGCCGTGTCGGCGTAGAACTTCTGCTCCTTGACCTGTGTCAGCGACGCCTGGACGTGGTCCACCCCGGGATCTCGCAGCAGGGCGCCCGACCAGTCGGCGAGCAGCGCCGCCTTGTCGCGCATCGGCACCTCGAACGGGTCGACCTGGTAGGAGGAGACCCAGGTGACGTCGGAGTGGACCGCCTCCGGCGCCAGCTCGACGGGCTCGCGGTTGACCGCCGCCGAGACGACCGCCACCTCCACCGCCTGCTCGGCGACCCTGACGGCCGCCTCGGGGCTGAGCTCGATGCCTCCGGCGAAGCCCCAGGTGCCGTCCTTGACGACCCGTACGGCGTAGCCGAGGGTGTCGGCGTCGATGGAGCCTTCCAGCGCCGCGTCGGAGAGGCGCAGGGTCTCCCCGCGGACGCGCTCCAGCCGGAAGTCGGCGTGCTCGGCGCCCAGGTCCCGGGCGCGCTGCAGGGCCGCGTCCGCGAGCCGGCGCAGAGGCAGGGCGAGGAAGTCGGAGTCGATCTGGCGCATGTCAACGATCCTAACCCTGTGATCTTGTCCTTCCCGGACAAGAGGGTTACCCTCCGGTAGCCGATACCGTCTGACCATGGCTCGATCTGTTCTCGTAACCGGCGGCAATCGCGGCATCGGCCTCGCGATCGCCCGCGAACTCGCTCAGGCAGGCGACGACGTCGCCGTGACCTACCGTTCCGGACAGCCTCCCGAGGGCCTCTTCGGCGTACGCTGCGACGTGACCAGCACGGCCGACGTGGACGCCGCCTTCGCGAAGGTCGAGGCCGAGTACGGTCCGGTCGAGGTGCTCGTCGCCAACGCGGGCATCACCAGGGACACGCTGCTGCCGATGATGAAGGAGGAGACCTTCACCGACGTCATCGACGCCAACCTGACCGGCTCCTACCGGGTCGCCAAGCGCGCCACCCGCGGCATGCTGCGGCTCAAGCGCGGGCGCATCGTGCTGATCTCCTCGGTGGTCGCCATGCTGGGCTCGGCGGGGCAGAGCAACTACGCCGCCTCCAAGGCCGGCATGATCGGCTTCGCCCGGTCGGCCGCCAGGGAGCTGGGCTCGCGCAACATCACCGTCAACGTGGTCGCCCCCGGCTTCGTGGAGACCGACATGACGGCCGAGCTGGACGAGGCGTACCAGGAGCAGATCCGTAAGAACATTCCCCTGGGCCGCTACGCCGCCCCGGAGGAGATAGCGCGCGTGGTCAGGTTCCTGGCCGGCGAGGACGCCGCCTACATCACGGGGGCCGTCATCCCCGTTGACGGCGGCCTTGGAATGGGGCACTGACGTGGGAATTCTCGAAGGCAAACGGCTTCTCGTCACCGGGGTGCTCACCGACGCCTCCATCGCCTTCTCGGTGGCCAAGCTGGCCCAGGAGGAGGGCGCGCAGATCGTGCTTACCGGGTTCGGCCGGCTCAGCCTGGTCGAGCGGATCGCGAGGCGACTGCCGGAGCCGCCTCCGGTGCTGGAGCTCGACGTCACCAACCCCGAGCACCTCGACTCCCTGGCGGAGCGGGTCGGCGAGCATCTCGGCGGCCTGGACGGGGTGGTGCACGCGATCGGCTTCGCGCCGCAGACCGCCCTGGGCGGCAACTTCCTGAACACCTCCTGGGAGGACGTGGCGACCGCGGTCCAGGTCTCCACGTACTCGTTCAAGTCGCTCGCGGTGGCCGCGCTCCCGCTCATGAAGGAGGGCGGCGCGATCGTCGGTCTCGACTTCGACGCCACCAAGGCATGGCCGGTGTACGACTGGATGGGCGTGGCCAAGGCCGGGCTTGAGTCCTGTTCCCGCTATCTGGCCCGCGATCTCGGCAAGCAGGGCATCCGGGTCAACCTCGTCGCCGCGGGCCCGATCAGGACCATGGCGGCCAAGAGCATCCCGGGCTTCGTCGAGTTCGAGGAGAGCTGGCCCGCCAAGGCCCCGATCGGCTGGGACATCAACGACCCGATCCCGGCGGCCAAGGCGTGTGTCGCCCTGCTGTCCGACTGGTTCCCCGCCACGACCGGTGAGATCGTCCACGTCGACGGCGGCGTCCACGCCATCGGAGGCTGAGTGCTTTCCGTCCCGGCGGTCGATGACCGGCCGGGGCGGTGCCGCCGTCGAGACGGCGGGGAACCGCTGCCCGGCCGCGTCCGGCTCCGTCGTGGCATGACGAGGTGAGCGGCGCGGGCCGGAACGCCGAGGGCGCCGAAGACGCCGAGAACTAGGCCACCCGCTGACGTCCCGGAGGGGCGGGCTCGAACGGTATCGACTCCCTGAACCTCCGCCTGCTGTACAGCAGGCGGACTGCGAGGATCGCCGCGACGAGCACCGCGGTGCTGAGCACGGTGCTCGCGGTGTCGGACGACCGGCTGGGCTTCACCGGCCGCTCGCCGGGCATCTGCCGCTGGAGTTTCTCCATCACCGGGGCGGGCCACAGCAGCTCCACCCTGGGCGCCTCGGCGTCGACCACGGGTGACGGCCTGGGAGCCATCGGCCCACCCACGTCGGTCGTGGGCCTGCCGACATCCGGGGAGAACGTCTCCGTCTTGGGGACCGCCCGGTCGGTCGGCGCGGGGACCGGGCTCTTGTGCGCGGGTGCGGCGTCCTCGTGCGGCGAAGGGCTCGCCGAAGTGGTCGGGGAGGGGGACGCCGAAGGGGTGGGGGTCGGTGACACCTTGGACGAGGCGTCCTGGTCGGGCTCCCCGGCAGAGGTGGTCGCCGACGTCTCCGCGCAGCCGGTGGAGGCCGCCGCGGACCGGCAGGCGTCGGTGCCCTGAGGCCGGGGCGTCCGTGCGTCACCGGAGGGCTCCTTCTTCTCCTGCGCGGTGGACGGCCTGTCCGGTGGGCTCTTGGACGCCGAGGCGGCCGGTGCCGGGGAGTTCGTCCCGGCGTCACTCCGGCCGGAGTCTCCGCGGGAGGACGGGGAGACGGCGTCCCCAACACGGCTTCCGAGGTCGTCGACACCTTTTTCCAGATCGTGGACGACGTCGCCCACACCGCCCTCGACCTTTTTCGTGACGCCGTCCACGACCCGGCAGACTCCGCCGGTCACGGGGCCGAGCGGCCCTGTGTGATCACAGTCGTCCACGCGCGGGACGGCGCTCGCCCGTGCGGCGCTCACGGGCGCGATCGCGGCCGCCGGGACCCCACCTCCCAGCGCCAGCGCCAGAACGCCTGCCGCCATCGCAGCTCGCACTCGTCTCCTTCACCCCGGGGCGGACATCGGCCATGGCGTCTCACCGACATCCGGGTGCCCCCGCCACCTGTTTGACAGTTTTGTAGGGAGGCCCGCTTTTTCCGCGGAAAGTTTCCATTCGGTATCGACTAGTGATACGCGAGACGAATTCTCGTTCGGTTCTCGCGGCGGACCGTCCTCGTCCCGGCCCTTCTCTCAGTCCGCGGACACGTCGTCGAGTGCCTCCCTGATCTCCACGGGCAGCGTCAGATCCTCGGCCTGGAGGACCCCGGACAGCTGCCCGTGGGTGCGGGCGCCGACGATGGCCGAGGACACCCCCGGCTGGTCGCGTACCCACGACAGGGCCACCGACAGCGGTGAGACGCCGAGCCCGTCGGCGGCGGTCGCCACCGACTCCACCACCCGCCGGCACCGCTCGTCGAGGTAGGGGGTGACGAAGTCGGCGAAGTGCGGGGTCGCGGCCCGGGAGTCGGCGGGGATGCCCGTACGGTACTTCCCGGTGAGGACTCCGCGCCCGAGAGGCGACCAGGCGAGCACCCCCGCGCCGACGTGCTCGGCGGCGGGGATCAGCTCGCGCTCGGCCTCCCTGGCCAGAAGTGAGTACTCGACCTGGGCGGCGACGATCGGCACCCTGCCGGGCACCGCCCGCTGCCCCACGGCCGCGGTCGCCAGCTGCCATCCCGCGTAGTCGCACACCCCGGCGTACGCGGCCCGCCCCGAGGACACGATGGCGTCCACGGCTGCCAGGGTCTCCTCCAGCGGGACGTCGGGATCGAAGGCGTGCAGCTGCCACAGGTCGACCTCGTTCACGCCCAGGCGGGTCAGGGAGGCGTCGATCGCGGCCACCAGGTGCTTCCTGGAGGCGTCGCGTGGCCTGCGCCCGGTCGGGGTGAGCACGGCCTTGGTGGACAGCACCAGCTCGGAACGCGGCACGGAGTCGCGCAGCAGCCGCCCGAGCAGCCGTTCGGCGTCGCCGCCCGTGTAGACGTCGGCGGTGTCGATGAGCGTGCCGCCGGCCTCGGCGAACGTGCGAAGCTGCGCCGCGGCCTCCTCGGCGCCGGTGTCGCGTCCCCACGTCATCGTCCCGAGTCCCAGGCGGGACACCGACAAGCCGCTCCGGCCCACATAGCGCTGCTCCATGATCCGGCCAGATTACCGCCCGGCCACTTAAAAGTAGTGGAGCGAGGACTGCAAGACTTGCCCGCGTGACGACCTTGTTGCTGGCCAGACACGGCCTTACCCACCTCACCGGCCCGGTCCTCGCGGGCTGGACCCCGGATGTCCACCTCAGCGACGCGGGACGGGCCCAGGCGGAGGCGCTCGCCGCGCGGCTCACCTCGCTGGAACTCGACGCGATCGTCTCCAGCCCGCTGGAACGCTGTCAGGAGACCGCGCAGGCGGTCGCCGAGGGGCGGCGGGAGGCGGAGGTGCTGACCGACGAGCGCTTCGGTGAGTGCCGCTACGGCGACTGGACGGGCCGCCCGATCGCCGAGCTCGCCAAGGATCCCCTCTGGCCGGTCGTGCAGGCCCACCCGAGCGCGGTGACGTTCCCCGGGGGAGAGTCCCTGGCCGCCGTCCAGCATCGCGCCGTGGCGGCCGTCAGGGAGTGGAACGAGCGCCTCGGCCCGAAGGCGGTCTATCTCGTCTGCAGCCACGGAGATGTGATCAAGGCCATCGTGGCCGACGCCATGGGGCTCCATCTGGACCAGTTCCAGCGGATAACCGCCGATCCGGCGTCGCTCACCGCCATTCGCTACACCCCCTTGCGTCCCTTCGTGCTCAGACTCAACGACCTGGGCGGAGATGTGACCGGATTACGCCTTCCGGAGGGTTCGGACGGTGCGGAGGGGGGAGAAAATCCCACCGGGAGCGATGCCGCAGTCGGCGGCGGATCCGGAACCACGTAGGGTCAGGCTATGCCGGTCTTCGACTACGATCCACCCGAGAGGTTCGTGGCCGGTGCCGTGGGGCAACCGGGTTCACGAGCCTTCTTCCTGCAGGCGCGAGGCCAGGGCAGGCTGACCACCGTGGCGCTGGAGAAGTTCCAGGTCGCGGCGCTGGCCGATCGTCTCGACGAGTTGCTCGACGAGGTGTTGCGGCGAGGTGAGGGCGGTGCCGCCGTCCCCTCCGTCGCCCCGGCCGCGTTGACGGACAACGCCCCCCTCGATGTGCCGATCAGCGAGGACTTCCGCGTCGGTGTCATGGCCCTGGCCTGGGACTCCGAGGCCGCCCAGGTGGTCATCGAGGCCAAGGAGGCCACCGCCGAGGATGAGGAGTTCGAGCCGTCCCCGCTCGTCGAGCCCACGGTGCTGCGCGTGCACATCAGTCCCGGCGCCGCGAGGGCCTTCACCAAGCGGGCCATGGCCCTCGTCGCCGCCGGTCGACCGCCCTGCCCGCTCTGCGCCCAACCTCTCGACGCCGAGGGGCATATCTGTGTGCGGCTCAACGGTTACCGGGGTAGTAGCGCTTCATCTGCTGGAGGAGGCGAATGAGTGCTGAGAGCGAGCCGACGCTGAGTGCGGCGCCGGCCGCGGGGCTGGACGACGAGACCGCGACGCGTCTGCTCCGTGACGGCCAACTGGATGTGGCGGGCCGCCTGGTCGAGGCAACCAACATGACGCTCTACTGTTCGGTCCGGCTCGGCGGGCTCGCGGCGGCCTGCGTGTACAAGCCGGTACGGGGCGAACGCCCCCTCTGGGACTTTCCCGACGGCACCCTGGCCGCCCGCGAGGTCGCCGCCTACGAGGTCTCCGCGGCGATCGGCTGGCGGATCGTGCCGCCCACCGTCTACCGCGACGGCCCCTTCGGCCCGGGAATGTGTCAGCTGTGGATCGACACCGACCCCGAGATCGACCTGATGGTGCTGATCCGCAGCCGCCAGCCCTCCCTGCGGCGGATGGCCGTCTTCGACGCGGTCGTCAACAACGCCGACCGGAAGGGAGGCCACCTGCTGCCGCTCGCCGACGGCCATGTCTACGGCGTCGATCACGGGGTCTCCTTCTCCGCTGAGGACAAGCTCCGCACCGTGCTCTGGCAGTGGCGCGGCAAGCCCTTGTCCCGCGAGGCGATGAACGCCCTGACCCGCCTTGAGGCCGACCTGGAGCAGGGCCGCCTCGGCCGCCGCCTCCGTGAGCTCCTCACCCTTCACGAGGTCGAGGCCACCTGGGCGCGGGTCCGCAGGCTCCTCGACACCGGCCTGCACCCCGTGCCCTCCAAGGACTGGCCCGCCATCCCCTGGCCGCCGATCTGAGAGGCCTTGTCGCCCTCGCGGGCGACGCCCGCGCCCTTGTCCTGTCGGCGGCCCTACCGCGGCCTTGCTGTGGGCTTTTCCTGTGGGCGCGTGACCCCGGTCCGAGCCCGCCTCCCGCGAGGGCGTAGCCTCCGGGCATGTGCACGGTTGTCGTCAGTATCGATCCGAGCGCCGAGATCCCCCTGATCGTGGTCGGGGTGCGCGACGAGTTCACCGCCCGCCCCTGGGTTCCCCCGGCCCGGCACTGGCCACAAAGCCGGCCCGGCCTGATCGGCGGGTGCGATCTCCTGGGAGGCGGCACCTGGCTGGCCGTCGACCCCGGGGCCCGGAGGGTCGGCGCCCTCCTCAACGGGCTCGGCCTGCTCGCTCCCGAGGAGACCCGCCGATCACGGGGCGACCTGGCTCTCCTGGCGGCCGCCGGAGACCGGCCGACGGAGGGCGAACTCGGGCACTATGACCCCTTCCACCTGCTACGCGCCGATCCCGGCGGGGCCCGGCTGTGGCACTGGGACGGGATCACCCTGAAGAGGGACGACCTTCCCCCGGGAACCCACATGATCGTCAACAGCGGATGGGAGCGCGGTGAGGAGAACGAGCGCGTGGCGTTCTTCCGCCCCCTGTTCGCCGGGGCGGGCCGCCCCTCGAAGCTCGACGGTCCATGGGATGAGTGGCGGGAACTCGCCACGGGAGCGGGCATCTCCTCCGAGGACCCTCGCACGATGATCGTCCATCACGAGCTGCCCGACGGACGGACCTTCGGCTCGGGGTCCGTCACCCTGCTGGCCCTGGCACCCGGCGGCGTGCGCTACGACTTCACCGCCGACCCTCGCGATCCCGGCGCCTTCCGCGAGATCCTCACGGAATGATCCGGTCGGCTTCCGGAGTTGAGGTGAGTGCCCCGTACACCCACCACCCCGCGCCAACCGGGGTGGTCTGTCTGCTGGATAGGCTGCATTTCATGAGATCGTGGTCTGAGCCGAAGGTTCCTCGGCTTCCCGGTGCCGGTGTCCCGCTGCGGCTGTTCGACACCGCCGCGCGAGAGGTCGGCCCCACAAAGCCGGGTCCCACGGCACGGATGTACGTCTGCGGCATCACGCCCTACGACGCCACCCATCTGGGCCACGCCAACACCTACCTCGCCTTCGACCTGGTCAATCGTGCCTGGCGCGACGCCGGTCATGAGGTGCACTACACCCAGAACGCCACAGACGTCGACGACCCCCTGCTCGAACGTGCGGGACGGACCGGCATCGACTGGCGTGACCTGGCCGAACGCGAGATCGAGCTGTTCCGGACCGACATGGAGGCGCTGCGCGTCCTCCCCCCGCGCGACTACGTCGCCGTGACCGAGGTGATCGACCAGGTCGCCGACCTGATCGTGTCGTTGCGTGACAAGGGCGCCACCTACGAGCTCGACGGCGACGTCTACTTCGACGTGGCCGCGGCCCCCAAGTTCGGCGCCGTCTCCGGCTACTCGGAGGAGCGCATGCTCGCCCTGTTCGGCGAGCGCGGGGGAGATCCGGACCGGCCGGGCAAGAAGCATCCGCTCGACTGGCTTCTCTGGCGCGCGGAGCGCCCGGGGGAGCCGTCCTGGCCCTCCCCCTTCGGCGTGGGCAGACCCGGCTGGCACATCGAGTGCACCGCGATCGCCCTGGCGAACCTGTCCAGTGGTTTCGACGTCGCGGGTGGCGGTTCCGACCTGATCTTCCCCCATCACGAGTGCGGTGCCCACGAGGGCCACGTGGCCTGCGGGGAGTGGCCGTTCGCGAGGGCGTACGTGCACGCGGGCATGGTCGCCCTGGACGGCGAGAAGATGTCCAAGTCGAAGGGCAATCTGATCTTCGTCTCCCGCCTGCGCCAGGAGACCGACCCGATGGCCATCCGGCTGGCCCTGCTGGCCCACCACTACCGTGCCGACTGGGAGTGGACCCCGGAGCAGCTGGCCTCGGCGGAGGTGCGGCTGGCGCGCTGGCGCTCGGCCGCGGGGCTGCAGACCGGCCCCGACGCCGACGTCGTGCTCGAAAGGGTACGCGCCCGGATCGCCGACGACCTGGACGCTCCCGGAGCCCTCGCGGCCGTCGACGACTGGGCCGAGCGGGCCCTGTCGGAGGGGGGCAGTGACCCGGACGCGCCGGTCCTGGTCAGGAAGACCGTGGACGCGCTGCTCGGGGTCGAACTCTAGGGGCCGGTGGTCGTCCGTGCCGGGCACTCCCGCTCCGGCCTAGGGGATGCCCGGTGACACGGGCATCTCCGGCACCAACGGGTCCCCGCGCTCGGAGGGCGGCCCAAGAGAGGTCCGGGCCCAAGAGACGACTGAGCCCGCACCGCGCGAGCGGTGCGGGCTCAGTCTGAAGCCTTTGAGGTCAAACCAGATCAGATGACCTGAACCTGGTCGGCCTGCGGGCCCTTCTGGCCCTGCGTGGTGACAAAGCTGACACGCTGGTTCTCCTCCAGGCTGCGGTAGCCGCCGGAGTTGATAGCCGAGTAGTGCACGAAGACATCGGCGGTGCCGTCATCCGGTGCGATGAATCCGAAGCCCTTTTCGGCATTGAACCACTTAACGGTGCCCTCAGACAAAACTACTTCTCCTCATTGGGAGCCTCACCGAACCACCAGGTCGGCGGCACGGGGCTGCGTTGCGGACCCTACCATGCACCCGCGGAAACCATCCGGAGAAACTGTGTAACGTCCGCTGTCGGCGGACTTCTCATAAGCACTTGAGATGATAAGGCTAAACTGAGAGCTACGACTGCAACCATGCGATCCTATCCGAGGTCGCAGTGATGCGCAAGTCACGAAATGGAGTCGAGGAAGCGCTCGCGATCCTCCTCGGGGAGGTGGTCGACGAAGAGGGTGCCCTCGAGGTGATCGGCCTCGTGCTGCAGGACGCGGGCGAGCATGCCCAGGGCGCGGACGGTGACGGGTTTGCCGAACATGTCACGGCCACGGGCGGTGACCATGTAGGAGCGTTCCAGCGGCCACCAGCGATCCGGCGCGGACAGGCAGGCCTCATCGGCCACGATCTTCCGATCGGACAGCTCAAGGCGCGGATTCACCAGATGGCCGGACTTGCCGTCCAGTTCGTAGACGACGACCCGCAAGGGGACGCCGATCTGCGGGGCGGCCAGTCCCGCGCGGCCCGTGCCGGCGCGCATCGTGGCCTGGAGTGACTTGACCAGGACGCGCAGCTCGCGGTCGAAGGTGGTCACCGGCTCGGACACCGTGCGGAGCACGGGATCGTCGAACAGTCGGATCGGCTGGACGGCCACGCGCACTCCCCGAAGCGGACGGACTGACGTCGAAGACGGTTCCCGCTGCCGCCCTGACTCAATCGTTACTCCGTCAGCCCTTCGTGTTTCCGGAATGTTGCGATGGTGCGACCTGTGCATTGCGTATTTCCATGGTTAGTTACACGTAACCGGCGCACCATCACAGATAGTAAATGTGCGTAATGCCGTCCTCTTAGATTTCGGGATCGAAGCCCCCGAAATCGCAGGAGGAACGAACGATGGCCAAGCCCTGGATCAGCGACTGGCGGCCCGACGACCCCGACTTCTGGCAAGGACAGGGCAGGAAGGTGGCCCGCAGGAACCTGGTCTTCTCCATCTTCGCCGAGCACCTCGGGTTCACGCTGTGGACCGTGTGGAGCATCGTGGCCGTGCAACTCGGCTCCTACGACTTCTCCACCGACCAGCTCTTCTGGATCGTCGCCCTGCCCAACCTGATCGGCTCCGCGCTGCGCATCCCGTACACCTTCGCCCCGGCCAGGTTCGGCGGCAGAAACTTCACCGTCGTCAGCGCCCTGCTCCTGCTCGTGCCCGCGGTGCTGCTCGCCGTCGCGGTCGGCAACCCCGCCACCCCCTACTGGGTGTTCCTGGTCATCGCGGCCACGGCGGGCCTGGGCGGCGGCAACTTCGCCTCCAGCATGGCCAACATCACCTACTTCTACCCCCAGGACAGGCAGGGCTCGGCGCTCGGGCTCAACGCGGCGGGCGGCAACATCGGGGTCAGCTCCGTGCAGCTCGTCATGCCCCTGGTGATCGGGGCGTTCGGCCTGGCCGCCGCGGGACTGTTCTGGGTCCCGTTCATCCTGGCCGCCGCGATCGGCGCCTACTTCTTCATGGACAACCTGACCTCCGCCAAGGCCAGTCCCGCGGACCAGCTGAAGGTCGCCGGCCGGGCCCAGACCTGGATCATGTCGGTCCTGTACATCGGCACCTTCGGTTCCTTCATCGGCTACTCCACCGCGTTCCCGCTGCTCATCAAGAGCCAGTTCCCCGAGCAGGCATCCCTGGTGGCGCTGGCCTTCATCGGCCCGCTGCTCGGCTCGCTGGTCCGCCCGATCGGGGGCTGGCTGTCGGACCGGCTCGGCGGGGCGCGGGTGACGCTTGTCAACTTCGCCGCGATGGCGGGCGCGGCGGCGCTGGTCTGGCAGGGCCTGTCCCAGCACGCCTTCGCGCTGTTCTTCTGCGCCTACATGCTCCTGGTCGCCACCACCGGCATCGGCAACGGCTCCACCTACCGGATGATCCCGGCGATCTTCCGGGCGAAGGCCGTGGCGGGTCTCGCGGCGGGTACCAAGGCCCACGAGGCCGCCGTGGCCGTCGGGAAGCGGGACGCCTCCGCCGCGATCGGGATCATCTCCGCGATCGGTGCCTTCGGTGGGTTCTTCATCAACCGTGGCTTCGGCAGCTCCATCGCCGCCACCGGGGGAGCGGGTGCCGCACTCGCCTCCTTCGCCGCCTTCTACCTGGTGTGCGCGGTCATCACCTGGGCCTGCTACCTGCGTACCGCAGGATCGGTGCCGAGCCTGGCGGCGGCGCGCGTGTGATCGCCGGCGTGACAGGTACCCGGTTTCGCTCACATCCGACACCGGTCCTGCCGACGGACAACTCACATCGGCCTCATCGCGTATGTGAACGCGGTTAGCGGCTTGTAGCACATCGGTAACAGGGGAGACCACGCCGTGAAACCACCTGAAAGCACCATCGGATCCATGCCGGTCTCACTTCCCCCCCAGACGCGTGTGAAGGCTGGGACGACGGCGTACCACCCCCACCGCGCTCCGCGGTACGGCAGAGACGCCGCGGCGGACGAGACCGTCACCGTCATCGCCTCACGTCAGGGCGCCTACTCCTCGGGAGGGACGGCCGCGCCGCGGGCGGGGAAGAACGGCGCCACGACCGGCCCCGAGGGATCGGCGGACGACGGCGGAACGTACGGGAAGACGACAGCGGAGCGGACGGGAAAAGGAGCGCGGCCATGTCACGGCTTGTCGTGGTAGGACACGGACCCACATCGCACCGGCTGGTCGAGGCGCTGGTCGCCAAGGGCTTCGCGGGCGACATCACGGTGCTGGGGGAGGAGCCCCGGCCGGCGTACGACCGGGTGGCGCTCACCTCCTACCTGGCGGGCAGGAGCATCGAGGACCTCACCTATCCGACGCCGGAAGGGGTCGTGCTGCGGCTGTCGTCCAGGGTCGTGCGCATCGACAGGGAGGCGCGTGAGGTCACCACCGCCGACGGGCACCGAGAGCCGTACGACGTGCTGGTGCTGGCCACCGGTTCCAGCCCGTTCGTGCCGCCGGTGCCGGGCAGGGAGCTGGACGGCTGCTTCGTCTACCGCACGATCGACGACCTCGACGCGATCAGGCAGGCCGCCTCGGGCGCCACGAGCGGCGTCGTGATCGGCGGAGGGCTGCTGGGGCTGGAGGCCGCCGACGCGCTGCGGGGCCTGGGGCTGGCGACGCACGTCGTGGAGATGGGCGGCTGGCTCATGCCCCGGCAGGTCGACGAGGGCGGCGGCGCCGTCCTGCGCGGCCACGTGGAGGCGCTCGGCCTGAGCGTGCACACCGAGGCGGGGGCCAAGGAGATCGTCGCGGGCCCGGACGGGCGGGTCGCGGGCCTGGTCAAGCCGGACGGTGAGACCGTCGAGGCGCAGATCGTGGTCTTCTCCGCGGGCGTCAGGCCGCGCGACGAGCTGGCCAGGCAGGCGGGCCTGGAGGTCGGCGGACGCGGCGGGATCGCCGTGGACGACGGGATGCGCACCGACGACCCGGCGATCTACGCGGTCGGCGAGTGCGCCCTGCACGAAGGGATGGTCTACGGGCTGGCGGGGCCCTGCTTCACGATGGCCGAGGTCGCCGCCGACCGCATCATGGGAGGCGAGGCGGTCTTCACCCGCGCCGACCTGTCGACCAAGCTCAAGCTGCTCGGTGTGGAGGTCGCCCAGTTCGGGGCGATGGAGGGCGCGCTGGACGTGACCTTCATGGACCCGGTGGGCGGGGTCTACCAGAAGTTGTTCGTCAGCGACGACGCCCGCACCCTGCTCGGCGGGATCTGCGTCGGCGACGCCACCCCGTACAACACCCTCAAGCCCTTCGTCGGCCGTGACCTGCCGGGTTCGCCGAGCGAGCTGCTGTTCACCGGCGGTCCGGCGAACATGGAGGTCCCCGACGACGCGCAGATCTGCTCGTGCAACAACGTCACCAAGGGGCAGGTGTGCGAGGCCATCGCCGAGCACGGTCTCACCGACGTCCCCGGCATCAAGGCGTGCACCCGCGCCGGCACCACCTGCGGCAGTTGCGTTCCGACGCTCAAGCAGATCCTCGTCTCCTCGGGCGTGGAGGTCTCCAAGGCACTGTGCGAGCACTTCGCGTACAGCAGGGCGGAGCTGTTCGACATCGTCCGGGTGCGTGGCATCACGACGTTCTCGTACCTCATCGCCGAGCACGGCACCGGGCGTGGCTGCGACGTGTGCAAGCCCGTCGTCGCCTCGATCCTCGCCTCGCTCGGCAACGGCCACATCCTCGACGGCGAGCAGGCCGCCCTGCAGGACACCAACGACCACTTCCTGGCCAACATCCAGCGCAACGGCACCTACTCGGTGGTGCCGCGCATCCCCGGCGGGGAGATCACCCCGGAGAGCCTCATCGTGATCGGCGAGGTGGCCCGCGACTTCGGTCTCTACACCAAGATCACCGGCGGGCAGCGGATCGACCTGTTCGGGGCACGAGTGGAGCAGCTCCCGCTGATCTGGAAGCGCCTGGTGGACGCGGGTTTCGAGTCCGGGCACGCGTACGGCAAGGCTTTGCGCACGGTGAAGTCCTGTGTCGGCTCGACCTGGTGCCGCTACGGGGTGCAGGACGCCGTGGGCATGGCCATCGCGCTGGAGCTGCGCTATCGGGGCCTGCGCTCACCGCACAAGCTGAAGTCGGCCGTCTCCGGCTGCGCCCGCGAGTGCGCCGAGGCCCGGGGCAAGGACTTCGGCGTCATCGCCACCGAGAAGGGCTGGAACCTCTACGTGGGCGGCAACGGCGGTTTCACCCCGCGCCACGCCGACCTGTTCGCCTCCGACCTGAGCACCGAGGAAGTGGTCCGCGTCATCGACCGGTTCCTGATGTTCTACATCCGCACCGCCGACCGCCTGCAGCGCACCTCCGCCTGGCTGGAGGCTCAGGGCCTGGCCTACGTCAAGGAGGTCGTCCTGGACGACTCCCTCGGGATCTGCGCCGACCTGGAGGCCCAGATGGAGCGGCACGTGGCCGGTTACGCCGACGAGTGGCGTGCCACGATCGAGGACCCGGAGAAGCTGCGGCGGTTCGTCTCCTTCGTCAACGCCCCCGGGACCCCGGACCCGTCCATCGCCTTCGAGACCGAGCGCGACCAGGTGAAACCGGTCCTGATCCCGCTGGAGGTCGTCCGTTCCTGAGCGGTCCCGGACCGTTCTGAGCCCTGCCCGCCCGTACCGTCACCGTCGCACCCCGAGGACCCGAGGAGAGGAGACCTTCACCGATGACAGCACTGAGAGAAGACCTGGAGACGACCCGCTGGACCCCGGTCTGCTCCTACACCGACCTGCTGCCCGAGCGCGGAGCGTGCGCGCTCGTCGGCGACAGGCAGATCGCGCTGTTCCGCGCCTTCGACGGCTCCCTGTTCGCGATCGGCAACCTCGATCCGTTCAGCGGCGCCCACGTCCTGTCCCGCGGGATCGTGGGCACCAGGGCCGGAGAGCCCGTGGTGGCCTCCCCCATGCACAAGCAGGTGTTCTCCCTCGTGACGGGGGTGTGCCTGGACGATCCCGCGGTGGCCGTGCCGACCTATCCGATCCGCGTCACCGGCGCGACGGTGGAGGTGGGCTCCGCGTGAGCGGGGGCGGGCGCGGAGCGGGCAGCGTGGAGTCGTGGACGGCCGGATACCGAGGAAACATCGAGCGAGGAGTGGTGAACGACAGATGAGCATGGCCGTTCTGGACAGTCCCATCGGCTCTCCCGAGACCGCGCCCGACGCGCTGGCCGGGTTCACGATCGGGGTCACCGCCACCCGGCGGCGCGAGGAGTTCTGCGCACTGCTGGAACGCAGGGGCGCCAGGGTGGTGCGCGCCCCGGCGATTCGGCTGGTTCCCCTGGCGGAGGACGCCGACCTGCTGGCCGCGACCCGTGCCAGTCTGTCGGCCCCGATCGACGACGTGGTGGTCACCACCGGCGTCGGCTTCCGCGGCTGGATGGCCGCGGCCGAGGGCTGGGGGCTGTCCAGCGACCTCTCCGAGCATCTGACCTCGGCCAGGCTGCTGACCCGCGGGCCCAAGGCGCGCGGAGCGGTCAGGGCGGCGGGTCTGATCGACCACTGGACCCCGCCCACGGAGTCGTGCGAGGAGGTCAAGCAGCACCTGCTCGCCCAGGACCTGCGCGGCCGCCGCATCGCCGTGCAACTGCACGGGGAGCCGCTGACCGGTTTCGTGACCGCGCTGCGCGAGGCGGGCGCGGAGGTCATCGAGGTGCCGGTCTACCGGTGGCTGCCCTACCGCGACGTCTCGCCGCTGCGGCGACTGGTCAGCCAGGCCATCTCCGGCGGGGTGGACGCGGTGGCCTTCACCAGTGCCCCGGCCGTACTGGCCATGCTCAACTCCGCCCGCGCCGACGGCCTGGAGGACGCACTGATCGCGGCCTTCGCCGGACCGGTCGTCGCCGCCTGCGTGGGCCCGGTCACCGCCGGGCCGCTGGAGGCGCGCGGGGTGCCCACCGTGCAGCCCGAGCGCTCCCGCCTGGGCACGCTGGCCCGTGCCCTCGCCAGGCACCTGCCCGAGCACAGTGTCACCCGTCTGGTCGCGGGCGGCCACCAGCTGGAGATTCGCGGCCACGCCGTCGCGGTGGACGGCGAGCTGAAGCCGCTGCCGCCGGCACCGATGGCGGTCCTCAAGCGCCTGGCGGACAAGCCGGGACACGTGGTGGCCCGTTCGGATCTGAGGACCGTGCTCCCCGGCGGTCCGTCGCGCGACTCGGCCGAACACGCGGTCGAGATGGCCATCACCCGGCTGCGCCGCGCCCTCGGCCCCGCGGGGATCGTCGAGACGGTCGTCAAGCGCGGCTACCGCCTGGCCTGTGACCGGGGCGAAGGCCTGTGACGACTCTGGTCCTGGCCGGGCACGGCACACGCAGTTCTGCTGGGGAGGAGACCCTGGCGGGCCTGCGGGACCTGGTGCGCGGGGGGCGCCGGGGCACACGTGTGGAGCAGGCGTTCCTGGAGATCAGCTCACCTCTGCTCGCCGACATGCTTCCCGGACTGCCCGGCCCCGTCGTGGTGGTCCCGCTGCTGCTGGCGGGCGGTTACCACGTCCACATCGACCTGCCCTCCGTGGTGGCCGCGGCCAGGCCGGACGCCGTGGTGGCGCCGCCGCTGGGGCCGCACCCGCTGCTCGCCGCCGTTCTCGCCCGGCGGCTGTCCGCCGCCGGGCTGAGGGCGGCCGACTCGGTGATCCTGGGGGCGGCGGGGTCGTCCGATCCCGCCGCGCTCGCCGACGTGCGGGCGGCGGCCCGGCTGCTGTCGGTCCGGCTCTCCCGTCCGGTCACCGCGGCCTTCGCCGCGACGGGCACCCCTTCGGTCGCCGAGGCCCTGGACCGGCTGCGCTCGGGACCCGCGCCGCGGATCGCGCTCGCCTCCTATCTCCTGGCCCCCGGCTTCTTCCAGGACCGCCTGGCGGCGTCCGGCGCCGACCTGGTCGCCGCGCCGCTGGGGGTGGACGCCGACCTGGCCGCGCTGGTGTGGGCCCGGTTCGACCAGGCCCGCCTGGCAGCGGCGGCCTCGAAAGGCGGCCAGACCCGCCGTGCGTCCGTGGCGGCGGGGGCCGGGGCACGCCAGGCAGCGCCGGAGCGCGAACGTCCCGGCTCAGGGGGTCACCTGGCGCCGGTGGTCCCGGGAGGCGATCAGTCTCGCTGGGGCTCCAGTCTCAGCTCCCGGACGATCTCCTCGGCGACCTCGTCACGTGACGGCAGGAAGTCGGGGCCGAGAAGTATCTCGTAGTAGGCGTGGCGGAAGCACCCGGCGAGCAGCAGCCTGGCGCTGGCGACCGGGACGACCCCGGGGGAGAGGCGCCCCGCCCGTTCCTCGGCCGCGAGATAGGTGGCGATCGGGATGATCTCGGACATCGGGTCGATGTCGCTGTCACGCATCGCCTCGCGGAACCGGACGGTGACCGAGGGGGAGGTGAAGGCGGGAAGCGCCGCCGACTGGACCTCGCAGTAGTAGTCGATGCCGGCTCGCGCGATGGGCAGAAGGTTCTCGCTCACCCGGCCCTTGCCGACCAGATACATCAGGTCGTCGAGAATGCGCCGCCAGACCGGGAGCCGATCCTGCAGCAGGGCGAGGAACATGTCGACGGCGTGCCCGGAGGCGGTGCCCCGGGAGCGCGGCTGCGAGGCGTCGCCGGCCTCCTCGCGTTTCATGAACGCGGCCAGCTCGAGGACGCGGAGCCGCGCGTCCTGCGCGTTCCCGCGCGGGTCGGCGGTCTTGTGGTAGGGGTCGATGTAGGGAGTCGCCATGGTCGCCCTAACGTGCGCAGTCACATGGACAGGTGGTCGTGGCAGTGATGCGTCGTTCGTCGGCCCCCCGCGGGAGGCCGTGTCCTTCCCGGCCGTGGAGTCGCCGACATCCGGTTTGCCGTTCGGCGTCCCCGAGGATCCGGGACGCGCCCGATCAGTGCTGTCGGCCCGGGCCTGACCCCAGGATCAACTGATCTCAACCTAGGCGAAAAAGGGCGGCCGGTGGTAACCGTACGCCGTGAGTTCAGCCGTCGGAGTCACGGTCGCGGCGGCGCAGATAGCGCTCGAACTCGGCGGCGATGGCGTCGCCGCTCGCCTCGGGCAGCTCGGCGGCGTCCTTGCGCTCCTCAAGCTCCTTGACGTACTCGGCGACCTCGCTGTCCTGGGAGGCGAGCTCGTCGACGCCGTGCTCCCAGGCCCGGGACTCCTCGGCCAGCTCGCCCAGCGGCATCGGGATGTCGAGCAGGTCCTCCATCCGGCTGAGCAGTGCCATGGTGGCCTTCGGGTTGGGCGGCTGGGCCACGTAGTGGGGCACCGAGGCCCACAGTGACACGGCGTGCAGCCCGGCGGCGCCCAGCGAGTGCTGGAGGACGCCGACGATGCCCGTCGGTCCCTCGTAGCGGCTCAGCTCCAGGTTGATCGCCCTGGCCAGGCCCTCGTCGGTCGCCGATCCCACGATCGGCACCGGGCGGGTGTGCGGCGAGTCGTTGAGCAGCGCGCCGAGCAGGACCGCGAGCTCGACTCCCAGCTCGCGGCAGACCAGCACGATCTCCTCGCAGAACGCGCGCCAGCGCATGTTGGGCTCGATGCCGCGCAGCAGCACCACGTCGCGGTCGACGCCCGGCGGCCTGGCCACCGACAGCTTGGTGGTCGGCCAGGTGATGGAGCGCGTCAGTCCCTCACCCATCTCGACGATCGGGCGGGTCATCTGGAAGTCGTAGTATTCCTCCGGGTCCAGGGAGACCAGCGGGGTCGCCTTCCACTCGTCCTCCAGGTGCGCGATCACTCCGCTCGAAGCCTCACCCGCGTCGTTCCACCCCTCGAACGCGGCGATCATCACCGGGTCGACGAGCTCGGGCAGACCTTCGATCTCGATCACGCGCCCCCTCCTTCTCACCTCACGCCCTACCCGGCTAAGCCTATGTGGTGAGGGGGCCTTCACGTCACCTTCCCGGCGCGGTGTGGACGATCAGGACGTTGCGGTCCGCGCGCCGTCACACGCCGAGCCTCGCCCGCTCGCGCGGACTCGGCCGGCTCCCAGGACTGTACGGTGGTTTTCGGTGTAACTCCTGATCAGGGAGATACACCTGATGAGTACCGTCATTCAGGCGTCTGCCGACACAGACTTGGGGGAAGCCGCGGTGCGCGGGCTGGGCAGTGAGTCACACTGCCGACGACGCGGCCCGAACCGTGCACCCCATGCACGGCGAGGAGCCACAAGCTCGGCCATTCGGGGCCGAGAAGCTGACCGTATGAACCGGTGTGTGATCGGCCAGGAGGATTCACGGGAAATGGAAGCTGTTCTCTTCGACATGGACGGGCTTCTCGTCGACAGCGAGAAGATCTGGTTTCAGGTGGAGACCGAGGTGATGGAACGACTCGGCGGCGAGTGGGGGGAGGCCCACCAGGAGAACACGGTGGGCGGCTCCCTGGCGGTCACCGCGGCCTACATGCTGCGGGTCTCCGGTGGTGACGCCGACTGCGCCGAGGTGGAGACCTGGATGCTGGAGGGCATGATCGCCAAGCTCTCGGGCGGGGTGGAGATGATGCCCGGGGCCTTGGAACTGCTGGCGGAGGTGCGCGAGGAGGGCCTGGCCACCGCGCTGGTCACCTCCTCGGCCAGGCCGATCGCCGAGGCGTGCCTGAAGAGCATCGGCGAGCACAACTTCGACCACGTGGTCACCGCTGACCACGTCACCAGGACCAAGCCCCACCCCGAGCCCTACCTGACGGGGGCCCGGCTGCTGGGGGTCGATCCGGCCCGCTGCGTCGCCCTGGAGGATTCCCCGAACGGGGTGACGTCGGCCACCGCCGCGGGCTGCCGGGTGGTGGCGGTGCCGAGCGTGCTGCCGATTCCCTCCGCGCCCGGCCGCCTCGTCGTCGGCTCGCTGCTGGAGGTCGACGTGGCGGTCCTGCGTTCGCTCTCCCTCGGGGAGCCGCCCCTCGCCGAGTCACCCGCCCGCGGGTCCTCAGCCGCCGGTCCCGCCGACGGTTAGTCCCTCCACGAAGAACTCCTCGGCGGGTGGCCGGCAGGGCGGACGGCCACCCGGGGGACGGTCCGATGGGGGACGTCCCTGATCTTTCACGCGAGCCGGGCCGTATCCCTTAGGGGGTGATCCCTCCTCAGGAAGGAGGGCCCGTCCCGATTTGACGTGCCAGGATGGATATCCGGGTAAGCCGATATGAGGGGCGGTCCGCTGTGTCGTACGAACAGATCGCGTGGTTGCCGCTCTGCGCCGGGGTCACCGGTGTGGGGCTGGTACTGAGTTTCCTGCTGATGCGACGCCGGGGCGCCGCGGCGGGATTGCGTGCGGTGGCCTGGTCGCTGTTGCCCATCGCCGCCTACCTGACCGGCGCGCTGCCGACCGTGTGGCGGATCGGCACGGCGATCGGCGGGTTCCTCACCGGTCTGGTGTTCAACCCCGTGGTGTGGTCCGGGGTGGCGGTGACCGGGTTGTCCGTGCTGCTCTTCCTGGTCTCCGGTTTCATGCGTGGCCGCCGCCTCAAGGCCGCGGCGTCCGGGGCGTCTCCGGCGTCCCCGGCGTCCGCCACGGGCGCCCCGACGCGGAGCGAGGCCGTGACATCGGGTGTGCCCGGCGCGACGGCCGCCACGCAGCCGCTCCCCAAGCGCACGCCCGCGCCCTCGCCGGTCTCCCGGGCAGCCGGATCGAAGCCCGCGGCGAAGCCGGCCGCCGCCGACGACTTCTCCGATATCGAGGACATCCTCAAGCGCCGCGGGATCGGGTGACGCTGGGTAACCGCCTCATTTCAATGTCACGAATCCGAGACAGAAGCGGAACGGCGTCCGGACATTACCTTCAAGATCAAAACGAATGAATTTCGCGTGAATCACAGTTGAGCCACATAGCGCCTCAGGGGACTGGTCAGCGCAGTTCAGCCCATAGATTCTGCCCTCGGGACCACTAATAACGGCCCGTAGACTAACGGCGCGCTACCCCGACCCGGGGAACGCGTTAACGGACGACGTCGTCTGGGATCCAGGGGGCCAACTGTATGACCGCACCGCTCGACGCCCCCGGCAAGGCCCCTGAGGTCCCGCCGGAGGCAGTGCTCGCGGGGGCGGGCGTGAAAGCCATCCAAGGCCGATCGCTCGGACAGATCGCATGGATGCGCCTGAAGCGCGACAAGGTCGCGCTTGTCGGCGCCGGCGTGGTCGTCCTGCTGATCCTCACCGCGATCTTCGCTCCGCTGATCGTGGACGTGTTCGGCCACCCGCCGAACGAGTTCCACCAGGAGATGATCGACACCTCCACCATGACCCCCCAGGGCGGTACGGGCATCAGCGGGGACTTCCTGTTCGGGGTGGAGCCGGTCAACGGCCGCGACCTTTTCAGCAGGGTGGTCTACGGAGCACGGATCTCGCTGCTGATCGCGGTCCTCGCCACCGTGCTCTCGGTGGTCATCGGCACCGTCATGGGAGTGATGGCCGGTTACTTCGGCGGCTGGGTCGACACCCTGATCAGCCGCACGATGGACGTCTTCCTCGCCTTCCCCCTCCTCGTCTTCGCGATGGCCCTGGTCGGTGTTCTCGGCCAGTTCGAGCAGAGCCTCGGCGTGACGGGCGACACGTTGCGCATCGGCCTGCTGATCTTCGTGATCGGCTTCTTCAACTGGCCCTACATCGGCAGGATCATCAGAGGCCAGACACTGTCACTGCGGGAACGCGAGTTCGTCGACGCCGCCCGCAGCCTGGGCGCACGCGGACCGTACATCCTGTTCCGGGAGATCCTGCCGAACCTGATCGCGCCGATCCTCATCTACGCGACGCTGCTCATTCCCACGAACGTCCTGTTCGAGGCCGCGCTCTCGTTCCTGGGAGTCGGCATCCAGGCGCCCACGGCGACCTGGGGAGGCATGCTCTCACAAGCGGTGAAGTTTTATAACGTGCCGCATTTCATGTTCTTCCCTGGCATGGCGATCTTTATCACGGTGCTGGCTTTCAACCTCTTCGGCGACGGGCTGCGCGATGCCCTGGACCCGAAAGCGTCCCGTTGACCTTCAACCTCCCGTTCTCCCGGATTAACAAGGGGTGCAAGTAAATGAACAAGAAATCCGCAGTGGCCTTCGCGGCCGCGGGTGCCGCTCTCTCCCTGGGGCTCTCCGCCTGCGGTGGCGGTGGCGGCAGCGAGACGAAGCCGGCCGACGGCTCGTCGGGCGCGCCGGCGGCCGCGGAGGCGTTCAACGCCGGACTCGAGGCGGTGTTCAACCCTTCCGACAAGAAGGGTGGCGTCCTGAAGATGGCGATCTCCGAGGACTGGGACTCGGTGGACCCCGGTGACACCTACTACGCGCTCTCCTGGAACCTCATCCGGATCTACGGCCGTTCGCTGGTGACCTACACCCCCGCCCCCGGCGCCGAGGGCCGCAAGCTCTCCCCGGACCTGGCCGAGAGCCTGGGCGAGTCGAGTGACGACGGCAAGACCTGGACCTACAAGCTTCGCGCCGGTCTGAAGTTCGAGGACGGCACGCCGATCACGTCCAAGGACGTCAAGTACGCGGTCCTGCGGTCCATGGACAAGGAGACCCTTGTCAACGGCCCCACGTACTTCAACGACTGGCTGGACCTGCCGAAGGACTTCAAGAGCGTCTACAAGACCCCGGACGTCAACACCGACTCCGCGATCGAGACGCCGGACGACCAGACGATCGTCTTCCACCTGAAGAAGGCCTACGGCGGCTTCGACAACTTCGCGGCGCTGCCCGGCACGATCCCGGTCCCCAAGGACAAGGACACCGGCGTCAAGTACCGCGAGCACGTGGTCGCCTCCGGCCCCTACAAGTTCGACAAGGTCGAGGCGGGCAAGCAGTACACCCTGGTCCGCAACGAGCACTGGGACCCGGCGACCGACCCGATCCGCAAGGCGCTGCCGGACAGCTACGAGATCTCCCTCGGCGTCAACGCCGACGACCTGGACAACCGGATCATCTCCGGTGACCTGCACATCGACCTCGCCGGCTCGGGCGTCCAGCCCGCCGCGCTCGGTCGCGTGCTGGGCGACCCGACGCTGAAGGCCCGGGCGGACAACCCCACCGGCGCCCGCACCTGGTACACCTCGATCATCTCCGACGTGGCCCCGCTGGACAACGTGGACTGCCGCAGGGCGGTCATCTTCGCCGCCGACCGGGTGGGTCTGCAGAACGCCTACGGCGGCGAGTTCGCCGGCGGTGACATCGCGACCGGTCTGATGCCGCCGTCGATCGGCGGCTGGAAGAAGCTGGATCTCTACCCGACCGGCACCGGCGACGTGGAGAAGGCCAAGGAGGCCCTCACCGCGTGCGGCAAGCCCGACGGTTTCGAGACCACCATGGCCTACCGCGCCGACCGTCCCAAGGAGAAGGCGACCGCCGAGTCGCTCCAGCAGGCGCTGGCCAAGGCCGGCATCAAGCTGACGCTCAAGGGTTACCCCACCGGTGACTACTTCGCGCTCTACGCCGGCAAGCCGGACTTCGTGAAGAAGAACGGCATCGGCCTGGCCACCAACGGCTGGGGCGCCGACTGGAACGACGGCTTCGGCTTCATGTCGCAGATCGTCGACAGCCGGACCATCCGTGAGTCGGGCGGTAACTACAACCTCAGCATCAAGGACAAGGAGATCGACGCGAAGATCGACCAGGTCTTCCAGGAGAGCGACGTCGCCAAGCGTGACGCGCTCTGGGGCGAGATCGACCAGAGGGTGATGGAGCAGGCCTACGTGCTGCCCTCGGTCTGGTCCAAGGGTGTCCTCGTCCGTCCCCAGGGCGCGACGAACGTCTTCGTCACCGGTGCGTTCGACATGTACGACTACCTGAACCTGGGTGTCCAGTAAGCGTCGGAAATCCAGTTCGGTTAGTCGAGTTCGGTTAGTCGAGGCTTGAAGGGGCCGGCCCGCGGGGCCGGCCCCTGGAGCCGGGGGGACTGTGGTCACTTACATCATCCGCCGCCTGGTCGGCGCGCTGCTCATGCTCGTCATCGTGAGCATGGTCACCTTCTCGATCTTCTTTGTGATTCCCCGCATCGCGGGCGCCACGGCCGAGGACTTCGCCAGCCGTTACATGGGCAGGTCCGCCGACTCGGAGATGATCGCGGTCACGGCGGAGAAGCTCGGGTTCAACGACCCGGTTCCCGTGCAGTACGGCCGCTGGATCTCAGGCGTCTTCGTCGGCTCGGAGTTCGACACGGGTGCCTCCATCGAGGAGTGCCCCGCCCCCTGTTTCGGCTACTCCTTCATCAGGCGGCAGCCGGTCTGGCCCGACCTGGTGGAACGCATCCCGGTGACCCTCTCGCTCGCCCTGGGCGCCTCGGTGATCTGGTTGTTCGGCGGCGTCGCGACAGGCGTGCTGTCCGCGCTGAGAAAAGGCACGATCTTCGACCGGGCGGCGATGAGCATCGCGCTCGCCGGCGTCTCTTTGCCGATCTTCTTCACCGGCATCGTCTCCCTCGTCGTCTTCAGCTACGGGTTGGGCATCACCGCGCCGGGCGGCAGTTTCACGCCGTTCTTCGAGAATCCAGCGCAGTGGGCCTACAACCTCCTCCTGCCATGGATCACACTCGCGTTCCTCTACGCCGCGTCCTACGCGCGTCTGACCAGGGCGGGAATGCTGGAGACCATGAGCGAGGACTACATTCGCACGGCCAGGGCCAAGGGCATGCAGGAGTCCAGGGTGGTCGTCAAGCACGGGCTGCGCGCCGCGCTGACACCCATTCTGACGATCTTCGGTCTGGACCTCGGCCTGCTGCTCGGTGGCGCGGTGCTCACCGAGAGCACGTTCTCCTTGAAGGGCATCGGCGACTACGCCGTCCAGGCCATCGTGACGAACGACCTTCCGAAGATCATGGGGGTCACCATGGTCGCGGCGCTCTTCGTCGTACTGGCCAGTCTGATCGTCGACCTGCTGTACGCGGTGGTCGACCCGAGGGTGAGGCTTGGATGAGCGCTCCGTCGAGCTTTCTCGAACTGAGGGACCTGCGGATCCACTTTCCGACGGATGACGGCCTCGTCAAGTCGGTCGACGGGCTCTCCTTCCAGCTGGAGCGCGGCAAGACGCTCGGCATCGTGGGCGAGTCCGGATCCGGCAAGAGCGTCACCTCGCTGGGCATCCTCGGCCTGCACAAGGGAGGCAGGGCGAAGATCTCCGGCGAGATCTGGCTGGACGGTGAGGAACTCGTCTCCGCCTCGGCCGACCACGTCAGGACGTTGCGCGGCAAGAAGATGGCGATGATCTTCCAGGATCCGCTCTCCGCGATGCACCCCTTCTACACGGTGGGCGCGCAGATCGTGGAGGCGTACCGGATCCACAATCAGGTCAGCAAGAGGGTCGCGCGCAAGCACGCCGTCGAGATGCTGGGCCGGGTGGGCATCCCGCAGCCGGACAGGCGCGTCGACAGCTATCCGCACGAGTTCTCCGGCGGCATGCGCCAGCGCGCGATGATCGCCATGGCGCTCTCCTGCGACCCGGAGCTCCTCATCGCGGACGAGCCGACCACGGCCCTCGACGTGACGGTACAGGCGCAGATCCTGGACCTGATGCGCGACCTGCAGCGCGACTTCAACGCCGCGCTGATCGTCATCACCCACGACCTGGGTGTCGTCGCGGAGCTGTCGGACGACATCCTGGTGATGTACGGCGGCAAGGGCATCGAGTACGGCACGTCGGAGAGCATCTTCGAGCGGCCGGAGCATCCCTACACCTGGGGCCTGCTGGGATCGATGCCGCGCCTGGACCGGGAGCGGACCGAACGGCTGCTGCCGATCAAGGGCACTCCGCCCTCTCTGATCAACGTGCCCGCCGGGTGTGCCTTCCACCCGCGCTGCGAATACGCCGACCGTACCGGCGGAAGGGCGAACACCGAGGTGCCCGAGCTGGTCGAGGGCGAGGGCGGCCATCTGGTCCGGTGCCACCTGCCCCGTGAGGTCAGGCGGGACATCTGGGAGAACGAGATCAAAGCGAACCTGGAGTCCTCGTGAGCGAGCGAGCCGACACACCCGTCGCCCAGGCCGTGCGTTCGACGAACGGAAAGTCTGTGACCGAGCCAATTCTGTCAGTGCAAGGGCTGGAGAAGCACTTCCCGGTGACCAAGGGCCTGCTCAAACGCCAGGTCGGTGCGGTCAAAGCGGTCGACGGGATCAGCTTCGACGTCTTCAAGGGGGAGACCCTCGGCCTGGTGGGCGAGTCCGGCTGCGGCAAGACCACGACGGGGCGCATGATCACCAGGCTCATCGAGCCGACCGGCGGGAAGATCGTCTTCGAGGGACACGACATCACCCACATGTCGCAGTCCAAGATCCGGCCGCTCCGGCGCGACGTGCAGATCATCTTCCAGGACCCCTACTCCTCGCTCAACCCCCGCCACACGGTCGGTGCCATCGTCGGCGCGCCGTTCCGCATCCAGGGGATCCAGACCGAGCAGGGCACCAAGAAGGCGGTCCAGGAGATCCTGGAGCTGGTCGGGCTCAACCCCGAGCACTACAACCGCTACCCGCACGAGTTCTCCGGCGGCCAGCGCCAGCGCATCGGCATCGCCCGCACGCTCGCGCTCAAGCCCAAGCTCATCATCGCCGACGAGCCGGTCTCCGCGCTGGACGTGTCGATCCAGGCGCAGGTGGTCAACCTCCTGGAGGACCTGCAGGACGAGCTCGGCCTGACCTATGTGGTCATCGCGCACGACCTGTCGGTGGTCCGGCACATCAGCGACCGGGTCGCGGTCATGTATCTCGGCAAGATCGTCGAGTTGGCCGACCGCAAGGCGCTGTACGAGTCGCCCATGCACCCGTACACCAACGCGCTGATGTCCGCGGTGCCCGTCCCGGACCCGGCCCGGCGCAGGGATCGCGAGCGCATCCGTCTCCAGGGCGACGTGCCCAGCCCGCTCAACCCGCCGCCCGCCTGCCGGTTCCACACCCGGTGCTGGAAGGCCCAGGAGATCTGCAAGAAGGTGGAACCACCGCTGGAGACGCTGGCTCCGGGACACCAGGTCGCCTGCCATTTCCCGGAGAACGCCCCCACGGAGCAGCCGCCCCTGCAGGCCGTCTCGAGCTGACCGCACTCGCCCCGCTCCCCGTACGCCGCGCGGGCGGGTGCGTCGTGAGGGCGCCCCGGCGCCTTCGCGAGCGGGGCAGGGGCGCCCAAGGTCGGCGCGGGCGCGTGAGAGGCGTCAGGGAAGCGCGCCCGGCGTGATCAGGCCGGTCTCGTACGCCAGGACGACGGCCTGGACGCGGTCGCGCAGGCCCAGCTTGGTGAGGACGTTGCCGACATGGGTCTTCACCGTCGTCTCGCTCACCACCAGTTCGGCGGCGATCTCCGCGTTGGACATGCCCTTGGCGATCAACCGGAGCACCTCCAGCTCGCGCTCGGTCAGCCGGTCAAGGCGCGCAGGGGTCGACTGCTGGTGCATCGAGGGCAGGTGCGCGCCGAACTTGTCCAGCAGCCGCCTGGTGACGCTCGGCGCGACGATGGCGTCGCCCGCCGCCACCACCCGGATGGCCTGCACCAACTCCTCGGGCGGGACGTCCTTCAGCAGGAACCCGCTCGCTCCGGCGCGCAGCGCCTCCACGATGTACTCGTCGAGGTCGAAGGTCGTCAGCACCAGCACCCGCGGCACGTGCGCGCCCACGGTGGCCTCCCGCACGATCCTGCGGGTCGCCTCGATGCCGTCCACGCCAGGCATCCGGACGTCCATCAGCACCACGTCGGGCAGCAGCGCCCGCGACTGGTCCTGTGCCGCCTTGCCGTCTCCGGCCTCGCCGACCACGGTGAGATCGGCCTCGGCCTCCAGGATCAGGCGGAAGCCGGTGCGCAGCAGTGGCTGGTCGTCCACCAGCAGCACTCTGATCGTCATCACGTGTCCTTGAGGGGGAACCGGGCATTGACCTCGAATCCGCCCCCGTCGCGCGGGCCGATCCTCAGAAGTCCACCATAGAGGGCGACACGCTCGCGAATACCCGCCAATCCGTGCCCGGTCGCCTCCCCGTCCTCCGCACGCGCCCGCGGGCCGAGGCCGTCGTCCTCGACCTGGATGGCCAGCTCGCCCGGTTCGTGCCGCACCCTCACCCAGGCCCGTGCCTGCGGCCCCGCATGCCGCAGGCTGTTGGTGAGGGCCTCCTGGACGAGTCTGTACGCGGCGAGGTCGACACCGGGAGGCAGCGTTCTCACCGTCCCTGCCGTCCCTGCCGTCCCTGCCGTTCTCACCGTCCCCGCCACCTCCGCCGCTCCTGCCGTCTCCGGGGCGGCCCGCTCGCCCTCGATGCACAGCTGCGTCCGCAGCCCCGCCTCGCGCATCTGGTCGACCAGGGCGGGTATCTCGCGCACCCCCGGCTGCGGGCTGCGCTCGACGAGGGCCCCCTCGGTCCTGAGCACGCCCACCATGCTGCGCATCTCCGCCATCGCCGTCCGGCCGAGCTCCTCGATCGCCGACAGCGCCTCTCTCGCCCCCTCTGGGTTGCCGGCCAGCACCCGGCGCGCCGCGGCGGCCTGGACGGTCATCACACTCACATGGTGGGCGACCACGTCGTGAAGCTCGCGGGCGATGCGGGAGCGCTCCTCGGCCCTCGCCGCCCGGGTGTCGGCCTCCCTGACGCGCTCCATGCGCCGCGCCCGGTCACGCAGCTCCGCCTGGTAGGCCCGGCGCAGCAGCGCGTTCCGGCCCGCGATCCACAGGGAGACGGTGAAGACGGCCATCAGTAGATGGCTGCTCCACTCGCCGAGCCGGCCCCCCGCCGCCGCCGACAGGAGGTGACCGGCGAGGGCGAGCGCAGGGGCGCACAGACTGAGAGCCAGGCCGCGCCGGGCGGCGATCGTGTAGACCAGCACCAGGGTGACGAGCCAGAGCAGGGAGGGGTTGCGTCCCGTGGAGGCCAGCGTGACCTCGGCCACGCAGACCAGGAAGAGCATCAGGAACGGCCGGTGGCCGCGCAGCGCCACCGACAGGCAGCCCGCCACGATCAGGCCGAGACCCATCGCGTCCGGCTCCCTCAGACGGGCGGGATCGCCGAAGGCGTGGGCCACGTGGGCGAAGGGGACCGAGGCGGCGGCCAGCACTCCACCGAAGATCACGTCGGGAATCAGCGGGTGCCCGTGGAACCATGCCCGCAGGCTGCCGATGGTGTCGCGCACACAATCAATGTAGGCGCCCCTCCGCCGGTGCCACCCTGCCAGAGGTGGATATCACCCTCATCCCCACGAAGGACGGTGCCGATGGCGACGCTGGCGCGTCGCGGTGAGGCCGCTCTTGTCCGGCTCCTTTCCTCGGAGAACGAGATCGTTCGTTCCTCACGACCCCGTTCTCCTCACTCCAGTCCCCGGCGCGGCCTCACGGGTCGTCCCTCCAGGACAGATCACGGGCATGTCTGCGGGGATGTTTCCCGAGGCAGGTCGCGTTGGGGGGGCAAGCGTCATCACCGCGACGCGTAGTGTCGCGATCGGAACAGCCACTACAGTTCGTCGGTGGCCGCCCGCGAGATCTTGGCGGACCGCCGGTTGCTGCGAACGGTGTCGCCCGGCTGCCGCTCGGGGACGGGCGGGGGAGTGCCGCCGAACTCCGGGCACAGGTCCTTGTAGCTGCACCAGTCGCACAACCTGCTGGGCCTGGAGCGCCACTCGCCGGTTTCCAGCGCGCGCTCGATCGCCTGCCACAGGGCCTGGACCTTGCGTTCGGTGGCCAGCAGGTCGGCTTCGTCGGGGGTGTAGCGCAGGACCTCACCTCCGCCCCCGAGGTACATCAGCTGGAGCATGCGGGGCACCGAGCCGCGCAACCGCCACAGGACCAGCGCGTAGAACTTCATCTGGAACAGCGCCTTGGCCTCGAAGGCGGGACCCGGGGCGCTGCCGGTCTTGTAGTCGACGACGCGGACCTCACCGGTGGGCGCCACGTCCAGCCGGTCGATGTAACCCCGCAGCATCAGACCGCTGCCGAGCACCGCCTCCACGTAGAGTTCCCGCTCCGCGGGCTCCAGACAGGTGGGGTCCTCAAGGGTGAAGTAACGCTCCAGCATGACGCGGGCCTGGGCCAGCCACTCGGCGCGGTCGTCGTCGCCGGTGAACATCCCGGCATAGGAGGGGTCCTCCTGCTGGAGCCTGTGCCATTGGGGCTCCAGCAGGTCGTGGGCCGCGGAGACCGTGCGCTGCGGGGCGGGAAGGTCGTACAGGCGTTCCAGCACCGAGTGGACCATCGTGCCCCGCACCGCGGCGGGCGACGGCGGCTCGGGAAGCCGGTCGATCACCCGGAAGCGGTAGAGCAGCGGGCACGTCATGAAGTCACCCGCGCGCGACGGCGACAGGGCTCCGACGATCGTGGGCTCGGTCGGTGACATGACCGCACTGTAGGTCACGGTGACGACAGTTTGTGCCCGAGGTGCCCCCGTGGCGCCTACCGGAGGCCCGATGGCGCGTACCATCGAGGACTGAGGGTGGATTGAACAAGGAAATGGTGAAGCAGCGGTGAGCAGCGACAGCCCACGCCAGGATAGTCCAGGGCTGCTGATGGGCCGCCCGTTCGGCATCCCGATCTACGTCTCGCCGACCTGGTTCATCGTGGCGGCGTTCATCACCTACTCGTTCCAGAGCGTGGTGGCCTACCGGCTGCCCGATCTGAGCATCCCGCTCACCTATGTCGTCGCGTTCGTCTTCGCGGTGCTGCTGTACGTCTCGGTGCTCCTGCACGAGCTGGCGCACTGCGTGGTGGCCAGGATGTACGGCCTGCCGGTACGGCGCATCACGCTCTACCTGCTCGGCGGTGTCTCGGAGATCGAGCGCGAGCCGGAGACCCCGGGCAGGGAGTTCATGGTGGCCTTCGCCGGGCCGCTGCTCTCGCTCGGGCTGGCCGCGATCGGATTCGCCGCCTCCTACGTCATCGACCCCGGCACGATCGCCGGCGTCCTGGTCTTCCAGCTCTGGCTCGCCAACCTGATGGTCGGGATCTTCAACCTGCTCCCGGGGCTGCCGCTCGACGGCGGGCGCATGCTGCGGGCCGGCGTCTGGAAGATCACCCGCAAGCCGCTCTCCGGCACGGTCGCGGCGGCCTGGGCGGGCCGGGTGCTGGCCGTCGCCCTGGTCGTACTGCCCGTCGGGCTGACGCTGGTGGCTGGGCAGGAACCGGGCCTGATGCTCATCTGGTCGCTGTTGCTCGCCGCCTTCATCTGGTTCGGCGCCACCCAGTCGCTGCGCGGCGCCCGCGTGCGGGCCCGGATCCCCGAGGTCAACGCCCGCGCCCTCGCCAGGCGGGCCATCGCGGTGACCGGCGACGTGCCGCTGGCCGAGGCCCTGCGGCGGGCCGGGGAGGCACAGGCGGGGGCGATGGTGGTGGTCGACCACGAGGGTCGTCCCACGGGCATCGTGAACGAGGTCGCGGTGGAGTCCACCCCGGAGAGCCGCCGCCCCTGGGTGACGGCGGGTTCGCTCGCGCGCAGCCTGGAGCCGTCGCTGGTGCTGGCCGCGGACCTGGAGGGCGAGCCGCTGATCGACGCCATGCGCGATGCTCCGGCCGGGGAGTATCTTCTGGTGGAGCGGGGCGGCGAGATCTTCGGCGTGCTCGCGACCTCGGACGTGAACCGCGTGTTCAGCGGGGTTTAAGCGAACCACAGGTGATTTACAGGCGTCTCACTGGATACTCGCCGAAGACGGGGGATGGCAGGAGAGGAACGTACCTGTTCGTCCCACTCGTCTTCGGCTCTCACCAGGACTAGGGTTTTGGCCAGCGAATGGGCTGGCCACGTAGCTTAAGGGACGTCAATTGGCACCCCCCCAAACACCGGCGCCTGCCGGTGATCTGACGCCGGATCTTCTCGGCGCCCCCGAATGGACCGACCAGATGGTCGCGGCCGCGGGCATCCCCATGTACGACATCCCCTTCCTGACGGTCGGTGGTGGCATGGGATCTTTTGTGACGCTCGACTACCTCAGGATCTACGGCGTTCCCACCTCGCAGATGCGGGTGGTGTCCAACATCGACCATCCGTGGCAGACCTACGAGTTCCTCACCAGATGCTCGCAGATCCCCCGGGGTGAGCGGATCCGCTCCGACTCCTCCTCCCGCCCGGACAACCTGTGGGGTTTCCCCTCCTACGCCCTGGAAGAGGCGTGGAAGGAGAAGAAGCCGTCATACCTGTGGCAGATCCTCACCGAGCCCCTCCTGAACGACTACTGGACCCCGCGCGCCGGCACCGTCTTCGAGAACCTCGAACGCGAGGCCAAGCGCATCAACTACTGGGACATGCTGGTCAAGGGGCAGGTGCGGATGGTCCGCCGCAGGGCGGGCGGCGGCTACTTCACCGTGGTCACCCCGCCCGACGGCGCGGCGCCGACCAAGCGCATCATCTTCCGGTCGCGCTTCGTGCACATCGCGATCGGCTACCCGGGCCTGAAGTTCCTGCCGGACCTGCAGGAGTTCCGCACCAAGCACGGTGACTACCAGCGCGTCGTCAACGCCTACGAGCCGCACGAGCAGGTCTACGAGTTCCTGAAGACCAGGCCGGGCACCGTGGTCATCCGCGGTGGCGGCATCGTCGCCTCCCGGGTGCTCCAGCGGCTGTTCGACGACCGGGAGCGACACAACCTGCAGACCCAGGTCATCCACATCTTCCGCACGTTCGTCAGCGGCTCCCACGGGCCGCACATCTGGTCGCGCCGCAAGGGCGGGGACGGCTGGGCCTACCAGGGCTTCAACTATCCCAAGTCGGTGTGGGGCGGCCAGCTCAAGGCGCAGATGCGCAAGCTGGAGGGCGCCGACCGTGCGAGGAAGTACAAGGAGATGGGCGGCACCAACACCCCCTACAGGCGGCGCTGGCAGGAGCAGATGCGGGCGGGCCGCAGCGGCGGCTACTACCACCCCGTGCAGGGCACCGTCGACCGCGTGGAGCAGAGCCACGACGGGCGGCTCGTCAGCTACGTGCGCAGCAGCGACGGCATCGTCCGCGAGCCGGTGTCCGACTACATCATCGACTGCACGGGCCTCGAGGCCGACATCGCCGAGCACCGGATCTTCGCGGACCTGCTCCAGCACGGCGGGGCGTTCCGCAACCCGGTGGGCCGGCTGGAGGTGGAGCGACACTTCGAGGTGAAGGGGACGGCCAACGGTGACGGTGCCCTCTACGCCTCGGGGTCGGCCACACTCGGCGGCTACTTCCCCGGCGTCGACACCTTCCTCGGCCTGCAGATCGCGGCACAGGAGATAGCGGACGACCTGGCGAAGCGAGGATTCGTCAAGAAGATGGGGCCGCTACGGTCGACCTCGCAGTGGTTCAAATGGGCCCGCAACTCGCCGGTGTAAGGAGTAGTTCTCGTGGTTCCGACCCTGCTGGGCCGTATTCAGACGCGCCTGCTCATGCTCGCCACCGTCGGCGTGGTCATCACCCTGCTGATCGTTCCGCTGCTCCCCGGTTCCGGGCCGCTCTCCGGCCGCTACGTCAACGGCCTCCTGGTCATCGCGGCGGTGGCCGTGCTGGGGGTCGTCTGGGAGCTGATATACCACTTCCTGATGCAGTTCAGATGGGAGAAGGACTGGCCGACTCTCTTCGGCCTGCTGACGCTCGTCCCCGAAGGTCTTGTGCTGTACTTTTTGCTACGGTCCGGTGCGGTTGATTTCATCGATCCGGTCCCACCGGCCGCCTTCTGGACGCATTTCACCGTCGTCTGGGTATGCATCTGGTTGGTGACGAACGGTCCCATGAGGGTGCCGTTCATCCGATGGCGTTTCCGGGGAGGGAGAGTTCTGTGACCGACCAGGGCTTCGGAGTGGTGCGTCCGCTTCCGGGCAACGGGCTGGTGGCCCACGAGGGTGGCCTGCTGCTGGTGTGCGACGCGGCCGAGGCCGTCGTTGAGGATCTGCTGGGAGCGCTGCGGGAGACCGCGGCCTCCGGCGGCGACGGCAGGGCGCTGGCCCGCCGCGTCGCCCAGATCCTCGCCGCCATGATGGGTGAGCCGGTGGCGTGCGCCGTCGCCGGCCCCGTCGGCGGGGGAGTGGCCGTCCTGGTCAGCGGCCCCGCGTTCGCGTCGGTGACCGGCGCGAACGGTGAGATCCAGCTCGCGGGGCGCGACGCGCTCACCTGGTCCGACCGGCTGGTTCCCGGCCCGGTGACCCGGGTGGAGCTGCGCCTGCCCGATGCGGAGGCCGCGCACCCGCTCTCCCGGCTGGACGCCGGGGTGATCGTCGCGGGTGGGGTCTCGTGCGACCCGACCGAACCGGGCGCCGCCCCGCGTGCCGTGCCACGGGCGGAGTCCGCCGCCCCCCAAGGGCAGCACGTCCAGCAGGCACAGCACGCCGCCCCCCGGATGGAGCCCGCGGTCCCCGAATCCGTCCCGATGTCCGCGCCGCCCGAGCGGTCGGCACCTCCCGCGTGGTCGGCGTCTCCGGAGCCTCCGCCCTACCCCATGGGCCCGGCCGATCCCTACCCGCCGGTCGCCCCGCCCGCGGAGCCGCGGCGCGAGCCGCAGCCGCAGGGGTGGCACTCCGAGCCGATGCCGCAGGGCCCGCTCTCCTCTCCCGGTCACCCGGGTGTGCAGTCCGGCGGTCCCTCCACCGGGCCCGCTCCCGCGGTCGTCCACCACGAGGACATCGACACCGCCATGGCGAGCGGGATCGGCGGCGATCCCATCGACGTGCGCGACCAGCCGTTCGAGTACGAGTTGCTGACACCCGGGGGAGCGCAGCAGCCGGGAGGCGAACCCTCCGCCGCTCCCGCGCCCGGCCCGGCGGCCGAGCCCGAGGCGCGGCCGCTGGTCTACGGGGTCGACTGCAAGAACGACCATTTCAACGACCCTCGCGTTCCCTACTGCGCGGTCTGTGGCATCGCGCTGGTCCAGCGCACCCTCGTCCCCTACAAGGGACCGCGCCCGCCGCTGGGGGTGCTGCTCCTGGACGACGGCCTGACGCTGCGGCTCGACACCGACTATCTGGTGGGCCGTGACCCCGAGCGGGCTCCCGAGGTGGCGGACGGCTCGGTGCGCGCGGCCAAGGTCACCAGCCCCGACGGCTCGGTCTCCCGCCGTCACCTGCGGGTGGCGCTGGACGGCTGGGACGTCAACCTGGTCGATCTGGGGTCGGTCAACGGCACCCAGATCCAGCCGCCCGGTGACCCCAACTTCTACGACATCCCGCCGAACGAGCCGGTCGCGATCCTGCCCGGCACCACCGTGCGGATCGGCGTCTCACGCACCATGCGCTACGAGTCGCACCGCAACCGCTGAGGAGCACCCCTCGCCTTCTTCGGCGGCACGGCCGTGGGCCGTGCCGCCGATACGCGTTCAGGGGGGGCGGTCAGGAGCGTAAGGCGCTCCGAGCCCGGGGGCAGGATCGGCAGGGCAGGCGTCAGGGCTGCGGGATCGGGGGGCGCAGGGCGGAGACGGCCTCGGCCCAGTCGACGGGGTCGGGGTCCTGTTCGGCGCGAACCAGCAGATGAACGTCTTGGGGGACGTTCGCCGTGTCTGCGGCGACGACCAGCGCGCCCTCGGGGACCGGGCCCGAGGTGGCCTCCACCCCGAGCTTGGCCAGTCGCTGGGCCAGCGCCGAGGCCCGGTTCCCTCCGGTGACGACGAGGGGACGCCCCCGCAGTGTCGCGAGGCCGAGCGCCACGTGGGCGGCGGCGTCGCCACCCGAGCCGTGGTGCACCGCCACCGGCTCTGAGCCAGGCCCGGCCTGCTCGAACATGGACGGCGGCACGGGCATGGCCACGGTCACCACGCGGCAGGTGGCGCCGTCGCGCACATCGGCGTAGCCGGGGATGTCGGCGGGCAGCACCAGCAGGTCAGGATGGGCGCCGGAGACCAGCCCCGGCAGCTCGCCCGCCACGTCCGCGCTGAACCGGCTCACCACCCTGCTGTCCGAGCCGCGCTCGCGGGCCGTGGTGGCCAGTGTCTCCAGCTCGTGAAGGGTCTCGGCCAGCTCGGCCAGCTCCGAGGAGAGGCCGCTGCCGACCTCCAGGCGTCCCGAGGGGTAGGGACGCAGGTGGCCCAGGACCACCTCGGATGGGGTCGACGGGGACGTCGAGAGTGCCAGGGCGGTGGCCAGGCCGACGAGCGGGGCCTGCTCGGCGGGGGGATCGGGTACGACCACCAGCACCCGGTGGGCGGCGGTCACCCCCAGGGCGGCGCGCTCGGCGTCGGCGATGTCGCGGGCCACCCGCCTGTCGGGGTAGAGCCTGCGCACCAGCGGACCGGTCATCGCGGTCGTGACGAGGGCCATGACCACCATCAGCGAGTACAGCTCGTCGTCGAGCACGCCCTTCTGCAGGCCGACGGTGAGGATGACGATCTCGGTGAGTCCTCGCGTGTTGAGCAGGGCCGCGAGCGTCCAGGACTGCCGTCCGGGCAGTCGCTGCGTCCGGGCCGCGGCGTAGGAGCCGAGCAGCTTGCCGCCGATCGCGACGGCCAGGATCGCGGCGAGCGTGCCGAGACTGGACAGGTCGAGCTCGCGCAGGTTGACGTTGAGCCCCGCCACCACGAAGAACATCGGCAACAGCAGCAGCACGGCGAGCTGCTCCAGCCGTTCCAGGATCTCGTGGTTGAGCCGCTCGGCTCCCTCGCGGGGCATCACCGCGCCGAACACGAACGCCCCGAAGATGAAGTGGACGTGCATCCACTCGGTGGCCCAGGCCGACCCGATCAGGCCGATGAGCACCAGCGAGAGCAGTCCGGGCGTGAGCCGCCCGGCCTTCTCGTACGCGGGCACCAGGCGGGCCAGCAGGGGCTTGACCACCAGGAACATCACCAGTGCGTACGGCAGGGCGAGCAGGACCTTCCACTGCCCTTCGGCCTCTCCCGCCCCGGCGATGCCCACGACCACCGCCAGAGCGGTCCAGGCGAGCACGTCGATGACGGCCGCGGAGGCGAGGGCGAGGCCGCCGAGCGTGATGCGCTGCATTCCCCGGTCGGTGAGGATCCTGGCCAGCACGGGGAACGCGGTGGCGGACATCGCCGCCCCCATGAACAGCACGAACGGCAGCGTCCTGTCGCGGCCCACGTGCTCGCCCGCGATGCTGAGCGCGAGCACGCACCCCAGGACGAAGGGCACCACGGTCGAGCCGAGCGCCACGGTCACCGCGATCCGGCCCTTGCCCCTGACCAGCTTCTGGTCCAGCTCCAGGCCGACGACGAACATGAACAGCACGAGGCCGACGTTGGCCAGCGCCTGCAGCGGGGGCCGCATCTCCGGCCCGAACAGCTGGTCACCGATGAGGGGGCCCAGCAGCGTGGGGCCCAGCAGGATGCCCGCCACGATCTCGCCGATGACCGGGGGTTGGCCGAGCTTTCTGGCCAGTGCTCCGAACAGCCGGGCCGCCGCCAGGACGATGACGAGGTCGAGCAGGAGCAGATCCATGTGCAGCACTTGCGAGCACGCTTTCCGTATGCAAAGAAAAGCCCCGAGAATGTCGAGGGCGACGTTACCGTGTGGGGGATGTCGCCGCGAACGTCGCGCGGGTATGGAGGGAGACCGTTGGTGGAAGGCATCGCCGATTACGAGTTCGTCCGGTCACTGGGGGCGGGCAACCACGGCGAGTTCTACTTGGCGAAGAGGCCGGAACGGTTGCCCGTCGAGGCGGACCTGGTCGCGGTGAAGGTGGTGGGCGGCACCGGGAGCGACGCGTTCCGCCGCGCCACGAGGGAGTTGAAGGCGTTCGCCGCGGTGCGTTCCCCGTACCTTGTGCGGCTCTACGACGCCGGCCAGCAGGGCGGGGTGTTCTACTACTCGATGGAATACCTGCCGGGTGGCTCGCTGGCGCGTCCCGCGGAGCGTCCCTCGCGTGAGCGGGTGCTGCGCGCGGTCGCCTGCGTGTCCCACGCGGCGCAGGCGCTGCACGAGGAGGGCATCGTTCACCGCGACATCCGTCCCGGCAACGTGCTGCTCACCGAGGACGGTGGCAAGCTCTCCGACCTCGGCCTGTCGCAGGTGCTGATGCCTGGTGCGACGGTGACCGGGATGGGGGACATCGGCTCGGTGGAGTTCACCGACCCCACGCTGCTGCAGGGGGAGACCCCCACCCCCGGGGGCGATGTGTGGTCGCTGGGCGCGACACTGCACTGGGCGGTGAGTGGCAACGGTCTTTACGGGGAGCTGCCCACCCACGACCCGCTGCTCACCCTGCGCAAGGTGTACAGCACGACGCCGTCGATCCACCCGAGCCTGGAACCGGAGCTGTCGGACCTGGTCCAGGCGTGCCTTGGCGACGCGGCCAAGCGGCCCACCGCCAGGGGAGTGGCCGACCGGCTCTACGCCCTGCTGGCCTGAGAGTCCCGCGGCCTTGGGAGGTCCGCGCCGGTCCGGGACGCTCCGCGGGTGCCGGCCCTGAGGGTTCCGGGCCGGTGGCTGTCCGGCCGCCCGGCGCGTTCTCCGGCGAGCGCGGTGGGCCTCGTCCGAGGATCGGGCGGGACCGTGAGGCCGCGCGGGCCTACCCGCCGGTGGGACGGAGGCGGTCGAGCTCGGCGTCGAGCATCCGTTCCAGGCGCGCGGCGTCGAGTCTGTCGGGATAGAGCAGGTGGTGCGCGCTCAGTCCGTCGACGAGGGCGAGCAGCCGCTCGGTGACGTCGTCGAGGTCGTCGGCGGTGGTGATCTCTCCGTCGGCGGCCGCCGCACCGAGCAGGCTGCGTACCAGGTAGCGCAGTTCCTCGGCCTCGGCGCGCTGCGCCTCCAGCATCGCCGGGCTGGTCAGGCTGCGGCTCCAGAAGCCGATCTCCAGCCCGCTCTCGCGGGCGCGCTCGTCGTCCAGCGGGAGGTTGTCGAGGAGGAGTTCGCGCAGCGCGGCCAGACCGGTGAGACCGGTCAGCTTGCCGCGCAGGCGTTCCACGATGCGTCGGTGCGAGGAGCGCAGCGCCGACAGCATGATGTCGTCCTTGTCGGTGAAGTAGTGGGTGAGCACGCCGTTGGAGTAACCGGCCTCCCTGGCGATGGCCCGGGTCGTGGCGGCCTCGATGCCCTCGCGCAGGATGACGCGGCGCGCGGCCTCCACGACCTCTTCGCGGCGCTCGCCGTGATTGACGATCTTCGGCACCTCGCTCCTCCCTGAACGGATTCGTTGACATTTTAGTCGGTCGCCCGTCTATTATCCGCTGAAGACATGAGGAGGACTCGATATGACCGTCGTCACCCTCGGTGCGCACATCGTGGACGTGCTCGCCAGACCGGTGGAGTCGATCCCCGCCGGCCAGGACACCCACCTGCTGGAGCAGATCCGTGTCACCGCCGCGGGCGCCGCCGCCGCGACCGCCGTCGACCTGGCCGCGCTCGGTGTCCCGGTGGCCTCGGTGGGGGCGATCGGGGACGACGAGCTCGGCGACCTGCTCGTCATGATGATGGGGCGGCGCGGGGTCGACGTGACCGGGATCGTCCGCAGGCAGGGGGAGCAGACCGCCGCCTCGATCCTGCCGATCCGCCCCGACGGCGGGCGCCCGTCCTTCCACGTTCCCGGCGCGAACCTGGGGCTGTCCACCGCGGACGTCGCCCGTGAGACCGTCCTCGGCGCGCGGGTCGTGCACCTGGGCGGCATGGACGTCACCTGGGGCCTGTACGACCCCGCGTTCTTCGCGCTGCTGGACGAGGCGCGAGCGGCGGGCACGATCGTCACCATGGACCTGCTGTCCAACATGCCAGATCTCATGCAGGGGGTCCGCGTCTTCCTTCCTCACGTCGACTACCTCCTGCCCAACGAGGAGCAGGCACTGCTGATGAGCGGCGCCGGTGAGGCGGGGGATGTGGAGGAGGCCGCGAACGCACTGCTGGCGCAGGGGGCCTCGGCCGTCCTGGTCACGCTCGGCGCGGACGGGAGCCTGATCGCCGACGCGAAGGGCGTCACCCGCGTTCCCGCCCTTGACGTCCCCGTGGTCGACACCACCGGCTGCGGCGACGCCTACTGTGCCGGGTTCGTCGCGGGTCTGGTCGACGGCCGTGACGTGGCCGGTGCCGCGCGGCTCGGCACCGCGCTGGCCGCCCGGGTCGCCGGGGGCCTGGGCTCGGACGCGGGTCTGGACGGTGCGAGGGAGCTACGGGACGAGAAGTGACCCCGTCGTTCACGCACCCCGGCCCCGCGACCGTACGGACGGCGGGGTTCGGCCGCGGAGCCGCCGAACCCATCCAGACATGACCAGAGACGAAAGGACGGCGCATGTCCATCGACGCCAAACTCAGGGAGCGGGCCGCCAAGGTCGTCCCCGGCGGCATGTACGGCCATCTCAACGCGGCCCTGCACGGTCCCGCCTACCCGCAGTTCTTCGTCGGGGGAGAAGGATGCCGCCAACGTGACGCCGACGGACGTGAGTACGTCGATCTCATGTGCTCGTGGGGACCCGTCGTGCTCGGTCACCGTCATCCCGCCGTCGAGGGCGCCGTCGCCGCACAGCTCACCGCGGGCGACTGCCTCAACGGTCCCGGTCCCGTCTACGTGGAGCTCGCCGAGCTGCTGGTGGAGACCGTCCCGCAGGCCGACTGGGTGATGTTCTCCAAGAACGGCACCGACGCCACCACCCAGGCACTGATGGTCGCCCGCGCCGCCACCGGCAGGACCAAGGTCCTCATGGCGCACGGCGCCTATCACGGGGCCGACCCGTGGTGCACGCCCAGCCCGGCGGGGACCACCCCCAACGAGCGTGCCGACCTGGTCGAGTTCACCTACAACGACCTCGCCAGTGTCGAGGCCGCCGCGGCCCAGGCGGAGGGCGACGTCGCCGCGATCATCGTGACGCCGTTCAAGCACGACTCGTTCGAGGACCAGGAACTCGTCGCCGCGGAGTTCGCCCGGGGGGTGCGGGCCCTGGCCGACCGGATCGGGGCCGCTCTGGTGATCGACGACGTGCGCGGGGGCTGGCGGATCGACCTGGGCGGTTCCTGGGAACCCCTGGGCGTGCGCCCCGATCTGTACGCCTTCAGCAAGGCCATGGCCAACGGCCACCCGATCGCGGCGGTCACCGGTGTGGACTCCCTGCGCGGGCCCGCCCAGACGCTCTACTCCACCGGCTCCTTCTGGTTCAACGCCGCCCCGATGGCCGCGGCCAAGGCCACGATCGAGACGTTGCGCGCCATCGACGGCATCGCCCTGATGGAGCGCGCGGGCACCCGCCTGCGTGAGGGCCTGGCCGCCCAGGCGGCCTCCCACGGCTTCACGGTCAACCAGACGGGGCCGGTGCAGATCCCGTGGCTCTCCTTCGAGGGCGACGCGACGCTGGACAAGGGCATGTTCTGGGCCGCGGCCTGCCTGGAGGAGGGGGTCTACCTCCACCCGTGGCACAACTGGTTCCTGTCCGCGGCCCACACCGACGCCGACATCGATCGGGCGCTCCAGGGCACCGACGCCGCCTACGCCAAGCTCAGGGCCCGCTTCGGCGCCGACTGAGACCCGGCCGGGGCTTCCTGATGGGCCGGATGTTTGGGATCGCCCGCGACCTCCGGGGCGGTGCACGGCCGGTGCCTGGAGTCGCGGGCGTGACGATCCGGCCCCGATCGACCCGCGGCGGACGATCACCGCGGGTCGATCGGGGCCGGCGCTCGGACGTCGTCCAGGCTAGCGCCGGACGTCGTCTCGCAGGCGAGACCACTGCAGGTCGTCCAGGCGTGTGCCGTCCGGGCCGGGCAGCATCCCACGCAGCAGCGCCTCGCGGGTGAAGCCCGCGCGCTCCAGCACGCGGTGCGAGGCGACGTTGCCGGGAGAGGTGCCCGCGATGATCCTGGCCAGGGGGGTGTGCTCGAAGACCCAGCCGACCAGCAGGTTCACCGCCCTGGTGGCGAAGCCCCTGCCACGGAACTCCGGTCGCAGGCTGTAGCCCGTCATCGCCTGCCCCAGCGGGGGGATCACCCCGGTGAGCTGGATGTCCCCGGCGAACGCGCCCGTCGCGGCGTCCAGGATCGCGACCTCGGCGCCCCTGCCCGCCAGCCAGTTCGCGCCCGCGGTACGGCAGCGCTCCTCGACCTTCTCGAATGTGGAGGGTTCGGAAGGGACGCTGTACCTCATGACGTCGGGAAGGTTCCGCAGCGCCAGGTAGTCGGCGGTGTCGGAGACGGTGAGCCGCCTGAGCCGTACGACCCCGTCGGTGAGGGATCCGCCGGGGAAGTCCGGCAGCAGGGGCGGCACGCGCTCGCCGGAGTCGCCGCGCAGGCGCGCGAAGCCCACCAGGTCGTGCCGGGTGCCGTCACGCTGTTCCTCGGCCCCACGCCGCACGCCCTCGTGGTGGAACCCCGCGGCGAGGGCGACCCGCTGGCTGGCCAGATTCTCCACGTTGGCGAGCAGTTCGACGCGCTCGACCCCGTGGCGGAACCCCCACGCGGTCAGCGCGGCGGTGGCGGCCGTGGCCACCCCGCGGCCCCGCACCCAGGGGGCGACCAGATAGCCGATCTCGATGCCCCCGCGAGGACGGGCCATGAGGCCGATGTTGCCCAGCCACTCGTCCGTCGTCGCGTCCGCGATCGCGAAAGGGGCACCTCCTGTCTGCCACTCCTGGTGGCACCGCTCCATGTACTGGAGTGCGTCGTCCCGGGTGTACGGCACGGGGACGAGAGGGAGGAAGCGGACGATCTCCGGGTCGGCGCAGGCCCGGGTGATCGCCTCGGCGTCGGCCGGGGCGAGCGGCCTCAGGACAACGGGGCCGGCCGGAATCACATCATGGGAAAACACCCCATAACAGCTACCAGGTGCCCTCTTATGACGGCGAATCAATTTGCGGACGACCTACGCCCCCTCCGCCCTGCCCGCTCCCTTCTCCGATCTCTCCCGTCTCGCCCTCCCGGCGCCTCGGGGTTGGCACCCGTCCTGCCCGGGGGCCGTGTTCCGGACCGTCCGAGGACACCGCCGCGCGCCGATAACCTTGCGGTCATGGGTTTTCGCAGGCATGGGCCGTTTCAGGCCGGGGATCAGGTTCAGCTCACCGACCCCAAGAACAAGCGTCACACGGTGACGTTGAAGGAAGACGGCGTGTTTCACACGCACAAGGGCGGGATCCCGCACAGTGAGCTGATCGGCCGGCCTGAGGGCTCGGTGGTGCGTTCGTCCGGCGGCACCCAGTATCTGGCCTTCAGGCACCTCCTTCAGGACTACACGCTGTCCATGCCGCGAGGCGCGGCGGTGATCTATCCCAAGGACTCGGCCCAGATCGTGGCCATGGCCGACATCTTCCCCGGTGCCCGGGTGGTGGAGGCGGGTGTCGGTTCCGGCGCGCTCACCTGTTTCCTGCTGCGCGCCATCGGCTCCGAGGGCACCCTCACCTCCTACGAGCGGCGTCAGGACTTCGCCGAGGTCGCCACCAAGAACGTGGAGAAGTTCTACGGCGGTCCGATGAAGCAGTGGCGCCTGGTGGTCGGCGACTTCGTCGAGGCTCTGGACGAGAGCGACGTCGACCGGATCATCCTGGACATGCTCGCCCCGTGGGAATGTGTGGACGCCGCGGCCCGGGCACTCACGCCCGGCGGCGTGATCTGCTGTTATGTCGCGACCACGACCCAGCTCTCACGTACGGTCGAAACTCTGCGGGAGCACGGGAGTTTCACCGAGCCCCATGCGTGGGAGACCCTGGTTCGTGACTGGCATGTCGAGGGACTGGCCGTGCGGCCCGACCACAGGATGGTCGGCCACACCGGGTTTCTGGTCACGGCCCGTCGCATGGCCGACGGGGTGACGCCACCACCTCGACGTAGACGTCCGGCGAAGGGGGCACATGGCGAGGAGTCCGCGACTTCCACGTCTTCCGCCACATGATGACGATTCGGCCACGACGGTCCGTCTGAGCGTGACACGGGAGCAGACCTTCGTGTTCTTATACTTCTAGGACTAAAACCCCCAAAAGGGATTAATCACCACGCACTTAATGTAGTCATATGAACACCGCTCAGCCAGGTAAGGGACAGCCCTTAGATGGGTAGGGTTTTGAGTAGTCGGTCTCGACTGGGAAGGAGGTGACGCCGTGGCAGCTCGCGACGACGCTGAAGCTCGTGCCGCGCAGCGCGAACGGGAGGTCGCCGACCTCACAACACAGGTCTCCTTCCTGCAGGAGGAGATCACCGCGTTGCGTCGGAAGCTGACGGAGTCTCCCCGGCAGGCCAGGATTCTCGAAGAGCGTCTCCATGACGTGCAGGCGAACCTCGCGGCCGTAACCGGCCAGAACGAGCGTCTGGTGGCCACCCTCAAGGAGGCCAGAGACCAGATTGTCGCCCTGAAGGAGGAGGTAGACCGGCTGGCGCAACCGCCATCCGGGTTCGGTGTGTTCCTCGAAGCCAGAGAAGACGGCACGGTGGAGGTCTTCACCGGTGGCCGCAAACTCAGGGTGAACGTGAGCCCCGCGGTGGAGGTCGAGTCGCTGAAGCGTGGCCAGGAGGTCATGCTCAACGAGGCGCTCAACGTCGTCGAGGCCCTCGGCTTCGAGGACCTCGGTGAGATCGTGATGCTCAAGGAGCTCCTTGAGGACGGCCGGCGTGCGCTGGTGATCTCACACGCCGACGAGGAGCGGGTGGTGAAGCTCGCCGAGTCGCTGCTGGACCAGCCGATCCGGGCGGGTGACTCCCTGCTGCTCGAACCACGCTCGGGCTACGTCTACGAGCGCATCCCCAAGTCCGAGGTCGAGGAGCTCGTCCTGGAGGAGGTGCCCGACATCTCCTACGAGGAGATCGGCGGGCTCATGCGGCAGATCGAGCAGATCCGGGACGCCATCGAGCTCCCGTACCTGCACGCCGACCTCTTCCGTGAGCACAAGCTCCGCCCGCCCAAGGGTGTCCTGCTCTACGGGCCGCCCGGCTGCGGTAAGACCCTCATCGCGAAGGCCGTCGCCAACTCCCTGGCCAAGCAGGTCGCGGAGAAGACCGGCCAGTCCGGCAAGAGCTTCTTCCTCAACATCAAGGGTCCCGAGCTTCTCAACAAGTACGTCGGCGAGACCGAGCGGCACATCCGCCTGGTCTTCCAGCGGGCTCGCGAGAAGGCCTCCGAGGGGACCCCGGTGATCGTGTTCTTCGACGAGATGGACTCGATCTTCCGGACCCGAGGCTCGGGCGTCTCCTCCGACGTCGAGAACACCATCGTTCCCCAGCTCCTGTCGGAGATCGACGGTGTCGAGGGTCTGGAGAACGTCATCGTGATCGGCGCCTCCAACCGCGAGGACATGATCGACCCGGCGATCCTGCGGCCCGGCCGCCTGGACGTCAAGATCAAGATCGAGCGGCCGGACGCCGAGGCGGCCAAGGACATCTTCTCCAAGTACCTCATCCCGGAGCTCCCGCTCCACGCCGAGGATCTCTCCGAACACGGCTCCAACCGTCAGGAGACGATCTCCGGCATGATCCAGCGGGTCGTCGAGCGGATGTACACCGAGAGCGAGGAGAACCGCTTCCTCGAGGTGACCTACGCCAACGGCGACAAGGAGGTCCTGTACTTCAAGGACTTCAACTCCGGCGCGATGATCCAGAACATCGTCGACCGGGGCAAGAAGATGGCGATCAAGCAGTTCCTGGAGACCGGCCAGAAGGGCCTGCGGATCCAGCATCTGCTGGCGGCCTGCGTGGACGAGTTCTCCGAGAACGAGGACCTGCCCAACACCACCAACCCCGACGACTGGGCCCGCATCTCCGGCAAGAAGGGCGAGCGGATCGTCTACATCCGCACCCTCGTGACGGGCAAGCAGGGCACGGAGGCCGGACGCTCCATCGACACGGTGGCCAACACCGGTCAGTACCTGTAACCACGTGTGACCGGCGGCGCGGTTCCCCTCGTGGGACCGCGCCGTCGGCGTTGTCACGCCTGCCGCGACACACTCGACAGCCTGTGGCTTTTGTCGTGTTTAAACCTTTTTTCCTCGGGAGGTCGGCTCTCCTTTCACAGCCGCCCCAGAAATGGCCGGAAATAGACAGCTGTCACGGGGAACCCGAATGATCGAGACGCCGTCCAAGTGGCGTGCGTGAACATTCCGGTCCGGCCGCCCGGTGAACGGCACGGGGTCTCGCGAGGCGCTTCGGGGAAGCGGCCGCCTCGCCGAACTCGATCTCCTGCGCTTCCTCGCCGCCATCGCGGTGCTCGCCTTCCACTACTTCATCGCCTTCGCCTCGGTGTGGGGCGACCGCCCTGCCGAACTGTTCCCGGCGATCTCCACCGTCTCCGGGCTCGGCATCCTCGGCGTCGAGCTGTTCTTCATGATCAGCGGGTTCGTGATCCTGATGAGCATCTGGGGGCGGAGCCTGGGGGCGTTCGCCCTTTCCCGGCTGGTGCGGCTCTACCCCGCCTACTGGGTCAGCGTGGCCGTCACCGCCGCGGTGTACGGGCTGACCGCCGCCACGGCCCTGGACCCCAAGCTCAGCCTCGGCGAGTACGGGATCAACCTCACGATGCTCCAGCGGGCCCTCGGCGTCTACGACGCCAACGGCGTCTACTGGTCGCTCTGGGTGGAACTCCGCTTCTACGTACTGATCTCGATCCTGGTGATCTTCGGGGTGACGCTCAACCGCTGCCTGGTCTTCATGGGCGTCTGGCTGCTGGCGGCCGGGTTCTTCGCCGGGAGCGACGAGGCGTGGGTCGAGCTCGTGGTCATGCCCAAGTACGCGGCGTACTTCGTCGGCGGCATGGCGTTCTTCCTGATGACGAGGTTCGGTCCCAGACTCGTCCTGTGGTGCCTGGCCGGGATCAGCGGCGGCCTGGCCGTGAGCGCGGCGATCGACCGGGTGGCCGGGCGCGTCGAGAAGGTCGGCTACGCCGCGATGCCCGTGCCCGAGTGGGCCGTGGTCGCCACCGTGGTCGGTTTCTACGTGCTCATGGCCATGGTGGCGCTGGGATGGCTGGGATGGCTGCGCTGGCGCGGCCTGGTCGTCCTGGGCGCGCTCACCTACCCGCTCTACCTGTTCCACACCCCGGCCGCGGTCCTGATCGTCCCCGCGCTGCGGGACGTGCTGCCGCCCCCGCTGACCGCCCTGGTCACGGTGCTGGCCGCGACGGCGTTCTCCTATCTGGTGTACCGGGTGGCCGAGCGTCCGCTTCAGGAGTTCGTCAAATCCGTGCGGCGGAGAAGGGCCGCATCCCCGTCCCCGTCACAGCTCCCCGCGCTCTCCTCGATCCCCCTCGCAACGGGCGAAAAGGCTTCGGTGCCATAACTGTCCGACCACCGGGCATAGTGAAGGGTCTAGGGTCGGGAATAGATACCACGGAGAGAAACAGTCCCTGACGAACAGAGGGTGCGCATGACGGTACGGCGGGTGATGGGCATCGAGACCGAATACGGCATCTCCGTGCCCGGACAGCCGGGGGCCAACGCGATGGTGACCTCCTCTCAGGTCGTGAACGCCTATCTGGCGGCCTCGGCCGCCAGGGCACGGCGCGCGCGATGGGACTTCGAGGAGGAGAACCCGTTGCGGGACGCACGGGGGTTCGACCTCGCGCGGGAGGTGGCGGACCAGAGCCAGCTGACCGACGAGGACCTCGGCCTGGCGAACGTGATTCTCACCAACGGGGCCCGGTTGTACGTGGACCACGCCCATCCCGAATACTCCACACCCGAGTGCACCAATCCTCGGGCGGCGGTGATCTGGGACAAGGCGGGCGAACGGGTGATGCACGACGCGGCGGTTCGCGCCTCGGCGATGCCGGCCAACGCCCCGATCCAGCTCTACAAGAACAACACCGACAACAAGGGCGCCTCCTACGGCTGCCATGAGAACTACCTCATGCGCCGGGCCACCTCGTTCGCCGACATCGTCAGACACCTGACGCCGTTCTTCGTCTCCCGGCAGGTCGTCACCGGCGCGGGCAAGGTCGGCATCGGTCAGGACTCACGGGGCGAGGGTTTCCAGATCAGCCAGCGGGCCGACTTCTTCGAGGTCGAGGTGGGGCTGGAGACGACGCTCAAGCGGCCGATCATCAACACCCGGGACGAACCCCACGCCGACCCGGAGAAATACCGTCGCCTGCACGTCATCATCGGTGACGCCAACATGTCGGAGATCTCGACCTACCTGAAGCTGGGGTCCACCGCGCTCGTCCTGGCGATGATCGAGGACGGCTACTTCACCCGCGACCTCGCCGTGGACAACCCCGTCCAGGCCCTGCGCGCGGTCTCACACGACCCCACGCTCAAGTACGAGATCTCCATGCGCGACGGCCGCAAGCTGACGGCGGTGCAGCTCCAGATGGAATACCTGGAGCTCGCGCGAAAGTATGCCGAGGAGCGCAGCGCCAACGGCCTGGACGAGCCCACCAAGGACATCCTGGAGCGCTGGGAGTCGGTCCTCACCCGCCTGGCGGAGGATCCGATGCAGCTGTCCGGCGAGCTCGACTGGGTGGCCAAGCTGGAGCTTCTGGAGGGATACCGGACCCGTGACGGCCTTCCCTGGTCGCATCCGCGTCTGCAGCTCGTCGATCTCCAGTACTCCGACATCCGTCCCGACCGAGGGCTCTACAACCGGCTGGTCGCCCGGGGCCGCATGCAGCGCCTGGTGACCGAGGAGGAGGTCCAGAGGGCCATCGAGGTGCCGCCCAACGACACCCGGGCCTACTTCCGAGGCCGCTGCCTGAGCCAGTACAGCGAGTCGGTGGCCGCGGCCTCCTGGGACTCGGTCATCTTCGACATCCCCGGCCGTGAGTCGCTGCAGCGCGTCCCCACCCTTGAGCCGCTGCGCGGCACCAAGGCCCACGTGGGCGAGCTGTTCGACCGCTGCCGTACCGCCGCTGAGCTGGTGACGGCGCTCACCGGCGAGCAGTGACGTGCTGAGCGGGGCCTGAGAAGGGCCTGAGAGGGGGAGGTGGCCCGGCCGGGCCGCCTCCCCCTCTTCGCGCCTACCGGATCCCGTCAAACCGGACACCTGGATTGACGGGGGACGGAGATTCGGGATACGTTCCGGGTGCTTTGTGGCGGTGCGAGGGAAATCCGGTGAAATTCCGGTGCGGTCGCGCCACTGTAATCCGGCCCGCGAGGGCCGGGAGCCAGGTCACACTCGGCCGCCACCGACCTACGAAAAGGGACGCGTCAATCCCGGAGGAGGTGGCCGTGAGCCAGATCTCGGCACCGCACACCCAGCCCATCCCATGGCACTCGCTCACCCGCTGGCTGCTCGCCGTACCGGCGCTGCTGCTTCTCGCCTATCTGGTCACCTTCGACCAGGGGGCGATCTCCCAGGCGGGAAACTACCTGCACGAACTCATGCACGACGGACGTCACCTGCTCGGCGTACCGTGCCACTGAGCCGCAGGTGATCTCCAAACTCATCGTCCGGGGCCTCGTCGCCGGACTGCTCGCAGGGCTGCTCGCGGCCGTCTTCGCCTACACCGTCGGCGAACCACGCATCGACCAGGCCATCGCGCTCGAGGAGGCGGCCGCGGCCGCCTCCTCGGCCGAACCACACGACGACACCGGGACCGCCGCCCACTCCCACGACGAGGAGGAGGCCCTCGTCAGCAGGGACGGGCAGCGTTTCGGGCTCTTCCTCGCCCTCGGCCTGTACGGCCTGGCGATCGGGGGACTGTTCTCCCTCGTCTACGCGGCCGTACGCGGCCGGGCGGGACCTCGCTCGGAACCGGTGCTCGCGGTCACGCTCGCCGCCGCCGCGTTCACCTCCGTCGTCCTCATCCCTTTCATGAAATATCCCGCCAACCCACCGGCGGTCGGTGACCCGGAGACGATCGACCAGCGCACCGTGCTCTATCTGGTCGCCGTGGCCATCGGGATCCTCGCCGTCGCCGCCGGCACCGCCGCCCACCGCTACGCCTCGCGGAGTGAACCGTGGGTGCGCTGGCTGTCGGCGGGCGCCGCCTTCCTGGTCCCCGTCGTCGCGGCCTGGATCCTCCTGCCGGAGATCTCGGAGGTGCCCCAGGGCTTCCCCGCCGATCTCCTGTGGGACTTCCGGATCGCCTCGATAGGAACCCAGGCGGTCTTCTGGGCCGGTGTCGGCGCGCTGTTCGCCTTCGCCGCACGCAGGCGCGGCCCGGTGTGACGACCCCCTCGGGGGTCACCCGCCTGCTCCTGGTCTGCCACGCCTCCACCTCGGCGACGGCGCGGGCCGCGTTCCCCGTCGACGAACCACTCGACGAACGCGGCCTGCGCCGGGCCGAGAGGATGGCGCGGTACCTCGGCTGGGCAGACCCCGGTCCCGCGGCCTGCCCGGCCGAGCTGCGCTGCGTCCAGACGGCGGCGGCGCTCGGCCTGCGGGCGGAGCACGACCCGCTGCTCGCCGACTGCGACCACGGCCGCTGGAGTGGCATGACGCTCGGCGAGGTCGAGGCCGCGGAGCCCGAGGCGCTCGCCTCCTGGCTCGGCGATCCGGGCGCGGCGCCGCACGGCGGGGAGTCGATCACCGCGCTCCTCGCCAGGGTTTCCGGCTGGCTCGCCCTCCGTACTCCCGGCAGGGCCGTCGCGATCACCCATCCGGCGGTCATCCGTGCCGCGGTCGTCCACGTCCTCGGCGCCCCCGCCCGCTCCTTCTGGCGCGTCGACGTCGCGCCGCTGGCCCGGGTGGCACTCACCGGGCGCGGCGGGCGCTGGCGGCTCAGCCACCTCCCCTGACGGCGCGACCACCCGACGACGTGAACGCGATGAACATCCCGACGATGCGAAGGAGATCCCAAGGTGCGCAACCCCCGCTATCCCTTCACCGCGATCGTGGGGCTGGAGGACCTGAAACTCGCGCTGATCCTCAACGCGGTCTCCCCTCGCGTCGGGGGAGTACTGGTCAGAGGGGAGAAGGGCACCGCCAAGTCCACGATCGTGCGGGCGCTGGCCGCTCTCCTGCCGCCTGTCGAGGTGGTGACCGGTTGCCGGTTCTCCTGCGACCCCGCCGCCCTCGACCCCGGCTGTCCCGACGGGCCACACGGGTCACACGAGGCCCCCGAGGGACCGGCGGCCCGGTCCATCAGACCCGCCCGCCTGGTCGAGCTGCCCGTCGGCGCCTCCGAGGACCGCCTCGTCGGCTCCCTCGACATCGAGCGGGCCCTCACCGAGGGCGTGAAATCCTTCGAACCCGGTCTCCTCGCGGGCGCCCACCGGGGTGTCCTGTACGTCGACGAGGTCAACCTTCTCCACGACCACCTGGTGGACCTGCTGCTCGACGCCGCGGCCCTCGGCACCTGCTACGTCGAGCGCGAGGGGGTGTCGGTACGGCACGCCGCCCGGTTCCTGCTGGTCGGGACGATGAATCCCGAGGAGGGGGAGCTGCGCCCGCAACTGCTCGACCGCTTCGGGCTGACCGTTGAGGTAAGGGCCTCGCGGGAGGCGTCCCAGCGGGCGGAGGTGGTCCGGCGCCGTCTGGCCTTCGAGGCCGACCCCGCCGCGTTCGCCGCCGCCTGGTCGGACGAGGAGCGGGCGCTGGCCACGCGCATCGCCGAGGCCCGAGCCGGGGTCGCCCAGGTCGTCCTGCCGGAGGCGGCGTTGCTCAAGATCGCCACCGTCTGCGCGGGCTTCGAGGTGGACGGGCTCCGGGCCGACCTGGTCACCGCCGGCGCGGCGATCGCGCACGCCGCCTGGCAGGGCCGCACCTCCGTCACCGCCGACGACGTCCGGGAGGCGGCCAGGCTCGCGCTCCCGCACCGCCGTCGCCGTGACCCCTTCGACGCGCCCGGCCTGGACGAGTCCAAGCTCCAGGATCTCCTGGACAGGATCCCCGACGACCCCGGCCCCGATCCTGACGGCCCCCAGGGGCCGGACGACCCCGGCGGCCCCGATCCCGGCAGAGACGAGGGAGGCCCGGAACCCGTATCCGGCGGCTCCGAGGCCGGGGACGCCACCTCGGACGACCCGGGCGGCTCTGGAGGACACGACGGCGGGGACGCCTCCCCGCACGGGGCCGCCGACGCCCGGGACACCCTCGGCGCCGAGGCGGGGGAGGCTCAGGCCGCGAAACCCCGGGAACCGTCGGAGGCGACCGGGGGAGCACCGGCCCGCGAGCAGATCGTCGACGCCGAGCCCGGGAGCGGGAACAGACTGTTCACCGTCCCGGGCGTCGGTGCCGGAGCTCCCGGGCGCCGGTCACGCGCCAGGACACCCCTGGGCCGTACCACGGGCGCCAGGGTCCCCGAGGGCCGCACCGGCTCCCTCCACCTGCGGGCCACCATCGGCGCCGCCGCCCCGTACCAGGTCGCGCGGGGCAGGAACGGGCCAGGACTGCTGCTGCGCCGCGGCGATCTCAGGGAGGCGGTCCGCGAGGGCCGCGAGGGCAACCTGGTGCTGTTCGTCGTGGACGCGAGCGGTTCGATGGCCGCCAGGCAGCGCATGCGCGCGGTCAAGACAGCGGTGCTCGGCCTGCTCCTCGACGCCTACCAGCGCCGCGACAAGGTCGGGCTCGTCACCTTCCGCGGCGCCCGCGCCGACCTGGTCCTGCCGCCCACCTCCTCCGTCGAGGCCGGCGCGGCCCGGCTGCGCGAGCTTCCCACCGGAGGCCGGACCCCGCTGGCCGCCGGTCTGCTGCGGGCCGCCGAGGTGCTCAGGGTCGAACGCCTGCGCGACCCGTCCAGACGCCCGCTGGTGGTCCTGGTCACCGACGGGCGGACCACCTCGGGAACCGCCGAGGAGTCCCAGCGCGCGGCGGAACTGCTGGCCGGGGTGGCTGGCGTGGTGGTCGACTGCGAGGGCGGGCCCGTGCGCCTCGGCCTCGCCGCCTCCCTGGCGGCGAGGATGGGCGCGGAGACCGTACGCCTCGACGAACTCACCGACCTGGCCGGGATGGTCCGGGAGAGGCGCGGCGCCGCGTGACCGCGAAGGTCCGAGGCCGGTGAGTACGGCGAGAAGGCCGTACCAGATGACAGTGACACGACAGTGAGGGGAGGGCGACGATGCCGCAGGGCAGACCCGTCAGCGTGCCCGAGGACGGCCTGACCACCAGACAGCGCCGCACCCGGCCGCTGCTGATCGTCCACACGGGACCGGGCAAGGGCAAGTCCACCGCGGCCTTCGGTCTGGCCCTGCGCGCCTGGAACCAGGGCTGGCCGATCGGGGTCTTCCAGTTCGTCAAGTCCGCCAAGTGGCGCATCGGAGAGGAGCGGGCGCTGCGGGTGCTCGGCGACTCCGGTGAGGGCGGGCCGGTCTCCTGGCACAAGATGGGCGAGGGCTGGTCCTGGATCCAGCGTCCCGGCAACGAGGAGGACCACGCCGCCGACGCCCGCGAGGGCTGGGAGCAGATCAGACGCGACCTCGCCGCCGAGACGTTCCGCCTGTACGTGCTGGATGAGTTCACGTACCCGATGAAGTGGGGCTGGATCGACGTCGAGGAGGTGGTCGAGACCCTGCGCGGACGGCCAGGAAGCCAGCACGTCGTCGTCACCGGCCGCGACGCCGACCCCCGACTGCTCGCCGCCGCCGACCTCGTCACGGAGATGGGTAAGATCAAACACCCCATGGACGCGGGGCAGAAGGGGCAGAAGGGCATCGAATGGTAGCCCGGATCGTGATCGCGGCCCCCGCCTCAGGAGCGGGTAAGACGACCGTGGCGACCGGCCTGATGGCGGCCCTCGCCCGCCGGGGCATGGCGGTGTCCCCGCACAAGGTGGGGCCCGACTACATCGACCCCGGCTACCACGCCATGGCCACCGGCCGCCCCGGACGCAACCTCGACCCGTTCCTGACGGGGGAGGACCTCGTCGCCCCCCTCTTCCTGCACGGCGCGGCCGGGGCGGACATCGCGGTCGTCGAGGGCGTGATGGGCCTGTACGACGGCGCGGGCTCCACCGAGTTCGCCTCCACCGCGCACGTCGCCAGGCTGCTCGGGGCCCCGGTGGTCCTGGTCGTGGACGCCGCCAGGCAGAGCCGCTCCGTCGCGGCGCTGGTGCACGGGTTCGCCTCCTACGACACCCGGATCAGGCTCGGCGGAGTGATCCTCAACCGGGTCGGCTCCGAGCGGCACGAGGCCGTCTGCCGCGAGGCGCTCACCGAGAGCGGCGTCCCCGTACTCGGGGCGATCCGTCGCAGCGACGCCGTCACCGCCCCCTCCAGGCACCTGGGCCTGGTTCCCGTCGCCGAGCGCCGCCCCCAGGCCGCCGGTGCCCTGGACGCCGTCGCGGACCTGGTCGCCGCCTCCTGCGACCTGGAGGAACTCCTGCGACTCGCCCGCGGCGCGCCGCCGCTGCCCGCCGTCCCGTGGACTCCCGGACCGCCCGCCGCTCCCGTCACGAGGATCGCGGTCGCCGGAGGGCGGGCCTTCACCTTCGGCTACACCGAGCAGGCCGAGCTGCTGGCGGCGGCGGGAGCCGAGATCGTCCCCTTCGACCCGCTCGTCGACGAGGCCCTCCCGGAGGGGACTCGCGGGATCGTGATCGGAGGCGGTTTCCCTGAGGTCCACGCGGCCGAGTTGTCGGCCAACGAGCCGCTGCGCGACCAGGTCGCCGCGTTCGAGGGGCCGATCTCGGCCGAGTGCGCGGGCCTGCTGTATCTCTCCAGGAGGCTGGACGGCAGGCCGATGTGCGGGCTCCTCGACGTCGAGGCCAGGATGACCGGCACCCTCACCCTCGGCTACCGCGACGCGGTGGCCGTCCGCGACTCGCCGCTCACCAGGGACGGCGAGCGCTACCGGGGCCACGAGTTCCACCGCACCGCGGTCGAGCCCGTCCCCGACCGGCCGCTGTTCCGCTGGCGCGGTGGCGCCGACGGGTTCGCCGACGACCGGATCACCGCCTCCTACCTGCACCTGCACTGGGCCGGCAGTCCCCATCTGGCCTCCAGGTTCGTCGAGGCCTGCCGCCGGGTCCCGGCCGTCTGACAACCCCCCGCGGTTCGAGCCGGTTCGTGAGCCGGAAATCCCGGCATCCGACCTTCCCGTTACCTCCACCGGCCTTTATCCGCGGCCTTGTGTCCATTTATTCGAGAAGCGCGCTCCGCCGGACGGCCCGATTTCGCGAAACCCGGGATCGCCCGGCGGAAGAGGAGACGAAGGACGCTTTTCCCCGTTTCGAACATCGGGTGAAACGCCGCGAGATCCTAGGCGAAGGCGTCCGGTGGCAGCCTGGCCGCGGGCAACCGTGGCGGGGCCAGCGCCACCCCCTCCGTGTGGAGGATCGCCGACAGCATACGGCCGGCCTGTCCCATGCTGATGCGGGCAGCCGGGTCGCGCCGGAGCAGCCCTTCCAGGACGGGCCACAGCACTCCGGCCGGCGTCGCCGGATCCTCGTACCCACCGCCCACGGGAAGGCGCTGCGCCGGTGTGCGGGAGGTGGGGCGCGGAGGGCGGCCCTCCACCGCGAAGTACAGGCTCGCACCGAGCGACCACAGGTCGCTCGCCGGGGTCGGTGGACTGCCCCGCAGCCGCTCCGGCGCGACGAAGGAGGGGACATGGACGAACGGTACGGTCGTGGAGTCGCCCGGATCGCCGTGCAGTGCCGCGACGCCGAAGTCGGCCAGCACCACCCGGTCGCCGGTGAGCAGGATGTTGCGCGGATTGATGTCCCGATGCAGGACACCCGCCCCGTGCGCGTGGCGCAGCCCGCCCAGCAACTGGAAGCCGATCCACGCCGCCCAGTGGATCGGCAGGCGGCCCAGGTGCCGCACGGTCTCCTTGAGTGTGAGGGCCTCCAGCAACTCCATGACGATCCAGAGCCGCCCGTCCTCCTCGAGCAGGTCGTGCACGGAGATCACCGCCGGGTGGTTCAGCCTCCCGGCCGAGCGCGCCTCGCGCAGGGCCCACCGCCGTGCGTCGTGCATGTCCATCCCGTCCTCGGTGAACCGAGGCTGGATCTCCTTGATCGCCACGTTCCGCCTGAGCAGGGAGTCGTGGGCCCGCCACACCGTGCCCACACCGTCCCGCCCGATCGGCGAGGCCAGGTGATAGCGATCACCCAGTAAGCGTGCCTTCCTCGCACCTGTTCCCATGAATCACCTGCTGCACATAGAAGCCGGGCACCTCAGCTGATTCATATTTTCATCTGGAACGATGCACCGGGTGATTACCTAGGGTGATTCTCTGTAACGATTTAGGCGCGTGGGCTTGATGTCGTCTTATTTCACGTCCGTAAAACCCGTTTACGGATTCCGGAAAACCGTTCCCGAGGGTGGTGAAAGCGTTTCGGAAACGTTCGTGAACGGCCTCAGGCCGCACTGAAGCAGCGCACGTCCTCAAGCATCTTCGAGGTCCGCTCGGCGCTCAGCCGCGCTCGCGGATCCTTGCGCAGCAGCCCTCGCAGCACCGGCTCCAGGGCGCCCGCCCGCTTCGGCGCGCGCGGCGGTTCGCGCAGGGCCGCGACCAGCGCCGCCATCGAGTTCACCGTGCGGAACGGGGTCCTGCCCTCCACCGCCATGTACAGCGTCGCGCCGAACGACCACATGTCCGCCTCGCGGGTGCCGCCCCTGCCCTGCAACGCCTCCGGCGCGATGAAGGCCGGGGTGCCCCGGGTCGAGGTCGTCGCGGCCCCTTCCGGCGCGGCGAAGCCGAAGTCGGCCAGCACCACGCGATCGCCGGTCAGCATGATGTTGGCGGGTTTGATGTCGCGGTGGATCACCCCGCCGTCGTGCGCGTGCCGCAACGCCTCCAGCAGGCGGCACCCCATCGCCGCCACAAGATCCACCGGGAGCGGGCCCGCCTGCACGAGCGTGTCGTGCAGCGTCAGCGCCTCCAGGAACTCCATGACGATCCAGAGCCGCTCGGACTCCTCGGTGAGGTTGTGCACCGTCACGATGCCCCGGTGGCTCAGCCGCGCCGCCATGCGAGCCTCCCTGACCACCCGCCGCCGCTGCTCGGCCGCGGCGGGCCCGGGTGGCAGAAGTATCTCCTTGAGGGCCACCTCTCGCTCCAGAAGCAGGTCGTATGCACGCCAGACGACGCCGGTCGCCCCCTGTCCGACGCGTGAGACGAGCTTGTACCTGCGCGCGATGATGGTGCTCACCCCCCAATGATCGCAGTTTTCGGTCGCGAAGACCTACCTGGAACGTTCCCGATCTCCCTCGGGCGGTGAATTCGCCTGGATCCGGTGAGTGATGATGCTCACACGAACCGATGCGGGGCCATGGGGCGCTCGTGCGCGGACGCGGAGGCGCCGGCGGAGATCGAGGCGCCGCCGGGAGCGTCGCTGCGGGGTTCGTGGGGATTCGTAGAGGTTCAGAGGAGACCGATCCCCAGCATCAGCGTGCCCGCTCCCAGTGCCACCCCGCCCGCGGGGACCAGCCAGATCAGCCGGTTCGGTTTCGTGTCGGAGGGGCGTACGACGGACAGGAAGAAGCCCAGGGGCATCAGGATCGGCGCCGCCACGATCAGGATCCGCGTCAGGTCCTTCAGGCCGCCGGGCAGATCCGCGTGGTCGATGTAGAGCAGGGCGACGAGCGCGAGGAGCACCAGGACGCCCGCGTGTGCGTGGCCGGCCCGCCACAGGCCACGCCGCACCGGGTTGTCCAGGTAGCCGGGGATGCCGCGCATGATGTGCGCGAGCAGGGAGGCCCCGCCGAAGGCCACGGCGGGCACGGTGATGAGGAGTATTCCGGCTGCGCTCAGCGACGACGGTGACATGGGGCTCTCTTCTTTGGATAGTGGTGCTATCCGATTATTGGATAGAGATGCTATCCAGTCAAGGTGGGTGGATTTCACCTCGGGCCCCGGGGGGAGGTCCCCTGACGGAGGGAAGTTCGGCGCGGCCAGTACGGGCTCCCGCAAAGATCGCGGGATGATCCGCGCGCAATGTCGCCCGGTTCGGGGAAGATATGAATCAGATCCGTCCCCCAGGTGGAGGTGCCACACATGGCAAGCAAGGACACCGGCGGCCAGAAGCAGACCGGCCGGACCGACAAGGAAGTCGAGGAGACCGCCCCGGCGGAGACCTCCGACGTTCAGGAGCGTCACGAGAAGCTCTCCGACGACGTCGACGCGATCCTCGACGAGATCGACGAGGTGCTGGAGGAGAACGCAGAGGAGTTCGTGAGGAGTTACGTGCAGAAGGGCGGACAGTAGGTTCGTCCGTCGGAGTCAAAGGTCAGAGGTGAGGACGGATCCGGCGGGGAGCCGGGGGACCCGTTCTGACCGCGGGCCCGGCTCGGCTCCCGCCGGGCCCGGCTGGCGGGTGACGTGCGGCCGCACCCCGCCGGGAGCGCCCTGGTGGGTGCTCCGCCTCCGAGCGCCGCGAACACGCTGAGCCGACCAGGGGAGACCCCTCCGGGAATGCTCCCGGAGGGAATCGAGAGCCGTCCCACGGCCACCGCCCCGCCTCCCACGCGGGCCGGGCGGGCCTTCGCCATCTTCGCGCCCCCGTCGTGTTCGCCGTGCCCCGAGGGGGATCGGCGCGAGATCCGGTGACCGGAGCCGATCATCCGTAAAGATTCAAAAGCCCGGCGGAGTGTGGTTCGCGCTGAGCTGATCCAGGGAAGTGCAAGCAGCACGGCAAGATGAGTAAGGTCGGGCCTTAAAGGACCGCACCTTTGGAGGGAGTCGCGTGGGATCTCACAGGGACCTGCCCGCCGGCATGGTGAATCACATCTTTACCGACACCGGGAGCTCCTCGTTCACCGAGTTCGTCAGGTCCCATTCGCCGGACTTGCTGCCTGGCCGTAACGAGGTCCTGGGGACCTCGGTGGGCGATCACATCCCGCACGCCACCACGATCGTCGCGGCGATGTGCGCCGGTGGCGTGGTGATCGCGGGAGACCGCCGGGCGACCTCCGGCAACATCATCTCCCAGCGTGACATGGAGAAGGTGTTCCGCACCGACGACCACTCGGGCCTGGGCATCGCGGGGACGGCGAGCACGGGCATCGAGATGGCCCGCCTCTACCGGGTGGAGCTCGAACACTACGAGAAGCGCGAGGGCCGCACGCTCTCGGTGACGGGCAAGGCCAACCGGCTCGCCACGATGATCCGCGGCAACCTGCCGATGGCGATGCAGGGGCTCGTGGTCGTCCCGCTCTTCGCCGCCTACGACCCCGATGTCGACGGTGGCCGCATCTTCAGCTACGACGTGGGCGGCGGTCCCTACGAACAGCACCACTACCACTCGATCGGATCCGGTTCGATCTTCGCGCGAGGTGCTCTGAAGAAGCTCTACCGCGAGGGTGCCTCCCCCGAGGAGACCGTGCTGACGCTGATCCACGCACTCTACGACGCGGCCGACGACGACTCGGCGACCGGCGGCCCCGACATCACCCGCAAGATCTGGCCCATCGTCGCGGTGATCACCGCCGACGGATACCGCCGGCTTCCCGACGAGGAGGTCGGAGAGCTCGTCCGGGTCGTGGTCGAGTCCCGGGCCGACCACCCCGACGGCCCCACCGCCCCGCTGCGCTAACACGAGAGGATCACCCCAGGTGTCCATGCCTTTTGGATATGTCTCGCCCGAGCAGCAGATGCGGGACAAGGCGGATTACGCGCGCAAGGGGATCGCGCGGGGCCGTAGCGTCGTCGTCCTGCAGTACGAGGACGGCATCCTGTTCGTCGCTCCCAACCCGTCCCGCGCCCTGCACAAGATCAGCGAGATCTACGACAAGATCGGGTTCGCCGCGGTCGGCCGCTACAACGAGTTCGAGGCCCTGCGCCTCGGCGGCATCCGATACGCCGACATCAACGGCTACACCTACGCCCGCGACGACGTCACCGCCCGTGGCCTGGCCAACCTCTACGCGCAGAACCTCGGCCAGATCTTCACCGAGTCGCTGAAGCCGTTCGAGGTGGAGATCGTGGTCGCCGAGGTCGGTGACTCCTCCGACGAGGACCACATCTACCGGCTGACCTTCGACGGCTCGGTCTTCGACGAGGCGGGGCTGGTGGCCATGGGCGGCCAGGCCGAGACGGTGGCGGCCCGTCTCAAGGAGCGCTACCGCGACGGCCTGTCGCTGACCGAGGCGCTGGAGGCGGCGCTGTTCGCGCTGACCGAGCCGGGAGGCGAGCGCTTCCCCGCGAACCAGCTGGAGGTGGCGGTGCTCGACCGCAACCGCCCGCACCGCAAGTTCCTACGGCTCAACGGCCCCAGGCTGGAGCGACTGCTGGCCGAAGGTGCCCCCGTGGCCGGGGGCGAGAAGACGGCAGGGGGCGAGAACCCCCTCTCCGCCCCCGAGACGCCGGGCGCCCCGCCGACCGCGCCCGACGGCGACATCGACACCGGATCCAGCGGCTGACCGCGTCCGCGGGCGACGCCGGTGCCGCGCCGGGTGGTCTGACCGCACGGCGTGGGGGTGCCGTCCTCTGCAGGACGACACCCCCACGCCGGAAGGCAGGTCTTCTCCTGCGGGACGCCTGAGAACGGTGGCAGCACGGTCCCCGCGCCGGACGGGCCGGTCAGCGGCACCCCGTGGTCCGTGTCGCGCAAAAGCCCGACGCGGGCAAGTGGCGCTCCGGCGCCGGACGACACCTCACGACACCCGTTCCCGCCTCGCCGGGAACACAGCTTCCGGCGAGGCGGGAACGGGTGTCGCTGCGGTGTGTCCTGGATCACATCGTCTCCGGACAACCGGTCCCGCTCCACGCTGGTCACACTCCGTGTGAACAACACCTCCCGGATCCGGACCGGATCCGCCCCTCATATGACCGCCCTCGCGGCTCCTCGACGGCCCGGTGTGGCGCTGGCCCTGCTCGCGGCCGTGGCGCTGGCCTCAGGCTGCGCCGCGGAGTCCTCCTCCGCCCCCCTGCCGGTCGCGTCCTCCTCCGCGCCCGCTCCCTCGACGGGCGCGCCGACCCCCACCCCGGGCTCCGCCGCGGCCGTCCCCGAGCTCTTCGGTACCGAGTTCCAGGCGGCTCCGGAACACGACTGGAGCAAGGGGCGTCCGCCGCCCTTCGAGGGCGTCCTGAGGGGCTGGCTCACCGACGTGGACGACAACGGGGTGGCCGAGTACCGGCCGATCCGCTTCGTCCAGCGTGGTGGCGAGGACGGTCACTTCGACGGCCCCGAGGAAGGTGACGTGGTCCGCTACCTGGCGCCCATCGCCGAGGACGTACTGTTTCTCGCCGACAGCGGCTGCGACAACACGACGCAGACCTACGACAAGGCCACCAACCTCGGCACCGAGAGCTGCACCCGTCAGACGTTGATCGACAACGTCAGGGAGGCCGCCTCGCTGACCGGGGTCGAGGGCCTCCACCGGCCGGCCCTGATCACCACGGAGAACGGCAGGATCACCAAGGTTGTCGAGATCTTCTGGCAGGGCGGAGGCTGATCGAGGCCGTCGATCCCGGCGCCTTCGCGCCACCCGCGCCCGGCGGGAACCGGGCGCGGGGCGCGTCCGCGCTTAGGCGCTCACAGCCTGGGGCATAAGCCGTACGACCGAAAACCCCATGATCCCTCCCACGAGAGGGGTTCGGCGAATAGTGTGAGGCAATGGATCGTCGCATCTTCGGGCTTGAGAACGAGTACGGCGTCACCTGCACGTTCAGGGGGCAGCGGCGGCTGTCACCCGACGAGGTAGCGCGTTATCTATTCCGCCGCGTCGTCTCCTGGGGCCGATCGAGCAACGTCTTCCTCCGCAACGGGGCGCGCCTGTATCTGGACGTGGGGAGCCACCCCGAGTACGCCACCCCCGAGTGTGACAACGTCGTGGAGCTCGTCACCCACGACAAGGCGGGCGAGCGCATTCTGGAGGGCCTCCTCGTCGACGCGGAGAAACGCCTCCGTGAGGAGGGGATCGCCGGCGACATCTACCTGTTCAAGAACAACACCGACTCGGCGGGCAACTCCTACGGCTGCCACGAGAACTATCTGGTCGGCCGGCACGGCGAGTTCGGCCGCCTGGCGGACGTGCTGATCCCGTTCCTGGTCACCCGGCAGATCATCTGCGGGGCGGGCAAGGTGCTGCAGACCCCGCGTGGAGCGGTCTACTGCGTCTCCCAGCGGGCCGAGCACATCTGGGAGGGCGTCTCCAGCGCCACCACCCGGTCGCGTCCGATCATCAACACCCGTGACGAGCCGCACGCCGACGCCGAGCGGTTCCGCCGCCTGCACGTCATCGTCGGCGACTCGAACATGAGCGAGACGACCATGCTGCTCAAGGTCGGCGCGACCGACCTGGTGCTCCGCATGATCGAGGCGGGCACCGTGATGCGCGACCTGTCCCTGGAGAACCCGATCCGGGCCATCAGGGAGGTCTCCCACGACATGACCGGGCGGCGGCGGGTGCGGCTGGCCAACGGCCGGGAGGCGTCCTCGCTGGAGATCCAGGAGGAATACCTCTCCAAGGCCCGTGACTTCGTCGACCGCCGCGGCGGCGACGAGGTCAGCCACCGGGTGCTGGAGCTGTGGGAGCGCACGCTCAACGCGGTCGAGACCGGCAGCCTCGACAAGGTCGCCCGCGAGATCGACTGGGTGACCAAGTACCAGCTGATCGAGCGCTACCGCCAGAAGTACGACCTGCCGCTGTCGAGCCCCAGGGTGGCTCAGCTCGACCTCGCCTACCACGACGTGCACCGCCGCCGTGGCCTGTTCTACCTGCTGCAGAAGCGCGGTGCGGTGGAGCGGGTGGCCTCCGACCTGAAGATCTTCGAGGCCAAGTCGGTGCCGCCGCAGACCACCCGGGCCCGGCTGCGCGGTGAGTTCATCCGCAAGGCGCAGGAGAAGCGCCGCGACTTCACCGTCGACTGGGTGCACCTGAAGCTCAACGATCAGGCGCAGCGCACCGTGCTGTGCAAGGACCCCTTCCGTAGCGTCGACGAGAGGGTGGACAAGCTCATCGCCGGGATGTGACGGTCATACTTCGGCAAGCTCGTTCCCGGCCTTACCTCCTCCGTACGCCGGGACGGGTAATGTGGCGCGAACCTGACGTCTGCTTGAGGGATACCTATGCGCCGCCGCAGCATGGCCGTACTGGCCGCAGTGCCTTTGATATTCGCCGCAGCATGCGGCTCCGACGGAGGCGCGGCCACCGGCGCCTCCAGTTCCGCCAGCGCGGGGGAGGTCACCGAGCTGCAGGTGACCGGGCAGGCGGGCGCCAAGCCGACCGTCGCGTTCCCGCCGAAGGTCGTCGAGACCTCCTCCTACAAGGTGCTCACCCCCGGCACCACGGGGGAGGCCGCCAAGCCCGGCGCCAGCGTCATCGCCAACTTCACCGTCTTCACCTGGGACGGCAAGGAGAACAAGCTCGCCGGCTCGACCTACGACGAGGGCGGGCCGCAGGTCATCACGCTCAACGAGCAGGTCCCGGAGATCCTCCGCAAGGGCTTCGCCGAGACCAAGGGCGGCGGCAGGTTCATGTCGGTCGTCGCCAAGGACGCGCTGCCCGCCGAGCAGCAGGCGCAGGCCCCTCCCGGCCAGTCGCAGGTCTTCGTGGTCGACGTCGTGGGCGTCCCCCAGGAGAAGGCCGCCAAGGGCACCGCGACCGACCCCGGTCTCGACGGTGTCACGGTGGAGAATCCGGCCGGCGACGCCGCGCCGAAGCTCACTACCAAGACCAAGAAGAAGGCTCCCAAGGAGCTCGTCGCCAAGACCGTGATCCAGGGCACGGGCCCCGAGGTCAAGTCCGGCCAGTCGATCCTGGTCCAGTACGCCGGGAAGATCTGGGGATCGGACGCCGAGTTCGACAGCAGCTGGTCCCGCGGCGCCCAGCCGATCATGTTCCAGATCGGCACCGGCAAGGTCATCAAGGGCTGGGACCAGGGTCTGGTCGGTGTCCCGGTCGGCAGCCGGGTGCTGCTGAGCATCCCGCCGGACCTCGGTTACGGCAAGGAGGGCTCCGGCGACAAGATCAAGGGCACCGACACCCTGGTCTTCCTGGTCGACGTGCTGGGCGCCTACTGAGCCCGCTGACCGACTGATCTGACATTCCGCCTCCGGCGGCGGCCCACCGGGCCGCCGCCGGTGCGAGCCGTCCCATCACGGAGCCCGGCCGTACGCGTACGGCCGGGCTCCGTGCTTTTCCGGTTCAGGGCTCGGCCGAGGCCAGGTCCAGGTCAGGACCGGGCGTCGGCGTCGTCCGCCCGGTCTCGTGTCCAGGAAAGGGCGGCCGCGTTCCCGCCCGCCGGGTCCCGTACGGGCGGAGGCGTGAAGTCCGCGACCTCGGCCTACAATCCGCCTGTGAGCGGCGACGATCTCGACACGGTGGCGATACTTCACGACCCGGTGCGCCGGGCCGTCTACGACTACGTGGCCTTCCAGCGCCATGACGTGGGACGTAACGAGGCGGCCGAGGCGGTGGGGGTGCAGCGGACCCTGGCCGCCTTCCACCTCGACAGGCTCGTCGAGGCGGGCCTGCTCGAGAGCGGGTTCCGGCGGTTGACGGAGCGGACGGGGCCCGGCAGCGGCAGGCCGGCGAAGGTGTATCGCAGGGCGCGGGGGGAGTGGCAGGTCAACGTGCCCGCCAGGGACTACCGGACCCTCGCCCTGGTGCTGGCGGAGGCGGTGGAGTCGCTCGGCGGGGACGAGAGGGCCGAGCAGGTCGCCCGGCGTGCGGGGGCCCGGTTCGCCGAGCAGGGGGAGGATCTCGCCGGTGTGCTGCGGCGGCGCGGATACGAGCCCTACGAGGAGGACGGCCGGGTGCGGCTGCGCAACTGCCCGTTCCACGTGCCCGCCGAGGAGCATCCGCTGCTGGTCTGCTCGGTGAATTTGGGATTGTGCCGGGGGATGCTCGACGCGCTCGGTCAGGACGCCTCGACGGCCAGGCTGGACCCACGGCCCGGGGAGTGCTGCGTCGCCTTTTCTAAAAATAATGAAGATTGACATAGAAGGACTGTGGATGATCTGCTGTGCCCATGCACCTGGCCCAGATGAACGTCGCCCACATGCGCGCGCCCAAGGACTCCCTCGAACTCGCCTCCTTCATGGCGGGCCTCGAACCTCTCAACCGGCTGGCCGAGGCCGACCCCGGCTTCGTGTGGCGCCTCAAGGGGGGTGACGGTCCCGAGGACACGGTCGAGCACATGTACGGCGACCACCTGCTGATCAACTACTCCGTGTGGCGGTCGCGTGACGCGCTGTGGGAGTACGTCTACCGCAGCGACCACCTGGCGTTCCTGCAGCGGCGCAGGGAGTGGTTCCTGCGCATCGCGCAGCCGTACTCGGTGATGTGGTGGATCCCCGAGGGGTACGAGCCGACCCTTCCCGAGGGGATGGAGCGTCTGGAGAGGCTGAGGGCCGAAGGCCCCACCCCGGAGGCCTTCACCTTCAAGGACTTCTACGACAGCAGCGAGGCCGCGTGGCGCCCGGCGGCGGCCGAGGCGAGAAAGTAGGCGAGGTCCTCGTCCAGACCCCGGCCCATCGTGGACAGGCGCACCGGAGATCCCTGGAGCGCCTCGTACAGACCGTCCACCGCCACCTCGACCAGCTCGTGGCGGGCGGCGAGCGGGCGTGACTGCTCGGCCACCCGCCTGCCGAAGTCGCCGGGCAGCACGGGCACGGCGACGTGGGCCGGGGTGAGCGCCACCCGGCCGTAGGCGGTGAGCGAGTGGTGCGAGACCCCGATGTGGCGCTCGCGCAGGTCGCCCTCGCTGACCCGCAGCGCCGCCACCGGGCGGCCTCCCAGGACGGCGGCGGCGTTGACCGCCTCGCCGGCCGAGACTCCGGAGAAACCCCAGCGGGTGCCGCTGCCCAGATTGCCCGGTCCCTGGGTGACGATCGCGACGTCGGCCTCCAGGACGTGCCTGGCCGCCAGCAGACCCGTGTGCGGGGTCACCGCCTCCACGTCGCCGCCGAACGCCTGGCCCACGGTGACGACCCCGCACAGCCAGCCGGTCTCCCGCAGCCGTGCGCACGACATGGAGAACCAGGCGGGCAGCGCGCCGCCGTCGAGCATCACGTAGGCGACCCTGAGGGGTCTGCCGCGCTCCGGGCCATCGGTTTTCTGAGTTTCGCCAGGCTGCGGGGGGTTTTGGCCGTACAGGCCGCAGAGGATCGCGGGCAGGGCCGAGTGCAGGTCGGCGACGATCACCGGCATGCCGTCCACGGAGTCCGCGTCGCGCAGGACCTCGTGGAAGGGCGAATCCTGCTCGTCCGCGCCGAGGACGGTGGCCTGCAACGGGGTGTAGCGTGCCTTCACCAGGTGTCCGGGGCCTTGAGGATCTTGTGGCAAACGGTCGGGGACAGCCACCACCATGGCGTAACCTCCCGTACCGAGACCCATCGCGAGCGCGGTCGTGTTGAGCAGCACCACGTCACCGGGCTCGGGACGTCCCACCAGGGCCGGGTAGGCGAGCGCGCGCGCCTCACCGTCCTCGGTGGTCACGTCGAGTTCCACCGCCCCCGGCCATTCGCGCCGGATCCGTACGACCTCGCCCCTGCGCCATCTGATCACGGGGGAAGGGTAGCGTCACTCGAACAGGAAGGAGGCCGGATGTCGCGCCGGAAGACCGAGCGGCTGCTCAATCTCGTGATCTGCCTGCTGGCCACGCGGCGGCCGCTCAGTGCCGAGCACATCCGCCAGGCGGTGCCCGGTTACGACGCCGACAACGACGAGGCCTTCCAGCGGATGTTCGAGCGGGACAAGAACGAGCTGCGGGAGATAGGCATCCCGATCGAGGTCCACAAGGACCCGTGGGAGGAGGATCCCGGATACCGGATCGTCCGCTCGGCGTACGAGCTGCCGGAGATCACCCTGGAGCCCGACGAGGCCGCCGTGGTCGGCCTGGCGGCACAGGTGTGGCAGCGGGCCAGCCTGGCCGAGGCGGCCAGCGGGGCCCTGCTGAAGCTGCGCGCGGGGGGCGTGCAGACCGACGAGGCCCACGGGGTGCTCGGCGGCGCGCTGGAGCTGCGCGTCGACACCCAGGACCCGTCCTTTCCCGCGCTGTGGGAGGCCGTGCGCGACCGGCGCGCGGTCCGCTTCGCCTACCGGGCGGCGGCGAGCCAGAACGTGCTGACCCGCACGGTGGAGCCGTGGGGCGTCGTCAGCCGCCGGGGCCGCTGGTACATGGTCGGCCACGACCGCGACCGGGAGGCGCCGAGGGTCTTCCGGCTCAGCCGCATCAGCGGGCCGGTCACCACCCTCGGCCGCCCGGGTTCGGTGGTGGTGCCCGAGGACGTCGACATCAAGTCCATGGTCGTCTACAGCGACGCCGCCGTGCGCGAGCGCACCGCCCTCATCCGGGTCAGGCGGGACACCTGCCAGGGGCTGCGCCAGGTGGCGAAGGCGGTGCGGCCCGCCGGCGAGGACTGGGACGAGCTGGACGTCGACTTCACCGACCCCGGCAGGCTGGCCGGATGGATCGTGGGTTTCGCCGCGGACGCGGAGGTCGTCGGCCCCCCGGACGCCCGTGACGCGGTCATCTGCCGCCTGAAGGGAGCTCTCGCGTGAGCACGGCCGACCGCCTGCCCAGGCTGCTCGCACTGGTGCCCTACCTGATGTCGCACCCCGGGGCACAGGTGCCCGAGGTCGCGAAGATCTTCGGGCTGAGCGAGAAGCAGCTCATCGACGACCTGCAGCTGGTGTGGATGTGCGGGCTGCCCGGCCACACCCCCGGCGACCTGATCGACGTGTCGTGGGACGGCGGGGAGATCGTCATCGACAACGCCGAGACCATCGCCCGCCCGCTGCGGCTGGGCGTGGACGAGGCCAGTGCCCTGCTGGTCGCCCTGCGCCTGCTCGCCGAGATGCCGGAGTTCGGCGAGCGCGACGCGCTGGCCCGGGTCATCGCCAAGTTCGAGCGGGCCTCGGGCGAGGGCGCCGCGGCGGTCAGCAGCCAGGTCGCGGTGGAGGTCGACGCTGCGCCCGACGCGCTGCCCGTCGTCAACGAGGCGCTGCGGCGCGGCAGACGGCTGTCGCTGCGCTACTACGTGCCGGGACGCGATGAGATCACCCCGCGTGAGGTCGATCCGATGCGCCTGGTCGTCGTGGACGGCCGCCCCTACCTGTCGGGCTGGTGTTACCGGGCCGAGGCGGTCCGGCTGTTCCGGCTGGACCGGATGCTCTCCGTCGACGTGCTCGACGTGCCCGCCGACCCGCCCGCGGACGCCGTGGCCGACGAGGTGACGCCCGGGGTGTTCCGGCCCTCGCCGACCGACGAGCTGGTGGAGCTCGAACTCACCCCCGCGGGCCGCTGGGTCGCCGAGTACTACCCGTGCGAGCGGGTCACCGAGCTCGGCGAGGGCCGGGTGCGGGTGGCCCTGCGGGCCAGGGACCAGGGGTGGCTGGTACGCCTGGCGCTGCGCCTCGGGGACACCGGCAGGGTGGTCTCTCCGGCCTCGCTGGACGAGAGCGTCCGGGCCGCGGCCACCGCCGCGCTGAATCGTTATGAGTCGCTTTCCTGATGTACGAAGCCGGAGTCTCCCGACATGAGCTGGATCATCGCCGCGGTCTCACTCGCCTTCGGAGGGCTTGCCCTGCTGGGTTTCCTCGCCGTTCGCGTGCTGCGCGCGGCCGCCGCGCTGAGCCGTGAGGTCGATCGGACGGAGGGGAGACTGGAGCCCGTTCGGGTCCTGTTCGGCGAGCGTACGGCGATCGCGCGGGGCCAAAGGGATGAGTCTGTCGCCGGGGGAGCGTACGATCGGAGGCAAAGACCGCACGTCGCCCGGCGTAAGGATGTGTAATGCCCAACCTCGGACCCACTGAGCTGATCATCATCGGCCTGATCCTGGTGCTGCTCTTCGGTGCCAAGAAGCTGCCGGAAGCCGCCCGCGGGCTCGGCCGGTCGCTGCGCATCTTCAAGTCGGAGACCGCCAAGCTCCGCGACGAGGACGAGACGGAGACCGCGACCGCCACGGTCGTCCAGGCGCAGCCCCAGCCCGCCGCCCCGGCGCCGCAGTCGATCCCGGCGGCGACGCAGCCTCCGGCTCCCGCGCTGAGCGTCGAGGAGGAGGCCCGCCGCCTCGAGGAGCAGGCCGCCCGGCTGCGCGCCCAGGCCGGAGCGCCCAAGCAGCAGTGATCGGCGGTAGCCTGAAGATCTACCCCCATCACTCGACTCGTCACCCCAGGATTCGCGAATGGCGCTGCTGAAGTGGCCCAAATCGGGCCGGAACGGGGCGGCACCGTCGCCCGCAGAGGCGGGCGACGGCCGCATGCCGCTCATGGAGCACCTGCGCGAGCTGCGTAACCGGCTGGTCATCGCCCTGCTCGGTCTGGTCGCCGGCACCATCGTCGGTTTCATCTTCTTCGACCCGATCTGGCAGTTCGTGTCGGCTCCCTACTGCGGGCTTCCCCAGGCGCAGGAGCTGAGGCCGGGGCAGTGCACGATGCTGATCCTCGGCGTCTTCGACTCCTTCTTCGTGAACCTCAAGGTCGCCGCGATGTTCGGCCTCGTGGTCTCCTCGCCGATCTGGCTCTGGCAGATCTGGGGCTTCGTCACCCCGGGCCTGTACCGCAACGAGAAGCGCTACTCGATCCTGTTCATGGTGCTGGCCGTCCCGCTGTTCCTCGCGGGCGCCGCGCTGGCCTACTTCGTGATGGACACGGGCCTGTCGATCCTGCTGGGCTTCGCCCCTCCGGGAACGCTGACCGGCCTCACGATCAACGAGTATCTCAGCTACGCGCTGATCATGATCATCGTGTTCGGCATCTCCTTCGAGTTGCCGCTGCTCATGGTGTTCCTGAACATCATCGGGGTGCTGCCGCGCTCGCTGGTGTCCAAGCACCGCCGCATGGTCATCTTCCTCATGTTCGTCTTCGGCGCGGTCGCCACCCCCGGCGGCGACCCGTTCACAATGATCGCGCTCGCCCTGCCGATGGTGCTGCTGTTCGGTCTGGCCGAGGGGTTCATGTATCTCAGGGAGAAGAGACAGTCCAAGGGTGAGGACTTCTCCCACCTCTCCGACGACGAGGCCTCCTCGCTCGACGACGACGTCTCGCCCGTGGGTGCCGTGACCCCGGTCGACGATCCGGCTCCTATCGATTCGAGAACGACCGACCCCGATCCCGGCAAATAGCGGATAAGTTCCGGTCTGTGCCCGCAGAGATCGCAGTCCTCGTCAACCCCGCCGCCCGCGGCGGCCGTTCCCGGGGGCTGCTCTCCCCGGTGCTCGACCGCCTGCGGCAGGGTGGACGCGAGGTCTCGGTGATCCTCGGAGACTCCGCCTCCGACGCGCTGGAACGCGCCTGCACGGCCGTTGCCGAGGAGCCGGAGGCGCTGGTGGCCTTCGGCGGCGACGGCCTGGTCCACCTCGCCGTCCAGGCGGCCGCGGGCAGCGGCGTACCACTGGGCGTCATCCCCGTGGGCACGGGCAACGACATCGCCGCCGCGCTCGGCATCCCGCTGAAGGCGCCGCTCGCCGCGGCCGACACCGTGTTGCGCGGGCGGGTGCGCACGGTCGACGCCGTGAAGGCGGGCGAGGACGAGTGGTTCGCCGGGGTGCTGGCCTGTGGCTTCGACTCCCGGGTCAACGAGCGGGCCAACACCATGACCTGGCCGCCGGGTATGGCGAGATATCTTGTCGCCCTCGCCGAGGAGTTGCGCTCCTTCCGGCCCATCCCGTTCAGGATCGGCCTGGACGACGAGATCGTCGAGCGTGAGGCGATGCTTGTCGCGGTCGGCAACACCCGTTCCTACGGCGCGGGCATGCGCGTGTGTCCCGGCGCGGTCCCCGACGACGGCCTGCTGGACGTGACGATCCTCGGGGCCATCCCCAAGATGGAGTTCCTGCGCACCTTCCCCCGCGTCTACCGGGGCTCCCACGGCGCCCATCCCGCCGTCACCATGCTCCGCGCCCGCCGGGTGACCCTGGAGGCCCAAGGAGTGATCGCCTACGCCGACGGCGAGCGGATCGGCCCCACCCCGCTGACATGCGAGATCGTCCCCGGCGCGCTGGCGGTCCTCGTCTAGGGCCGCCGACGTACGCCGACGGTCCTGGACGAGGACCGTGCGGCGCCGCCCGGACGGCCCGCCGGGGTGGCCCGCGCGATCGACGGGATCCGGGGAGAAGGGGGACGGGCCGGAATCCCGATATCGGTAGGCTGGAGCCATGACGACCCCAGCGGAACGATACGCTGCCTTCCGTCAGAGCCAGGCCGAGAGCGGGCCGGCGCTGACCTCGTTCCGCGGTCTTTACGACTTCGAGCTGGACGACTTCCAGCTCGACGCCTGCCGGGCCCTGGAGGCCGGTGACGGAGTCCTCGTGGCGGCGCCCACCGGCTCGGGCAAGACCGTCGTGGGCGAGTTCGCGGTGCATCTCGCCCTGCGCGAGGGCCGCAAGTGCTTCTACACCACCCCGATCAAGGCGCTGTCCAACCAGAAGTACAACGACCTGGTCAAGCGATACGGCATCGACAAGGTGGGCCTGCTCACCGGCGACAACAGCGTCAACGGCGAGGCTCCCATCGTCGTCATGACGACCGAGGTGCTGCGCAACATGCTCTACGCCGGGTCCTCCACCCTGGCGGGGCTCGGTTTCGTGGTCATGGACGAGGTCCACTACCTCGCCGACCGGTTCCGCGGCGCGGTCTGGGAGGAAGTGATCATCCACCTGCCCGAGTCGGTGCGCCTGGTCGCCCTGTCGGCCACGGTCAGCAACGCCGAGGAGTTCGGCGAGTGGATGGGAGAGGTCCGCGGCGACACCAGCGTCATCGTCGACGAGCACCGCCCGGTCCCGCTCTGGCAGCACATGCTCGTCGGCAGCCGCCTCTACGACCTGTTCGTCACCGGAGACGACGACCGGCGCCCGCAGATCAACCCCAACCTCCTGCGCATCGCCAAGGACGAGGAGCGCCAGGCGTACGGCAGGGGGCGCCGCGGCTACTCACGTCCTCGCAGGAACGGTCCGCCGGACCGTGCCGCGGCCATCGAGCGCCTGGACGCCGACGCCCTGCTGCCCGCGATCACGTTCATCTTCTCCAGGGCGGGCTGCGACGCCGCCGTCATGCAGTGCCTGCATGACGGCATCCGGCTCACCACCGACGCCGAGCGTCACGAGATCCGGCAGATCGTCGACGAGCGCACCGCGCACCTGCCCGACGAGGACCTGGGTGTGCTCGGCTACCTGGAGTGGCGCGACGCCCTGGAGCGCGGCCTGGCCGCCCACCACGCTGGGATGCTCCCCGCCTTCAAGGAGGTCGTCGAGGAACTGTTCACCCGGGGCCTGGTCAAGGCCGTGTTCGCCACCGAGACGCTCGCGCTGGGCATCAACATGCCCGCCCGCTCCGTGGTGATCGAGAAACTCGACAAGTGGAACGGCGAGACCCACGCCGACCTCACCCCCGGCGAGTACACCCAGCTCACCGGACGGGCCGGGCGCCGAGGCATCGACGTGGAGGGCCACGCGGTCGTCCAGTGGCAGCCGGGCACCGACCCGCTCCAGGTCGCCGGCCTGGCCAGCACCCGCACCTACCCGCTGCGCTCCAGCTTCCGTCCCTCCTACAACATGGCCGTCAACCTCGTCGGCCAGGTGGGCAGGGAGCGGGCCAGGACCCTCCTGGAGTCCTCGTTCGCGCAGTTCCAGGCCGACCGGGCCGTGGTGGGCATCGCCAAGCAGGTGCGCCGAGCGGAGGAGGCCCTGGAGGGCTACCGCCAGGCGATGACCTGCCATCTGGGCGACTTCGAGGAGTACGCCGCGATGCGCAGGGCCCTGTCCGACCGGGAGGCCGAGCTGTCGCGCCGGCGCGGCGCGGCCCGCAGGACGCAGGCGCTGCGCTCGCTGGAGGCGCTCAAGCCGGGTGACATCATCAGGGTGCCCGGCGGGCGCAGGGCCGGTCTGGCCGTCGTCCTCGACCCCGGCCTCAACTCCCGGGGAGAGGGGCCCTCCCCGCTGGTGCTGACCATCGGCAAGCAGGTCAAGAAGCTGTCACCGGCCGACTTTCCCGTCCCGGTCGAGCCGGTCGAGCACCTGCGCATCCCGAAGAACTTCAACGCCCGCTCGCCCAAGGAGCGGGCCAACCTGGTCTCCTCGGTGCACGCCAAGATCGGCGACCGTGACTTCGGCAAGCCCGTGCGGGCACGCGACCACGCCGCGGAGGACGACGAGATCAACCGGCTGCGCACCGAGATCCGCCGGCATCCCTGTCACGGGTGTGACGAGCGCGAGGACCACGCCCGCTGGGCCGAGCGCTACTACAAGCTGCTCCGCGAGACCGAGGGCCTGCGCCGCAGGGTCGAGGGCCGCTCCCACGTCATCGCCCGCACCTTCGACAAGGTCTGCGGGGTGCTCGACCAGCTCGGCTACCTCGACGGTGAGAGCGTCACCGCGGAGGGCCGCCGCCTGGCCCAGCTCTACACCGAGCTGGACCTGCTGACCGCCGAGTGCCTGCGCGCGGGACTCTGGAACAACCTGGACCCGGCCGAGCTGGCCGCGTGCGTGTCGTCGCTGGTCTTCGAGTCGCGGCAGGCCGACGACGCCCGCCAGCCCAGGATCCCCGGGGGAGCGGCTCAGAAGACGCTGGCGGACATGGTGCGCCTGTGGGGTGAGCTGGAGTCGATCGAGAGCGACCACGGCCTGTCGTTCATCAGGGAGCCCGACTTCGGCTTCGCCTGGGCGGCCTTCCGCTGGGCCAAGGGTCACAGCCTGGACGCCGTGCTCCGTGACGGCGTGCCCGGCGCGGAACTGGCCGCGGGAGACTTCGTCCGCTGGACCAAGCAGCTGCTCGACCTCCTCGGTCAGATCTCCGACGCGGCCCCGGCGGGGAGCAAGGTGAAGCAGACCGCGGGCAAGTCGATGGACGCCCTGCGGCGCGGGGTGGTGGCCTACTCGTCCCTGACCTGAGCTCCTGCCGCCGACCTGTTTCCCTCCTTTCCGGCCTCTCCGGCGGACCTCCGCGGCCGGAAACCCGCCGCGGAGGCCCGGTGGAGAGCTTCGCGGGATCTCGGTCGAGTCCGGGAACGGGTCAGGCCAGGCTGAAGCGGACCTCGCGGGTGGCCGGGTCGGCGCGTGTCAGCCGCACGCGTACGGCCTCTCCCAGCGGGAGCCCTTCGCCGTCGCAGCGGGCCACCACCGCGGGGTCGGTGACCTGCACCTGACCCCACGGCCGGTCCTCGGCCACGTCGATCACCACGGCGTCGAACGTCTGGCCCACCCGCTCGCGCAGGACGAATGCCTCCACCAGGTCCACGCACGCCCGCTCGACGCCGCCCGCGCGGCGCCCGGTGGCATGCATGATCTCCGGCAGTTCGCCCATGGTCCGCTGGATCTCCTGGGGCACCGGCTCGCCCGCCGCGATGGCCAGGCAGATCTCCGTGGCGTAGCGGTCGATGAGGCGGCGCAGCGGAGCGGTCACGTGCGCGTACGGTGCCCCCACGGCGGCGTGCTCCGCCTGCGCGGGCGGCTCGCCGTTGAAGGCGACGTATCCGGCGCCGCGCAGCAGCACCGTCGACTCCTGCAGGAACGCGGCCTGCTCGGGGATCCTTGGGTCGAGGGAGTGGACGACGTCGCCGTACCCGGCACCCTCGGGCCAGGGCACGCCCAGCGCGGCGGCCACCCGGCGGACCTGGGTGATCCTCTCGGCGGGGGCGGGCGGGAGCACCCGCAGCAGGCCGATCTCGGCGTCCAGCATCATGGAGGCGGCGGCCATGCCCGTCAGCAGCGAGAGTTGCGCGTTCCACGCCTCGGCGGCGAGCGGGGCGCGGAACTCGACCCGGTAGCCGTTCTTCTCCGGGACGACCTCCTGGTCGGGGGTGGGCAGCGTCACGCCGCCCCTGGCCCGCTCCTGGGCGAGTCTGAGCCGGCCGATCTCGGCCAGCAGCCGAAGAGTGCCGTCGGCGGTGCCGGTGTCGACCGCGGCCTGCGCGTAGTCGTAGTCGAGCCGCTCGCGGCTGCGTACCAGTGCCCTGCTCACGTCCGCGCCGACGATCAGGCCCTCGGCGTCCAGGTCGACGCACCACAGCGCGGCGGGCCGGGTCACCCCCGGCAGCAGGCTGGCGGCACCCTCTGACAGGACGGGCGGATGCAGCGGCACGCGCCCGTCGGGCAGGTAGACCGTCTCGCCGCGGAGGCGGGCCTCGGCGTCGATCGCGCCACCGGGCCTGACGAACGCCCCGACGTCGGCGATGGCGTACCAGACGCGGTAGCCGCCGGACCGCTCCTCCAGGTGCACGGCCTGGTCGAGGTCCATCGCGCCCGGAGGGTCGATGGTGATCAGGGGCAGGTCGGTACGGTCCAGCCGGGGCAGGGCGGGCACCTCGGCGACCCACTCGGCCTCGTCGATCACCGCCCGGGGAAATCCGTCGGGCAGTTTCATCTCACGGCGGATCCGCTCGAAACCGTCGCCGAGCCGTGGATGGGCCCTTTCGGGCACCAGGATGCTCTTGTGAGGCACAGGGAGCAACCTACCGGCTCGCGGCGGACTGCTCACCGGCCGGTCGGGGCGACGGTGATCGGCACGGCGGAAGAGCAGGTCGGAGGCGGGAAGGCGGGGGATGAGCCGTCAGAGCGCCGAGGTCAGGCGCTCCAGCGGCCCGGACAGGCCATAGCGCTCACTCAGGGCCGCGAGCGCCTCCGGATCACGGGGCTTGGCGGGAAGCGCGATGTCCGCCTCGGGAAGGGGGACGTCGCGGGCGACCCGGACCACCTCGGGGGCCACCCGCAGGTAGTCGCGGGCCGCCGACAGCCTGGCGCGCTGCCCGGCGGTCAGGTCGCCGCCTCCCTCGCCCCCGTCGAGGGCCCGCAGCAGCGCCTCCAGCGAGCCGAACCGGGTGATCAGGGCCGCGGCGGTCTTGTCGCCCACCCCCGGCACGCCCGGCAGCCCGTCGCTGGGGTCGCCGCGCAGGGTGGCGAAGTCGGCGTACGAGCGGCCCGGGACACCGTATTTCTCGGTGACGGCGGCCTCGTCGACCAGCTGGAGGTTCTTGACCCCCCTCGCGGTGTAGAGGATCCGGACCGGCCGGGAGTCGTCGACCAGCTGGAACAGGTCGCGGTCGCCGGTGACGACGTCGACCTGACCGCTCGCGCGCGTGGTGAACGTGCCCATCACATCGTCGGCCTCGTAGCCGGGAACACCGACGAGGGCGATGCCCACCGCGTCGAGCACCCGCTCGATCACCGGCACCTGCGGGGCGAGCGTGTCGGGAGTCTCCTCGGCACCGCCCTCGACGAGCCGATGGGTCTTGTACGTCGGGATGGCCGCCACCCGGAAGGCCGGGCGCCAGTCGGCGTCCATGCAGGCGACGAGTTCGGTGGGGGAGTGCCGCCGGACCAACATGGCGATCATGTCGATGACGCCGCGCACCGCGTTGACGGGCATCCCGTCGGGGGCGGTCATCGACTCGGGGATGCCGTAGAAGGCGCGGTAGTACAGCGAGGGGGTGTCAAGGAGCATCAGGCCGGGCATGGCGACCATTTAACCAATCAGCCGAGCACTCCGATCGCCAGAACGCAGGTGTCGTCCTCGGGGTTGGGGCCGCCGATCACCTCGATGAGCCGGTCGAGCCCGTTGTCCGGGTCTCCTCGTAGCAGGGCCGCGGCCTCCATGGTCAGCGCGAGTCCCTCGTCGATGTCGCGGGTGCGCCGCTCCACCAGCCCGTCGGTGAACAGCAGCAGGAGGTCACCCTCCCGCAGCTCGACCCCGGCCGTCTCGTACGGTTCGTCAGGGGTGGCGCCCAGCAGCACCCCGGCGGGCGGGTCGAGCTGGGTGGCCGTCCCCTCACGGACCAGGATCGGCGCGGGGTGCCCCGCCTGCCCCCAGGTGAACGTCCTGGTGTCCGGGTCGAGATGGCCGACGACCGCGGTCGCCGTCGTCTCGGGCATCCGGTGCAGCACGAGGTCGTTGAGCCAGGCGAGCAGCCTGGCGGGGGAGTGGCCGGTCATCGCGAGGCCGATCAGGGCGTGGCGCAGCTGGGCCATCTGGGAGATCGCGGGCATCCCGTGTCCGGACACGTCGCCGATGGCGAGCAGCACCCTGCCGTCGGCGAGGGGAACGGCGTCGTACCAGTCGCCGCCCAGGCCGGGGTCGATCCCGGCCGCGACGTAGCGGACCGCGATGCGCGCGTGCGGCAGGTCGATGCTGTCTCCCAGGCCCGGCATGATCGCCTCGCGCAGGGTCACGCTCATGTCGTGCTCCTCCGCGACCTGCTCACGGATCCGCAGCAGCTTGCTGCGCGACTCCGACATGATCCGCTCGGCGCGGCGGCGGCCGGTGATGTCCTGGACGACGCCGTGCACGCTGAGATGCCCGTCGCTCACGACGGGGTCGAGCGCGGCGCGCAGGTGGCGCAGCTCACCGCGGCGGCGGATGCGGAACTCGGCCTCCCCGGCCTGGGCCCGGTGCACGACGGACCACAGCAGCCGGTCGAGGTCGGGCCGGTCGGCCGCCTCGACGTGACCGACCAGGTCACGCAGGTGGATCGGGCCGTCGCCGGGGGCGCGGCCGAATATGGTGTACGCCTGATCGGACCAGGTGGACTCTCCGGTCTGGAGATCCCACTCGGCCCAGCCCATCTCACCCATGCGCTCCGCGTGCGCGAGGCGTGCGGTGAGGAGGTGTCGCTCAACGGCCATGTGCTCGTCCGGTTCACCGCGTGACCGCTGTGCCGTCTCAGCGGCGGTCGATGAGGCCGGACCGGTCACCTGGTCGTTTCGTGGGTGGAGGGGTGGCTGGTGGCCGCCCACTACGCCGACCATGTAGCTCGCTCTCGATGTGTGGCTTTATGGATACTTTGCCAACAAAGTGTGATCGTACTTCAACAGATTGTAGTGGTGAGGCTGCTCTCGTGCCTTCCTTTCCCTGACTTTCGGTTCCGGGGCGGGGCCCGGATGCGTCGCCGTTCCGCCGGGGATTAGATTGGTCGGCGTGACGACGGAGCCCTCTGATCTCTATCCCGTGACCCGCCTGGCCGCCGTCCGCGAGGCGACCGCCGCCGCCGGGCTCGACGCGCTGCTGCTCACGCCAGGCCCCGACCTTCGCTACGTGACCGGTTACGAGGCGCTGCCGCTGGAGCGGCTCACCTGCCTGGTGCTGCCGGCCGAGGGCGAGGCGTTCCTGATGGTGCCCCGCCTGGAGCTGCCGGCGGCCGAGCGCTCCCCGGCGTCGCGGCTCGGCGTCGAGTTCGTCCCGTGGGACGAGACCGACGATCCGTACGCGGTCGTCGGCCGGCGGCTGGGCCCGGTCCGCAAGGTCGGCCTCGCCGACCGGATGTGGGCGATGCAGTCGCTGCGCCTGCGCGACGCGATCCCCGGGGCCGAGCAGGTGCTCGCCGGGACCGTCCTGCGCGGGCTGAGGATGCGCAAGACCCCGGCAGAGGTGGCGGCGCTGCGCAGGGCGGGGGCCGCGATCGACGCCGTCCACGCCCAGGTGCCCGGTTTCCTGCGGGCAGGCAGGACCGAGCGCGAGATCGGCAGGGACATCACCGAGGCGATCCTCGCGACCGGTCACTCCACCGTCGACTTCGTCATCGTCGGCTCAGGGCCCAACGGCGCCAGCCCGCACCACGAGCTGTCGGACCGCGTCGTGCGGGAGCGCGAGCCGATCGTGGTCGACATCGGGGGCCAGATGCCCGACGGCTACTGCTCGGACTCCACGCGCGTCTACGCCGTCGGCGAGCCTCCGGCGGGTTTCCTGAAGTACTACGAGGTGCTCAGGCGCGCTCAGCAGGCCGCCTGCGACGCCGTGCGCCCTGGGGTGCCGTGCGAGGCGGTCGACGCCGCCGCGCGAGAGGTGATCACGGCCGAGGGCTACGGCGAGTACTTCATCCACCGCACCGGTCACGGCATCGGCCTGGAGACCCACGAGGAGCCCTACATCGTCACGGGCAACGCCGAGCCGCTGGCGTCCGGCTTCGCCTTCTCCGTCGAGCCGGGCATCTACCTGCCGGGAGCCCACGGCGCCCGCATCGAGGACATCCTCGTCTGCACCGACGAGGGTGGCGAGCGGGTCAACCACCGCCCGCGCGAGCTGGTGGTCGTCTAGGGCGGAGCGGTCCGCGCGCCGGTGACCGGCCGCACGGTCCCGGCGGCGGTCCGAACCGGGAGCGTGTCGGCCCCCGGCCGGGACGCCGGGTCAGAGCCCGTAGGTCTCCAGCAGCCGCAGCCAGATCTCGCTGGCCGTGGGGAAGGACGGGACCGCGTGCCAGAGCCGCTCCAGGGGCACCTCGGCGACGACGGCGATCGTCGCCGAGTGCAGCATCTCGCCCACCGCCGGACCGGCGAAGGTCACCCCGAGAAGCACGCGGCGCCGCTCGTCCACGACGGCCTTGGCCCTGCCCCGGTAGCCGTCACCCTGCAGATAGGCCCCCGTCACCCTGCCCAGGTCGTACTCGACCGCCCGGACGTCGAACCCCTCGGCGCGGGCCTGCGCCTCGGTCCGGCCGACCGAGCACACCTGCGGGTCGGTGAAGATCACCTGCGGCGCGCCGTATACGTCCGCCACGTCGCGCAGGCCCGGCAGGTCGTCGGTTTCGCCCTTGGCCCGCGCCGCGATGACGTCGCCGCACACCCGTGCCTGGTACTTGCCCATGTGGGTGAGCAGGGCGCGGCCGTTGACGTCGCCCACCGCGTACAGCCAGTCGCCGGGGACGCCGGTCGCGCGCATGCTGTCGTCGACCTCCACCGAGCGCCCGGCCTCCAGGCCGACGGTCTCCATGCCGAGGTCGCCGGTCGCCGGACGCCTGCCGGTGGCCACGAGCAGTTCGTCGGCCTCGACGGGCGGGCCCTCGGACAGGTGGACGGTCACCGGCCCCCCGGGCGTGGGCCGCTCGACCTTCGTCACCTGGACGCCCGTGCGCACCGTGATGCCCGCCTCGGCGAACGACTCGGCCACCAGCTCACCCGCGAAAGGCTCCATCCTGCCGAGCAGCCCGCCGCGCGCCAGCACCGTCGTCTCCCGGGCGCCGAGCCCGTGCATGGCCTGGGCCATCTCGCAGGCCACCACGCCGCCGCCCAGCACGACCAGCCGTCCGGGAACGCTCGTCGCGGCCGTCACCTCGTGGCTCGTCCACGGTGACGCCTCCGCCAGGCCGGGAATCGGCGGGACGGCCGCGCCGCTGCCGGTGGCCAGCACGACCGCCCGCCGGGCGGTCAGCGTGCGGACCGAGCCGTCCTTCGCGGTGACCGCGACCCGTTTGGGACCGTCCAGCCGCCCGTGCCCGCGGACGAACTCCGCCGGCACGCTCTTGATCCACTCGGCCTGGCCGCCGTCGTCGAGGTGGGACACCGCCTCGTCGCGCCGGGCGAGCACGGCGGCGGTGTCGATCGGGCCCAGCGTCAGGCCGGGCACCCGGGAGACCTCGGCGACCAGCTCCACCGGGCGCAGCAGCGCCTTGCTGGGGACGCACGCCCAGTAGGAACACTCGCCACCGGCCAGGTTCCTCTCGACGATCGCGGCGGTCAGTCCTCCCTTGACCGCGCGGTCGGCGACGTTCTCGCCCGCGGGGCCCGCGCCCACAACCACCACGTCGAACTCGTCCGACACGACTTACCTCCCAGAGAGAACCGGCCCATCGACCGCGCGCCGCCTCCGGCGACGCCGGTCGTACCAGCTTCGCACCCCTCGGCCGGAGTCACGCCTTCAGGACCGTGGCGGGTCGCCTTCGTGCGCGGGCCGTCCAGCCTTTCCCCGGCTTTTCCGCTTTCGGCCCTGTCCTCCGTTCCGGTCGTTCCAGGTAGATCAGGGGGATGTGTGAAAAGCGGGGGTCAGCGGCGGCGCCCGCGCGCCTTGAGGGGGGTGAGGGGCAGCTCTGGGGCGGGCAGCGGGGCGGCTCCCGTGCCGGGCACCGTGCCGAACCCCTCGCCCTCCATCCACTCCCGCCGGAACCCGGCGATCTCCTCGTGGCTGCGGCCGACGAAGTTCCACCACATGACGATCCGCTCCTCGAACGGCTCGCCGCCGAGGAGCAGCCGCCGCCCGGGCACCTCGGCGCTCACGGCCAGCTCCGAGCGCCCGCTGCCCAGGTAGAGCAGCGGGCCGGGGGCGAGATCCGTCTCGCCGACCCGTACCGTGCCGGACAGGGCCAGCGCGGCGTACTCGAAGCCGGGACGGAGCGGGACCGAGGTCCCGGCGCCCGCCTCCAGCGTCATCTCCGCCCCGACCAGCGGGGTGTGGACCGTCGCCGGGGAGGTGACACCGCCCAGCTCGCCCATGATGACGGTCACCGTGACGCCCGGCGACGACGCCGCGGTCAGCGTGGGCAGCGCCGGGTGGTGCTCGAAGGCCGGGGCGGTCTCGCGGGCGGCGGCGGGGAGCGCCACCCACAGCTGGACCCCGTGCAGCACGGCCTCGGCCGGCGACTCCTCGGCGTGGGAGATGGCCCGCCCGGCGGTCATCAGGTTGAGCTGGCCCGGCCTGATCAGCTGCTCGCTGCCGAGGCTGTCGCGGTGCAGGACCTCGCCCTCCACGAGCCAGCTGACGGTCTGCAGGCCGGTGTGCGGGTGCGGGGGAACGTGCATCGTCGCCCGCTCGGGACCGTAGTGGTCGACGAAGCACCACGCGCCGACCATCCTGACGTCCCGGTTCGGCAGGGTCCTGGTGACCTTCATCGCCCGGGGCCCGCCCAGCACCACGTCCCGGCCGGTCAGCAACTCGTTCACCGGTTTCGCCGACACGTCCGCGAGGCCGCCGCAGGCCGACTCCCGCGGATCCGTTTCCAGGTTGCTCATTGTGCGAATGTACGGTGCGATCCGGTCCCGCCGGGCACGGGGTGGCACAATCCCCGGGTGGGGATCATGTGCGTGGTCGGCGTCCGGTTCCGGTATCTTTCGTCCACCCCAACGGTCGCCCACCGCTCCGGTGGGACGGACATCGCGTGAAGTGAGAGGCCGCATGACCACCGAGACACCTCCGAGCGGATCTCGCAAAAGCCGCTGGAGCGCGCAGACGTGGTTCAACGTCGTGCTGCTCGCCATGACCCTGTTGCTCGGGCTGTCGGCGATCATCGGCGCCACGGTCCTGCGGAACGCGGCGGCCGCGTCCACCAGGCTGATCGACCACATCTCGGTGGGCAGGATCCAGGCCGAACGCCTGCAGGCGACCCTGCTGAACCAGGAGACCGGGGTACGGGGCTTCGTCCTCACCGGCAAGGAGGAGTTCCTGCAGCCGTACCTGGACGGGCGGCGCGACGAGCTCGCCGTGTCGGCGCAGATCGGGCGGCTGGCGCCGGGCGCGGAACCGCTGCGCGCGCTCCAGGAGGTGGAACGGCTGGCCGCCGAGTGGCGGACCCGCTACGCGGAACCGATGATCGCCAAGGTCAGGGACGAGAGTCCCAAGAGCGTGAGCGCCGAGCAGTCGGAGGAGAGCAAGCGCTCCTTCGACGCCGTCAGAAAGGCGATCGACGTCCAGAACACCGCCTGGGGCCAGGCGAGGCAGTCGGCCCGTGCCGATCTGGAGGCCGCCCACGCGGTCAGGGACGCCACTTTCTTCGGCATCCTGGCCGCTTTCCTGATCACCATCATCACGGTGGCGGTGTTGCTGAAGATCGCGGTGTTCGGCCCTCTGGCCCGGCTGCGCGAGGCCTCCCGCAGGGTCACCATGGGGGACTTCGCGCACCACGTGGACACCGGCGGCCCCGCCGACCTCGCGGAGCTGGCCGACGACATGGAGGCGATGCGCGGGCGTATCGTCAACGAACTGGAGGAGGCACGCGGCTCCCGGCTGCGGATCGCCGCCCAGGCCGAGGAGCTGAAGCGCTCCAACGCGGAGCTGGAGCAGTTCGCCTACGTGGCCTCACACGACCTGCAGGAGCCGCTGCGGAAGATCGCCTCCTTCTGTCAGATGCTCCAGCAGCGGTACGCCTCCCAGCTCGACGAGAGGGCCAACACCTACATCGACTTCGCCGTGGACGGCGCCAAGCGCATGCAGGTGCTCATCAACGAGCTGCTGACCTTCTCCCGGGTGGGCCGGATCACCAGGGAACCCGTCGAGATGGACCTGAACGACGTGATCGACAGGGCTCTGTCCAACCTCTCCGCGGCGGTGGAGGAGTCAGGGGCCGAGATCGAGGTCGGTGAGCTGCCCGCGGTCGTCGGTGACCGGACCCAGTTCGTGATGCTCTGGCAGAACCTGATCGGTAACTCCCTGAAGTTCCGCGACCCCGACCGCGCGCCCCGGGTCACGATCGAGTCCGAGCGGATCGACGGGGAGGTGCGGATGACCGTCACCGACAACGGCATCGGCATCTCGCCCACCTTCGCAGAAAAGATCTTCATCATCTTCCAGAGGCTGCACCAGCGGGACGCCTACGAGGGCACGGGGATCGGCCTGGCGCTCTGCAGGAAGATCGTGGAGCAGCACGGCGGCACGATCAGGCTGGACACCGAGTACGACGAGGGCGCCCGCTTCGTCATCACGTTCCCCGCCGAGGCCGTCGCGCCGGAGCGGCAGGAGGACTCTTCGGAGATCGCGGTTGGGACCGTGCCGTGACACGCGGACGGCGCGCGCCGATCCGAATGCCGTTACCGTTTACCGGATGGAGGAGATCGACCGCCGTATCGTCACATTGCTGGCCAGGGATGGCCGGATGAGCTTCACCGATCTCGCCAGGGAGACCGGGCTCTCGGTGTCGGCGGTGCACCAGCGGGTGCGCCGGCTGGAGAAGCGCGGGGTGCTGCGCGGGTACGCCGCGTTGGTCGACTACGACGCCATCGGGCTCCCGCTCACCGCGTTCGTCTCCATCAAGCCGATCGACCCGGCCGCCGCCGACGACGCGCCGGAGCGGCTGGCCCACCTGAGCGCCGTCGAGGCCTGTCACAGTGTGGCCGGGGACGAGAGCTACATCCTCAAGGTGCGGGTGGCCTCGCCCATCGCGCTTGAGGAGTTGCTGAACCAGATCCGCACCGCCGCCAACGTCTCCACCCGCACGACGGTCGTGCTCAGCACGCCGTACGAGCATCGTGCCCCTGAGCCGGCGGGTCAGGACGAAGGGAAGCCCGAGGAGCGCGCCTGACCTTTCCCAGGGGCGGGGTCGTCCCGGACGGGCTCGTCCTCTCGTGTGATGAGGGGGCGCCGGGGGTTCTTCCGGGCGCGCTGACCGGTTTCGCTCTCCTGTTGGGGGGTTGCTCCTGATTTGCCGGGGTGAGGCAATTGATTCAAGCTGGACGGGTGCCTCCCAGAAAGATCATCATCGACTGCGACCCGGGAATCGACGACGCGCTGGCGCTCGTCCTCGCCCACGGGAGCCCTGAGCTGGAGATCCTGGGGATCACCACGGTCGGCGGCAACGTCGAACTGGCCAGGACCACCGACAACGCGCTGCGGCTCCGCGAGTTCCTCGGGTTCGGCGAGGTGCCGGTCGTCGCGGGCAGCGCGGGTGCCCTTCTGCGCCCCCGGGTGGACGCGGCGGGCGTGCACGGAGGCTCGGGCCTCGGGAACGCGCTGCTGCCCGCGGCGTCGCTCCCGCCGGCCGCCGGGCACGCGGCCGATTTCATCATCGAGACGCTCAGGGCCGACCCTGGCGAGGTGACCCTGGTCGCGATCGGCCCGCTGACCAACGTGGCGCTCGCCGTACTCAGGGAGCCCGCGATCGTGAACTGGGCGCGCGGGCTCACGATCCTCGGCGGGTCCTACACCAGGGGCAACTTCTCTCCCGCGGCCGAGTTCAACATCGCCGCCGACCCCGAGGCCGCCGCGATCGTCTTCGGCGCGGGCTGGACGGTGACCATGATCGGTCTCGACGTGAGCCGCGGCGCCGTGACCACGGAGGCGGTGGCGGAGCGCATGGCGACGATGGGCAGGCTCGGCACCGACCTGCTCCTGCCGTGCGTGCGGTTCTACGGCATGATCACCGCCGAGGACGGCCCCGCGATCCACGACGCCTGCGCGATCGCCCACCTGATCGATCCGTCACTCATCACCCTGGAACCCGCCGTCGTGGACGTCGAGACGGCGGGCCGCTTCACCGCGGGGATGACCGTGACCGACTTCGCCCTCCGGGGCCGCGTTCCCAACGCCCTGGTCGGCACCTCCCTCGACGTGGGCCGCTTCTGGGACCTGCTGCTGACCGTCTACGCCGGAGTCGCCGAGTCCATCGAGTCCTGAGGCCGCTTTGGAGGGGCGGAGCCTCAGGGCAGGGCGTGGAAGTGGGCCCGAAGGCGGGCCCTGGCCTCCTCGGTGGCGCCGAGGGCGTCCAGACCCAGCAGGGCGGCGCCCATGACGGGTGCGACGTCGGAGACGATCGGCCTGGCCAGCGGGGCGCGCTCGGCGAAGCCTCGCTCCAGCAGCTCGCTCATCAGCGGGTCGCGGGCGGTGAGGACGCCTCCGCCCAGGACCACCTCCGTCGGGACGGAGAGCAGGTCCAGGCGTCGCATCGCGACCACCGCGAGCACGACCACCTCCTCGGCCATCCGCGTCACCAGCGATCGGGCCACCGCGTCCCCCCGGTTCGCGACCGCCATCAGCGCCGGGACCAGCTCGCTAAGCCTGCCGTGGGGCACCTCGCCGAAGTGGATGGCGAGTGACACCTCCTCGACGGTCCGGGTGCCGAAGTGCTCGCGGACCACGACGGCCAGCGCGCTGGCCGGGCCCCGGCCGTCCTCGGCGCGCACGGCGTGCCAGAGCGTCTCCTCGCCGAGGCCGAGACCGCCACCCCAGTCGCCGGTGATCCGTCCCAGCGCGGGGTATCTCGCCACCTCCCCCGAGGGGGAGACCGCGACCGCGTTCACCCCCGCGCCGCAGACCACGGCCACCCCCGCGGGCCCGGAGGCCCCGGCGCGCAGCAGCGCGAAGGTGTCGTTGCCGACGCTCGCCCGCCTGCCGTACCCCCGGGAGAGGATCTCCGCGCACAGCGCCTCCTCCTCGACGGGCAGGTCCGCGCCCGCCACGTAGGCGGCCACGTGGTCGGCGTACGGTGTGACCGTTCCCGGTCCGAGTACGGAGCGCACGGTGTCGCCGATCACGTCGATCGCGACGCCCACCCCCGTGGTCTGCGGCTGGAAGGCGCCGCCGCGTCCGGTGGCGAGGACCGAGCCGTCCTCCGCGACCAGCGCGACGTCGGTCTTGCTGTTGCCGCCGTCGACCGCCAGGACCGTTCTCACGCGGTCGCCCAGGACAGGTGCCCGCGGTTGGCCTCGACCAGGCGCCTGGCCAGGTCGCCGGAGAGCGAGGCCTGGCCGATCAGCGGGTGGGCGAGCAGCGCGTCGGCGACGCGGTCCTCGCCTCCGTGCAGCGCGGCCTCGAGCGCCAGCGTCTCGTACGCCGTGACGTGGGCGACGAGCCCGGTGAAGAGGGGCTCCACCGGGTCGACGGGCAGTGCGGCCGCGCCCGCCGAGGTGATCGTGGCCGGTACCTCGATGACCGCCTCGTCGGGCAGGAACGGCAGCGTGCCGTCGTTGCGCAGGTTGACCACCTGGGTGTCGCCGCGGTCGCCGGTCAGCGAGGCGATCAGCGCCACCGCCGCCTCGGAGTAGAAGGCCCCGCCGCGTTTGCCCAGCAGTTCGGGCTTGGTGTCCACCGCGGGGTCGTCGTACAGCTCGAGCAGCGCCGTCTCCATCGCCGAGACCTCGGCCGCGCGCGACGGTCTGCCGCGTTGCTCCTCCACCACCAGGTCGTGCTCGTAGAAGTAGCGCAGATAGTAGGAGGGCACCACGCCCAGGCGGCGGATGAGCGCGGCGGGCAGGCCGACGTCCCCGCCGATCTCCTCGGCGTGGCTCTCCAGCAGCCTGGGCAGCACGTCCACCCCGTCCAGGTGGACGGCCCGCTCCCAGGTGAGGTGGTTCAGACCGACATGGCCCAGCGAGATCCTCGCGGGGGCGACGCCCAGGGTGGCGGCGAAGCGACGCTGGAAGCCGATGGCCACGTTGCACAGGCCGATGGCCCGATGCCCCGCCTCCAGCAGTGCCCTGGTGACGATGCCGACCGGATTGGTGAAGTCGACGATCCAGGCGCCGGGCGCGTGCCTTCTGACCTTCTCCGCGATGTCCAGCACCACCGGCACCGTGCGCAGCGCCTTGGCCAGCCCACCGGCACCGGTCGTCTCCTGACCGACGCAGCCGCATTCCAGCGGCAGCGTCTCGTCCACGTCGCGCGCCGCCTGGCCGCCGACGCGCAGCTGCAGCAGGACCGCGTGCGCTCCGGTGACGCCCTCCTCGACCGAGGAGGTCGCGACGACCGTGGCCGGATGCCCGGCCCGCGCCAGCATCCGGCGCGCCATGCCGGACACCGACCTCAGCCGCCGGGCGTCCGGGTCGACCAGCGCTATCTCACTCAGCGGCAGTTCGTCGCGCAGCCGGGCGAAACCGTCGATCAGCTCCGGCGTGTACGTCGAACCGCCTCCGACAACGGCGAGTTTCACCCTCTTGCTCCTGTCAGCGTGACGCTCTCGATGAGGACCTGTTGGGCGAGGAGGAACACGACGATCACCGGGGCCGTGACGAGCAGGGGTGTCACCCCGGTGAGGTTCCACCGCACACCGCGCGGTGCTCGCGAGGACACCGGCCAGGGAAAGAGCGTGTGGTTCTTTTTCTCCGTGAGGGGGGTCGGGGCGAAGGTGGGAAGGCGTCGGTGCACGACGGCTGCCTCCTGAGGGCGGTGGATCCGGGGGGCGTTCTCGGGGAGTTTCGTGCGAGTCGGGGAAGGGCGGCCGAGGCCGGGAAGGGTCAGGAGGGGACGGTTGAGCCGAAGACCTCGTCACGGGCGGTCGCGAGGGCGAGGTCGAGCGCGCCGGCGAGGACGGGGTTGCCCTCGACGGTCGACAGCAGCAGCGGGGGCCGGGGGATGGTGAGCGCGTGGAGTTCGTGCTCGACGAGTTCGCGCAGGGTGTCGCCACCGGAGAGGAGGGTTCCGCCGGTCAGCACGATGATCTCGGGGTCGACGACCGAGGTGATCGAGGCCAGTCCGACGGCCAGCCGGGAGGCGATGTCGCGCAGCCCGGCGCGGGCGTCGTCGGCACGCCTGCCGGTGGAGGTGGAGGCCCGCACGGCGTTCAGCACCGCCTGCGTGGGCGTGGTGCCGCGCACGCCGTACGATCTGAGGATCTTGAGTACCGCCGGGCCGCCGGTCAGGGCCTGGTAGCCGTGGTTGGCGTAGCGGCCGGTGTCCCTGGCGGTCGGGGCGCCGGGGGTGGGCATGTAGCCGACCTCCCCGGCACCGCCGGTGGCGCCCCGGTGCAGCCGGCCGCCGAGGACCAGTGCGGCGCCCAGGCCCTCGTCGGCCCAGAGCAGCACGAAGTCGGCGTGCCCGCGGGCCACGCCGTGCGCCTGCTCGGCCTGGGCGACGAGGTTGACGTTGTTCTCCACGGAGACCGGCACGCCGAGGCCGTCGCCGAGGGTGCGGACCAGGTCGGGGATGTGCCAGCCGGGCATGTCCTTGCTGGTGGCGTACGCCATCTTCCCCGTACCGGGGTCGATCGTGCCCTGCACGCCGATGACCACGCGCCGCAGCGCCGCGGGGGCGTTCGCGCCCTCCAGCGCGGCACGGACCCGCTCCAGCGCGTCGCCGCCGGAGCGGCCGGGGCTGGGCAGACGGTGCTCGCCGGTCACGGTGCCGGTGATGTCGGCGACCCTGACGTCGATGCCCGCGCGCGTGACGTCCAGCGCGGCGACGTGCGCGGCGGCGGGGTTGAGCCGGTAGACCTCGGCGGTGCGGCCGGGCAGCCCTTCGCGGATGCCGTCGAGCACGACCAGGCCCGCCTCCTGCAGGCGGATGAGGAGCTGCGAGGCGGTGGGCTTGGACAGGCCGGTGAGGACGCCGATCTCCGGGCGGGTCAGCGGGCCGCGCTCCAGCAGCGCTTGCAGGGCGGCGCGGTCGTTGATCGCGCGCAGCAGGCTGGGGGTGCCGGGCGTCGGCTGGGTCACTGGTCCTCCGCGTACGTCCTCGCGTCCACCTGCGCGGCGAAGTTAGGAAACTTTCCTAACTTCGAGTGAATGTAAGGAGCCCCGCGGATTCTCGTCAAGCAGGCAGGGGAGGCCGCAATCAAGCTGTGATGACGGCGGGACGGGTAAACTTCTCGACGGACCTGCTAGGGTGATGGTTTGTCATAACAACCAGTGCAATGGCCCGGAGTATCCCATTACTAGTAACGATAATGGAGCGACGGCAACCCGTCAAATCGAGCTGGCCAGGGAGCAGGAGTACGTTTCCCGCCTTTATGCCCGGCTTGATCTGCTGCGCGAGCGCACTCAGCGACAGCTGGACAGCGTTCTCGCGCAGGGCGGAAGTGGCGGCACGCACCAGAACCGCTCCGAGCGCGACAGCTTCGCGGGGATGTACGCCGAACGCCTGGGCCGTCTGTGGGCGGTCGAGAACGGCCTGTGCTTCGGCCGGCTCGACAACGCCGACGACACCTCGCTCTACATAGGTCGCATCGGCATGGCCGACGACGACCAGCGCCGGATGCTGATCGACTGGCGGGCGCCGGTGGCGCAGCCCTTCTACGGCGCCACCCCCGCGGCCTCGATGGGCGTCACCCGGCGCAGGCACCTGCAGACCAAGGGCCGTACGGTGATCGGGATCGACGACGACCTCCTCGACCTCGACAGCCTCACCGAGGAGGACGTGGCCACCCTCAACGGGGAGGCCGCGCTGCTGGCCTCCCTCGGGGCCAGGCGCACCGGCCGGATGCGTGACATCGTGGCCACCATCCAGTCGGAACAGGACCGCATCATCCGCTCCGACCTCAACGGGGTGCTGGTCGTGCAGGGTGGTCCCGGCACGGGCAAGACCGTGGTCGCGCTGCACCGCGCCGCCTACCTCCTCTACACCCACCGGGAGAAACTGGCCCGCAGGGGCGTGCTCATCCTCGGTCCGAACCTGACCTTCCTGCGCTACATCGAGCAGGTGCTGCCCTCCCTGGGCGAGACCGACGTGCTGCTGTCGACCGTCTCCGAGCTGTACCCGGGAGTCGTCCCCCGCCGCAGGGAACGTGCGGAGGTGGCCGCGGTCAAGGGGGACGTCCGGATGGCCCAGGTCGTCGCGCGGGCCGTGCGCGAGCGGCAGCGGGTGCCGCGCAAGCCGATCGAGATCAAGCTCGACCGCTACACCCTCAAGCTGGAGGGGAACGTCCTGGAGGCCGCCCGCAGCCGGGCGGCCCGCTCCAAGAGGGCGCACAACGAGGCCCGCGCGGTCTTCGTCCGCCACCTGCTCAACGCGCTCGCCCGGCAGGCCGCCAGGCAGCTCGGCAAGGGGATGATCGACGACGACGAGCTGGCCGACATCCGTGAGGACCTCCGCACCGAGCGGCCCGTCAAGGCGGCGCTGAACCGGCTGTGGCCCTACGTCACCCCGCAGCAGCTCCTGATCGGCCTGTTCACCTCCCGCGAGCGCCTCGACCACGCCGCGGCCGAGTTCGGCGCGGCCGAGCGCGAGCTGATGCTGCGCGAGCCGCCCCGCAAGGGGGAGGACTGGTGGTCGGAGTCCGACGTGCCGCTCCTGGACGAGGCCGCCGAGTTGCTCGGCGACATCGACCCCGCCGTGCTGCGGGCCGGAGCGTGGATGGCCGAGGAGGAACAGGCCGCGCAGCGCGCCGCCGCGCTCGACGAACGACAGCACCAGCTCGCCTACGCCAAGGAGGTCCTGGAGCTGACCGGGCTGTCCGACATCATGGACGCGGAGAAGTTCGCCGCCCGTCACCTCGGTGACGACGTCTTCCTGACCACCGCCGAGCGCGCGGCGGCCGACCGCACCTGGGCCTTCGGGCACGTCATCGTCGACGAGGCGCAGGAGCTGTCGCCGATGGACTGGCGCATGCTGATGCGCCGCTGCCCGACGCGGTCGATGACGATCGTCGGCGACCTGGCCCAGACCGGTTCGTCGGCCGGAGCGCGCTCCTGGGGCCGGGTCCTGGATCCGTACGTGGCGGGACGCTGGCGTGAGGAGACCCTCAGCGTCAACTACCGCACCCCGGCCGAGCTGATGGCCGTGGCCGCCGATGTGCTCACCCTGGTGGATCCGGCGCTGAGCGCCCCGGCCTCGGTGCGGGAGACGGGGGCGCGGCCGTGGGCGGCCTCCCCGACGGACTCCCTCGCCGAGGTCGTCAAGGCCGAGGTCGTCGAGGGCGGACGGCTCGTCGTGATCGTTCCCGAGTCGCGCGCCGAGGAGTTCGGGGCGATCGTGGTCCGCTCCGTCGACGGCGCGGTGGCCGGACCGGGAGCGGCGGCCCTGGACGCGCAGGTGGCGGTGCTGACCGTCGCCGAGGCCAAGGGGCTGGAGTTCGACGCGGTCGTCGTGGTCGAACCGGAGCTGATCCTGGACGAGTCCCCACGCGGGGCGAGCGATCTTTACGTGGCGTTGACCCGCGCCACCCAGCGGCTTGGCGTCGTGCACGACGGCCCGCTTCCCGGTGCCCTCGCTCGACTTGAGCGACATCGGATCACATGAGAGCATTGACGGCTCTCGTCGATCATGTCCCAGCTGCGAAAACTTGATGTTTCCGCTGTTAGTGACACGGTTGACATCTGCGCTGGGCTCGGTAGTTTGCTGCCCAGTCCAGCACGGGACTGGCCGGTCGGCCGCTTTTCGACATCGCCGTCTCCTGCGCCCGTGACGGGGGTCTTCCCCGTCCGTACAGCCAGGCGCAGGGACGGCAGTCCGTCGAGGCGGGGCACTCCTTCCGGGCGGGGGGTTGGACCCAGGAGGGGTCCGGGCACCCAGTAGACAACGGCAATCCGCGCTCGCCGCCGACGGGACGGAACCGGTCCGAAGGGTCGTCCGGGCCCTCTTCCCGCTCCCGTGCGAGCGCCGCAAGCGTCGGGGCGGCCCGGGGTGTCGATCGACACCCCGGGCTGCCCCGTTGCCGCGTCTGGAGTCCGCTTATCGGGGTTTTGCTGGGTTTGAAGTGCTTTGGTGTTGTTTCTGATTAATGTGGCGGAGAATTTTTGGGGGCGTGCCTGCTGGGCGGTAGCGTTCCGGCTAGCAAGACCGGTCAGGAAGGCCAGACGTCACCCGCCGCACGACATCGCAAGGAGCCTCGCCCGTGGTGCAGGACAAGACGGCCGCTCCGGTACCGGAGCGGCCCGCGCAGGGCGTTCCCGCGGGAGGTGCGGCGGCCGGTTCCGTGACCGGCTCGGTGACCGGTCCCGCGAGGAGGGCGACCACCGGCCCGGCGGACGGTGCCGCGGCCGTGCCGGCGGACGGTGCGGACGGTGTCGCGGGCGGCCCGCTCGGCGCGGAGGTTTCGTCCCCCGGCTCGCGCCTGGTGCCGCTCGCCCGGGCCGCGGGCGCGGTGGCCGGCGGTCTGCTGATGTTCCTCGCCTTCCCGCCGCTCGGGCTCTGGTTCCTCGCGCCGCTCGGCATGGCCTCGGCGATCCTGGCCGTACGTGGCACCCGCCCGCGCCGGGGCACCTGGCTCGGCCTCCTCACCGGTCTCGCCCTGCTGCTGCCCGCTCTGCACTGGGTGAGCCCGATCGGCACCGACGCCTGGCTGGGGCTGGTCGCCATGGAGAGCGCCTTCTACGCCGCGTGGGGGACGGGCGTCGCGGTGGTGACCCGGTTGCGTCTGTGGCCGCTGTGGGGCGCCGCGCTCTGGGTGGCGGCCGAGTGGGCGCGAGGGCAGTTCCCCTTCGGCGGATTTCCCTGGGCGCGAGTGGCCTTCAGCCAGGGAGAGTCGATCTTCACCCCGTACGCCGCGCTCGGCGGGGCGCCGCTGGTGAGCTTCGCGGTGGCTTTGTGCGGTGGCCTGCTCGCCCTGGCGGTGCTGCGCTTTTTCCCGGCCACGGCCCCGGCCCCAACCACGGACCCCGCTCCGGCCACGGCCCCGGCCCCAAGCACGGCCTCGGCTCAGGTCCCGGCCTCGGCCGAGTCCCAAGGTTCGCTCTCGCGCACGGACCGGCTCCCGGCCTCGGCCGAGGTTCCGCCCGAGTCCTCCGGCTCTCCCGTGGTTCCCGGCCCTCGCCGTGCCCGGGGCCCGCGCTGGGGGCGGGCACTGGCCCTGCCGCTCGCTGGGGCGTTGGCCGTGCCGGTCGCGGCCCTCGCCGTTCCCCGGTACGGCGACGAGGGCAGGAGCGTGACCGTCGGCGTCATCCAGGGCAACGTTCCCGGCCGTGGCATGCACCCGCTGGGCGACGAGCCCGCCGTGGTCCTCGGCAACCACACCCGGATGCTCCACCAGATGGCACGGGAGGTGCGAGAGGGCAGGACACCCCGTCCCGACCTGGTCGTGCTGCCGGAGAACTCCACCGACATCGACCCGCTGCGCAACGAGTTCGCCCGGAGCGAGATCGACGCGGCGGTCAAGGACATCGGGGTGCCCGTCCTGGTCGGCGCCGTGGTCGGGATCGGGGAGAACAACCGGGCGACCCGCAGCATCGTCTGGGATCCGGTCACCGGCCCCGGCGCCCACTACGACAAGCAGCAGCTGGTCCCCTTCGGGGAGTTCACCCCGCTCCAGGGCCTCGTGCTCGCCCTGTTCGAGCGGGCCTCCCTGGTCGGCAAGCAGTCGGTGGCGGGCACCCGCGACGGCGACCTCAGGCTGGGGCCGGTGACCGTCGGCGCGATCAACTGCTACGAGGTGGCCTTCGACGGCATCGTGGGCGACACCGCCAGGACGGGTGCCACGCCGCTGGTGGTGCAGACCAACAACGCCACCTACGCCCTGACCAACCTGCCGTCGCAGCAACTCGCCATGTCCCAGTTGCGGGCCGTGGAGCACAATCGGGCTGTGATCACTTCCGCAATTACTGGTATATCGGCATATGTGACCCCGAATGGTTCGATCGCCTGGCGCACCGGCGAGCTGGTTCCCGCCATGAACGTCCTGACCGTTCCGGTCAGGACCGCGCAGACCATCGCCACACGCGTGGGTGCGCTGCCCGAGTGGGCCTTGATACTTGCGGGTGCGGGTGCGGTGGCCACCGCCTGGCGGCGCCGGACGCCCGGTGCGGGGCACCTCGCGAACCGGGAGGACGATCAGCAGGTGGGAGACGCGTGATGGAGCGGATGCTTGGTCGGGTGCTCGTCATCGTCCCGACGTACAACGAGCGGGAGAACCTGCCGCTGATCACCCGGCGGCTGCGCGAGGCCGTCCCCGACGCCCACCTCCTGATCGCGGACGACGACAGCCCCGACGGCACGGGAGCGATCGCCGACAAGCTGGCGGCCGACGACGACCACGTCCACGTGCTGCACCGGCCGGGTGGCAAGCAGGGGTTGGGCGCCGCCTACATCGCGGGTTTCCGCTGGGGTCTTGAGGAGGGGTTCGGCGTTCTCGTGGAGATAGACGCCGACGGATCCCACCAGCCGGAAGAGCTGCCCAAGCTGCTGGACGCGCTGGCCGAGGGGGCCGATCTGGCGATCGGCTCCCGGTGGGTGCCCGGCGGCAAGGTCGTCAACTGGCCGGTCTCGCGGGAGTTCCTGTCACGCGGCGCGAACGTCTACACCCGGCTGATGCTGGGCCTCCCGGTCCGGGACGCCACGGCGGGCTTCCGCGCCTACCGTGCCTCGGCTCTGGAGAAGATCAGCCTGCACGACGTCGAGTCGCGGGGCTACTGCTTCCAGGTGGACCTGACCCTGCGCACGGCTCGCGGCGGGATGCGCGTCACCGAGGTGCCCATCACCTTCGTGGAGCGCACCGTCGGGGCGAGCAAGATGAGCCGCGGCATCGTGGTCGAGGCACTGTGGCGGGTCACCGTCTGGGGTGTCACCGGTCTGCCCGCCCGCCTGCGCCGCCGCCGAGGTCGCTGACCCCTGGCCCCGCGGTGGTGCGTCCGGCCGATCCTGGCCGTCCGCGCCGCTTCCGTGAGGCCGCCCCCGGCTCGGAGGGGAGCACCGTCCTGAGAGCCGGCTGAGGACCTGAGGAAACCGTCCACGCTGAGCGAACGCGGAACGCGCCGCCGCTTCGGGACGTTGTTCATGTCGTACGGCTGTCGCACGAGTTGAGGCGAAAAATGCGCATTCTGCTGTTCCTGACCTTTCTCGTGGTGCCGTTCCTCGAGATATGGGTGCTCATCCAGGTCGGTCAGCTCATCGGCGGGTGGCCCACGGTGGCCCTCCTGCTCGCCGGCAGCCTGCTCGGCGCCTGGATCGTGCGCCGCGAGGGCCGCCGGGCCTGGCGCAGACTCCAGGAGGCGCTGCAGAGCGGCCGGGCACCCGAGCGCGAGCTCGCCGGTGGCGGGCTGACCCTCGTGGGCGGCATGCTGCTGATCGCTCCGGGATTCCTCTCGGACGTCCTCGGTCTCCTGTGCCTGCTGCCGTTCACCCGGCCGATGGTCCGCGGGCTCGGATCCTGGCTTCTCGCCCGCCGGATCCGCACCCTCGTCGAGAGGAACGCGGGTGGTGCCGGGCTCGGCTCGCCGTTCGGCGCGGGTTCGCCCTTCGACGTGTTGCGCGACGGCGGGAGGCCCCCGGGTTCCGGGCCGGTCGTCCACGGCGAGGTCATCCGCGACGAGCCGGGGGACGCGGGAGGCCCAGGCGGGACCAAGGACTCCGACCGGGGGATCATCGGTCGCTGAGCGCGGCCAGGCGGCGCAGCGAGAGCCGGAACAGGGCCGCGTTCAGCGGTTTGATCACCCGCCAGCCGAGCCGCCCGGCCGCGCCGAACGGCACGTCGAGGTCCTCCTCCCAGACGATCGTGCTGCCGCCGCCCTCGCGGGGCAGCACGCGGAAAACCCCGGTGCCGCGCACCAGCCGTCCGGTGTGGCGGACTCCCACGCTCCTCGGCGGATCCCACTCGGTGATCTCCATGGTGTCGAGGAACCCGGCCGGTCCCACCCCGGTGAAGGCCTCCAGACGGCTCCCGGCGCCGCGACCGTCTCCGGCGGTGACGCGCGCCCGGGTCAGGACCATCCACTCGTGGTGCCTCGGCCAGTCGGTCAGGACCGAGAACACCTGCTCGGGCCGGGCGTGCGCGTCCACGGAGACGCTGATGTGGGAACGGGTCATCCACGGTTCCTTCCCCGCCTCCGCCCGCCGACCCTCCGGACACCTCGCCGTGCCCCCGTGCCCCCGTGAGATCCTGCCGTGGGCGGTGACGGGCGCCGACGAAGGTGCTGGAGGAATCTCGTCTCCCTTTCAGGTCGAGATTCAGTGTGACTGTGGACCGTGAGAGGGCGAAGACGTGACGGTACGGCGCGCCCGGGACGGTTCGCGGCGGGAAGAACGACACCGGGAGAGCGTGGAGAGGGGCGGGTTCGCGATGACCGCGTTCGCACAGGGAGCCGACCTGGTCGAGGTCAGGCCGGTCGGCTGGGACGATGCGGCGGCCGTGGCGCTCCGCGGAGCGATGACGGAGGAGATGGACGCCCGCTACGCCGACCTGCTCGCCGTCATCGGCCTCGTGCCCGATGGCATGAACGTCGAGCCGGAGACCGTCGCCTACACCGGGGTCGCCTACGTGGCGGAGGGCGTCGCGGTCGGGCACGTGGCGTTGCGCAGGCTGGGTGGCGACCTGGAGCTCAAGCGGATGTTCGTGACCCCGTCCCATCGGGGTACCCGCGTGGCGCGGGCCCTGCTGGCCGCCGCCGAGGACGCCGCCCGCGCGCTGGGCGCGCCCCGGGTCGTCCTGCAGACCGGTCCCCGCCAGCCGGACGCGGTGAGGATGTACGAGCGGGAGGGCTACACGCCCGTCCCGGTCTTCCCGCCTTACGACCGTCTCCCGGGCTCCCTCTGCTTCCAGAAGCCTCTTTGATCTGCCCTCTCGCTCGCGGCGAAGGGCGGTTCTCCTGGGTGCCGGGGCCGTGCCGGGCCGGTCGCCCGGACACGGGTTCGCCGGCCCGGCCGAGGGGACGGCCGGACCGGCGAGGTGCTCGCGGGGTCTAGGACGCCGCGTGCTCGGGACTGTCGACGTAGATCCGGCCGAAGTCGACCGCCGGGGCGAATCCGGCGAAATTGCGCTGGACCTCGGCTTTCTCCGCCGCGTTCGGGTTCGCGTTGGTGCAACTCGTACCCGCGCTCGCGCCGGACATCAGGTCCGTGCACCGGCCGGTACGCCGGTCGGGCAGGCCCAGGATGTGGCCGATCTCGTGGGTGGCGATCCGCAGTGGGTTGTGACCCTCCGCGGTCGCCTGCCGGCCCATCCACACGGTTCCGCGGCCCAGACTGGTGGGCTGCGCACGGGGCCAGCCGTTGTCGGCGAGCACCACGAAGTCCGCGGGGCTGCCGGCCACCAGTCGTACGTTCGAGACGCTGGAGTTCCAGATCTGGGCCGCCTGGTCGACGGCGGATCGGAACTCCGCGGCCCTGCTCGCGTCATACCTGAGCACGCGAACCGCTGCCGTGCGGGCGTCCGCCGCGTGGGCGGGCGCGGCCTGGGCGGGGGTGACCGTCACCAGGAAGGCCAGCCCCAGGATGAGGGCGACGCCGGAGCGAATGATCCTTGACATTTCTGGCGGGCCTCCTCGGCCATCGGGGGGTTGCTCACGGGGAGCAGGCTGGTGAGGAGGCGAGATCAGCCGGTGACGAGTGTCAGCCCGTACGCCGAGAGGATCTCGTTGACCGGCTGGTGGTAGGTGGTACCGCCGATGGAGCAGTTGCCCGAGCCGCCGGAGGTGACGCCCTGTGCCTGGTTACCGGAGATGAAGGAGCCGCCGGAGTCGCCTGGCTGGGCGCACGCGCTGGTGCGGGTCAGGCCGCTCACCGTGCCCTGCGCGTAGGTGACGCTCGCGTTGTGCTGCTGGATGGTGCCGCAGCGCCAGCCCGTGGTGGAGCCGGAGCGGCAGATCGAGGAGCCGACCGAGGCCTGGGTGGAGCCGCGGACGACCACGTTGGCGCCGCCGGAGCCGCGGACCCAGGGCCGCGGGGTGTGACCGGGGGTGGCGACCCAGGCGTAGTCGTTACCGGGGAACGACGAGCCCTGGAAGGTGCCGGACGGGCTGGTGGTGGCGTTGCCCGCCCTGCCGCAGTGACCGGCGGTCACGAAGCCGGGGGTGCTGCCCCGCCACACGGAGAAGCCGATGCTGCAGCGGCTGCCGCCGATGTAGTAGGCGTTGCCGCCGATGATGTCGATGAAGGGCTCGGGCTTCTCGGCGGAGAGCGTCACCTTCACGACGCCCTTGTCCACGCCCGCGGCCGCGGCGAGGGCCTCGCCCGCGGCCTGGTCGCCGGTGAGGATGACGACGCTGTTGGTCGTGACGTCGACGTACCAGAGGGAGGCGCCGGCCTTCGCCTCCGCCGACGCACCGTCGAGCTTGGCCTTGACGGCCTCGAGGTCGGCGAGGGAGCGGCTGACGACCACGGGCTGCGCGCCCTTGGCCTTGATGGCGGCCGCGGCGGAGGCGTCGGTGGTGGCCACGGAGAGCTGGGAGGCGTCGCCGTTGAGCCAGGCGCCGCCGTACTTGGCGCCCAGTTCCCGGGTCAGGGCGGATTCCGAGGCGGCCGCGCGGTGCTCGTTGGCCAGGCGCTGGACGGCCTGCTCGGCGGTGAGGCCGAGGTCGCGCTGGAGAGCCTCGAGCATCGCGGCCGGAGGCTGGGGGGCGGGGGCAGGGGGGGCGGTTGTCGCGACGGCGGGCGACACGGTGGCGACCAGGTACAGAGCCACGGTGGCGGCTCCAGCCAGAAGAGTACCTCGACGTAACATGCACACTCCTTGTGAGGGGTGATGTCAAGGTATTGGTGAGAAGCATGCGGGGGGATCTCCCAAAAAATCCCTATCGCGATGTTATGGGGGCTTGATCACCTTCGGGTCTGGGGTGAGGTGGAGGGCACGGTGCTCGCGAACACCTTCCTCCCGGAGAGGTGATGCGACCGAAACGGTTCAGGAATATGGCCGAAACGGCGGGGAGTGATGGACGATCAGGTGCTTCCCCTACTCGCGCGGCCGGGGGGAACTCTGAAAGACTGGTCACCGCGCCTTCGGCGCACAGGTGCCGGTTCTCGACAGTTACCAACAGTGACCAAACGGAGCAGCGTCAATGACTTGTTCTGTGCATCCGGAACTCGCGAGGACGCATCGCCGCGCCGCACGTGCGGCCGATCGGTGGAGAGGGGCCCTCACGACGCCCGTTCCCCTCCTCTCCCGGGCACGCCCCGCGCGGGCCGTCGTCCAGGCCGCTCACCATCCGGCCGTCACCGCCCGGATGCCACAGAAGGACACGCACCATGACTGACGAAGCCGCCGTCACCGACGCCGGGAGCGAGGAGACGGCGACGTTGCCGCGCCGCAGCGACGCGCTGCGATGCCCGCACACCGAGGGCGACGAGCGCCGTTGCGTCCTGCCTCCCGACCACGATCTGGACCACGTCTACCCGCACCAGAAGGCTCCCGCCCTGTGCGCGGGTGAGTGACGGGCGGTCGAACGGCCGGCAGGGAAACGGCCCGCGGGCGCGGAGAGGCCCGGCGGCGCCGTCCCCGGTGACCTCCCGGCGGGAGGCCCTCTCGGAAACAGGCGTCCCTCAGTGTTCTTCGGCGTCGCCCGGCGTCCCCCAGCTTCAGAGGACGCCGATCGCCTCGGCGGCGGTCACGGCCGCGCGGACGGCCTGCGCCGGGTCGCCCTCGTGGTACCGCCGCTCGCTGGGCTCGATGTTGTCGAGAAACTCCTGATAGCGGACCGCGTACGCGAGGTGCTGCAGAGGTTCGGCCAGGAGCAGCGCGCGGGCCGGGTCGCAGCCGGGGACGGCCGCGGCCCACGTCTCGCACCAGGCTTCCGCGGCCGCTTCCCAGAGGTCGCCGGGCAGGAAGTCACGGGGGCGCAGGCCGTCGAGGACGGGGTGGCCGTAGTGGCTGTCGGCGAGGTCCAGCACGACGGTGCCGCGCGGTCCCGCCATCCAGTTGCCCGGATGGAAGTCGCCGTGCACCAGCGTGCACGGCAGGCCGCATGACTCCAGCGAGGCGGCGAGCGACGGCAGACGACCGGCGAGCCGGTGGGCGAGGCGCAACTCCCCGGTGTTCAGGTCGTCGGCCGCCTCACCGTCGAGCAGTCCGCCCACCAGCGCGGCCAGAACCGAGGGGGTGCGGTCGGGAAGTCCGTCGGGTGGCGCGCACCCGTGTTCGGCGAGGGCCGCCTGTGCCCTCGCCAGGCGGCTCACCGCCTCGACGACGATCTCCCGCGACGCCCCGTGACAGTCGCCGCCGGGCACGTGCTCCAGGAGCACCCGCCGGTTCGGGGTGTCGGCCGCCACGATCGCGGGCACCAGGCCGGGATCCTGCGCCGCGAGCATCCCGATCGCGCGGGCCTCGTCGGAGGCGAACCCAGGAGTGATCTTCAGCCAGACCGGTCCCGGGCGCGTGGGGATGCGGAACAACCCCGCCAGGTTCCAGGTCCTCACCTGCCGGACGGGACCCTCGGCGGGTCTGCCCGCCTCACGCAGCGCGGCCTGGGCCCAGGCCAGTGCCTCGCGCACTCCGGACGCCTTCGCCCACTCCGCCCGGTGCGCCACGGGGCCCGCCAGGTCTCCCGGGACCGGCCTGCCGGTCACGTCCGGGGCGCCGGGCCGGAGGTCGGCCGGACCGGCCGCGGGACGGTCCAGAGCCTCGACGTGATAGGTCGTGTGACCGTCGCGAGGGCCATCGCGAGGGCCGCCGCCGTTCTCGACGTCGACCAGGCGCAGTACCACCACGGGCGTGCCGAGCACGCCCTCCAGATGGGTCACGACCGAACCGACCTCGGCCCACCAGGGTTCGGCCACGGGGAACGGGCCCACGGTTCCCAGCCATTCGGTGCCCGACGTCACGAGGACGCTCACCGTGCGGCCCGATGTTTCGCTCACGAGGGCAGTGTGCCCGCGGGGAAGCGGCCGGTGCCACGGGTTTTCCCCGGGGCCGAGGCGGAGGAGGACGAGGGACGGCACTGCCGGGCCCGGGTGGCCGGTCCTCGGTCAGTGCCCGGAGCCGTGGTCGTCGAAGAGGGAGGGCTCGTGCCGCCGGGCCGGCCGCGCGTGGGGCTCCATCGACCCCGCGGGCCGGGGGTTCTCGCTCGGGCGATCGCGCCGCAGTTGGGACAGGAGTCTCGCGTCCTCGCGCATCTCCTCTTCCGAGGGGGACAGGAAGATCGCCAAGAGCAGGCCGAGGCTGAGCATGCTGATCCCGACGAGCAGGGGCAGCATGAAGTCCATTCCCTGTGCCCCGCTCGTCGGGGCGGGGGTGTCGTGCAACTCGACCCCGATGGCGAACATACCGGTGTAGTGCATCCCGTTCACCGCGAAGCCCATCAGCAGGGCGGCGCCGGTGGTGGCGAGTGCCCCGCGCACGCGCACGCTGAACCAGAGTGCCACCGTCGCCGCGACCACCGCGATGATCAGCGACAGTCCGACCAGGAGGGGGTCGTAGCTCACGTGTGCGGACATGTTCATGGCCGCCATGCCCAGATAGTGCATTCCGGCCACGCCCAGGCCGGTCAGCAAACCGCCGGCGAGGAGCGCGCCGGTGCTGTTCTCCCGGTGCGAGACCAGGAACAGGCCGGCGCCGACGACGACGATCGCGAGCAGTGCGGACGCGACGGTGAGCGGGACGTCGTAGCGGATCGACGTGCCCATGACGTCGAAGCCCATCATCGCGATGAAGTGCATCACCCAGATGCCGGTCCCGCCGATGGACAGGGCCGCGCCGCCGAGCCAGAGCGCGCGTGAGCTGCCCTCCGCCCCTCGGGCCCGCGCGGCGAACAGCAGTCCCAGCAGGGATCCGGTGCTCGACATGATGTACGAGGCGACCGGCGTGACGAGCCCGTAGGCGAAATGGTCGATGGGGGACATGACGAACTCCTGGCATGCGGGAGGGCAATGGAACGTGCCAGGACGGGGTCAGGCCGGGCTGGCGTGCGGGGGTAATGGAACGTGCCAGGACGGAGTCGGGCCGAGCTGGCGTGCGGGAGTGGTCGTGGGATGGCCATGAGGTGGCCGTGGGGTGGTTCGGGCAGTGACTGGTTGATCGGCCAATCACTACGAGGGGAGCTCACCTTACAGTTCTTCGGTTGCGCATGGCCATAATGGGGTGATTACGAATGTCTAAACCAAGCACGCGGTGACTGTCTCACTCACTTGACGTGAACATCCCAGGAGAGGAGGCGGGCCGATGAGCAGGCTCGCCGGTCGAGGACAGAAGACGCCACCGCCTCCGGTATGGCCGGAGGACCGCTACGAGGTGGTCTGCGAGCGTGACGAGCCGCACGGCGGCACCCACGACCGCTATCACTTCCCGAAGTACGCGGTGAACTCGGCGCGCAGCCTGGAGACGGCAGGGCTCGCCAGGAGGGTGCGCGTGGTCAGGCTGTCCGACGGGGTAGTGATCTACGACCGCGTCAACGGCGTCGACCTGCCCGCCGACGAGTGGTGATGGCCACCCTCGGGCGGAGGCGTAAGGGGGCCCGGGTGCCAAGGTCGGAGGGCGCCGGGCCCCGTGGGGACGGACAGGTCACCGGGCCCTGGACCGTCGAGATCAGACGGTTCCAGGGCCCGGGCCGTCGGAGTCAGGGGGTGGGAGGCTCGGAGGGATAAGGGCTCTCGCCGTCCCGGATCGCCGCGAGCATCCGTGCCGCGTACGCCTGCACAGCCTTGTGCAGGCCGTGGCCGAAACTCACGCGGGCCACCCCGAGGGCCGCGAGCTCGCCGATGGACGGTGTGCCGGGACGGAACAGGATGTTGATCGGTCCGTCGATCCCCTCGACCAGCGCGCGAACGGCCTCCGCCTCGGCCACGAAGATCGGATAGACGCAGTCGGCGCCCGCCTCCAGGTAACCGCGCCCCCGCCGCACCGATTCGGTCAGTCGCTCCTCGGGGCTTCCCGGCCCCTGCATGTAGGCGTCGACTCGGGCGTTGATCACCAGGTCCACGCCCGCGTCGGTCGCGGCACTCCTGACGGCGGAGAGGAAGGCGATCTGCTCGTCGACGTCGATCATCGCGCCCGTACGGGGGTCGGAGTCCTCCAGGTTGCAGCCTGACGCCCCCGCGGCGACGAGCCGCTCGACCAGCTCCGCGGGCTCAAGCCGGTAGCCGCGCTCCATGTCGGCGGTGACGGGCAGGCCGACCGAGCGGCTGATCCTGGCGATCGCGGCCAGCATCTCCTCGACCGGGGTCTCCTCGCCGTCGTCGTAGCCGAGCACCGGGGCGATCGCGGCGCTGCCGGTGGCGATCACCGGGAAGCCCGCCGCCTCGACCGCACGGGCCGACGCGGCGTCCCAGACGTTGGGCACTACCAGCGGACGGCCGGGTACGTGCAGCGCCCGTAGCGCCGTGGCTTTCTCATGGGCCGTCGTCGGCGCGGAACCGCCGGTGTCCTCACTGGTGGAAATGGTCATGGAAGCGACCCTAGCCGGGAAGTGGATCGATCTTAAGCACCAATTCCCAACCAGCCGGTTAGGCCACTTCGCCTCGTTCACCGCATGGAAGAGCCGGACGACCCTCGAGGCGGGGACGCTCTTTCCGAGCGGGAGGGTGAGGCTCTTGGAAGCCTCGGGGCGAGTGGGGGAAGCGACGGTCAGGGGAGAGCCCGGGGACGGGAAAGAACGGACCCCCGGCCCTCGCGGGGCCGGGGGTCGCCAACTCTCCGAATTCGGTCAGGCGCTCTTGCGGCGCTGGGCGCGTAGAATCGCCAGGCGCTCGTTGAGCACCTCCTCCAGGTCCTCGATCGTGCGGCGCTCCAGCAGCATGTCCCAGTGCGTTCGCGGGGGCTTGGCCTTCTTGGCCTCCGGCTGCTCGCCGTCCACCCGGAGGGCGGTCGCGCCGCACATGCGGCACTCCCAGGTCGCCGGGATCTCTGCTTCAGCGGCAAGCGGAACGTCGAATCGATGGCCCTTCGGGCAGGTGTAGGACACCTCTTGGCGCGGGGCCAGATCGGTGTTGCGGTCGTTCTCGTAGCTGGTCGCCCCGAGTCTGGTGCCGCGTAGCGCACGCTCGCCCATGTCTGAATGCCTCCTGAGGGCCCCGTCGTGAGGGGTTCGTCTCCCACGGCGTACAACGCTTGGTACCGTGTGTGGATTCCCACAGACAGGGTGATCCAATCGCACGTTCTTGACCCGGTCTGCGAAGGACCCTTTTTTCTGGGGTTCTCAGATGCGTTCCGGCACCTGGTTTCCGGCCGCTCTGATGGCCTTGGGCAGGTTGATGAGGGCGAGCAGCACGAATCCGAGCACGAAGAAGATCACCAAAGAGATGATTCCCAGGCGATAGCTGTCGGTCAGCTGGAGCGCCAGGCCGAGGGTGAACGAGCCGAGGAACGTCGAGCCCTTGTCGCTGATCTCGTACAGGCTGTAGTACTCCGCCTCCTTGCCCTTCGGGATCACGTGGGAGAACAGCGATCGCGACAGGGCCTGTGTCCCGCCCATCACGATCGCGATGGCGAATCCCAGCGCGAAGAAGGGCAGGGCCGCGCCCTTGGGCAGGAAGTAGGCCACGGCCACCACGGCGATCCAGGCGATCAGCGCGGCCAGCACGACCCGCTTGGCCCCGTACGAGGCGGCGAGCCTGCCGAGCAGCAGGGCGCCGAAGAAGGCGACGAACTGCACCATCAGGATCGCGGCGATCCGTACGGTCTGATCCAGTCCGAGTTCTTTGTCGGCGTAGGTGGCCGAGAAGGAGATGACGGTCTGCACGCCGTCGTTGTAGATCAGATAGGCGACGAGGAAACCCAGGGTGAGCGGGTAGCGCCGCAGCTCCCTGATCGTGCGGCCCAGCTGCCGGAAGCTGCCGGTCATGGCCTGGCCCACGTTCTCCGCGCCCGAGGGGAGCGCCCGCCGGTTGCGCAGCCGCAGCAGCGGGATGATCGTGAACCCGCCCCACCACAGGCCCGCGGACGACAGGGCGATGCGCACGGCCTCGCCCTCGGTGATGCCGAAGTACTCGTGATAGAGGAACAGAGCCAGGTGGACGGCGAGCAGCAGGCCGCCGCCGAGATAGCCGAAGCCCCAGCCCCTGGCGGAGACCTTGTCGCGCTCGTCCGCCGTGGCGATCTCCGGCAGGAACGAGTTGTAGATCACGAACGCGGCGGCGAAGGCGACGCTGGACACCAAAAACAGCGCGCCGCCCAGCAGGTAGCGTCCGTCGGCGACGAACCAGAAGCAGACGGTCGCGCCGGCGCCGAGGTAGGCGAAGAGACCGAGGAGCTCCTTCTTCCTGCCGGTGTGGTCGGCCAGCGCGCCCACGACGGGCATCAGGATGATCTGCAGGATGGCCGCACAGCCCACCACGAAGGAGTAGTAGGCGCTGGGCCGCACGTCGAACCCGATCACGTCCACGTACGGGCGTCCCTGGGCGGCGGTCTCCGCGATCGTCGTCAGGTACGGGCCGAGGAAGACCGTCAGGATGGTGGTCGGGAAGGCGGAGTTCGCCCAGTCGTAGAAGTACCAGCCGCGCTGCTCGCGGCGGCGGGACTGGGGGGAGTCCTCGACGACCTGTTCTGAGGTCATGGGCGGTCCTCGGTCTTTCGGGGGGAGGGGGGAGGGGGGAGGCGGGGAGAGGAGAGGAGAGGGGAAACAGGGGATCGCGGGGATACGGCTTACGCGGCGAGACGGCCCGGATACCACTGGCCGCGAGACTCCAGCACGCCGCGCAGCCCTGAGATGTTGTCGGTCATCAGCCCGTCCACGCCGAGGTCGAGCAGGCGTTCCATCACCCCGGTGTCGTTGACGGTCCACACGTGGATCTGCATGCCGAGCGCGTGCGCCGTGCGGATCAGGGCGGGCGTGGTGATCCGCAGGCCGCGGAAGCCGACCGGCACCTGCGCGCACGGCACCCCGGCGCGGGCCAGGCGGGCGAGCAGGCGGCCGTAGCCGGAGGTGGAGGCGGCGGCGCGCAGGGTCGCCACGCCGCGCGGGCCGAGCGATGAGCACACGTCGCGGCCGATCGCGGCACGGGCCCTGGCGAGCCGCTCCTCCGAGAAGGAGGTGAGGCAGATCCGGTCGTGGGAGGCGGTCCGCCTGACCGCGGCGGCGAGCGGCGCGATGGCCGCCGACTCCTTGACGTCGATGTTGAAGCGCGCCTCGGGCCACGAGCCCAGCAGGTCCTCCATCAGCGGGATCTCGTCCACGCCGCCGATCCGCGCCTCGCGCACCAGCCGGTACGGCAGTCCGGCGATCCTGCCCCTGCGGTCGGTCACCCGGTCCAGGGTGTGGTCGTGGAAGGCGAGCAGCACGCCGTCGGAGGTGGCGTGCGCGTCGGTCTCCAGATACGTGTAACCGAGTTCGACGGCCCGCTCGAAGGCGGGGAAGGTGTTCTCCCTGCCCTCGGCGGCACCACCCCTGTGCGCGAAGGGCAGCGGGCCGGGATGGTCGAGGAAGGCGTAACGGCGTTGCACGTGCAGGAGTATGCCCCCTGCGGGCCGGGCGCGTCATCGCGGGCAGGTGAACGTTTGGATCACAAGGCCCTGAACGGGAGGGGACGGGCAGAGCGGGACGGAGGGCGTGACAGCGGCCGCCCGGCGCCGACCTGACCCGGGGCAAGGCTTTGCCCTGGCCTGCCTATCGCCGTGGATGATGGAAAAACACCTGGTTGTCCACGGGGTGTCTCGCCGTTACGCCCGGTTTTTCCTTCTTCGGGGGCAGGTGGCGTCGAGGCCCTGGTTGTGAGAACGGAGGCCGCGCATGAGCACGGGAAGCACTCCCGGACGCCTGGCGCGCGTGGGCGTCTTCCTCGACGATCGCCTCGGCGCGGCGACGTTCCTCAAGCGGAACATGCGGAAGATCTTTCCCGACCACTGGACGTTCCTGCTGGGCGAGATCGCTCTCTACTCGTTCGTCATCCTGCTGCTGACCGGCACGTTCCTGACGTTCTTCTTCAAGCCCGGCATGAACGAGGTCGTCTACAACGGCTCCTACTCGCCGCTCAGGGGCGTCACGATGTCCGAGGCGTACGCCTCCTCGCTGGACCTCAGCTTCGACGTGCGCGGCGGCCTGCTGATGCGGCAGATGCACCACTGGGCGGCCCTGCTGTTCATCGGCGGCATGATGATCCACATGCTGCGGGTGTTCTTCAACGGCGCCTACCGCAAGCCGCGCGAGCTGAACTGGCTGATCGGCGTCGCCCTGCTGGCTCTCGCACTGTTCGAGGGCCTGACCGGCTACTCCCTGCTCGACGACCTGCTCTCCGGTGCCGGCCTGAGGATCACCGCCGGTGTGGCGCAGTCGCTGCCGGTGGTGGGCACCTGGCTCAGCTTCTTCCTCATCGGCGGCGAGTATCCCGGCCAGGACGTCATCGCGCGCTTCTACTCGATCCACATCCTGCTCATCCCGGCCGTACTGCTGGCACTCATCACCGCCCACCTGATCCTGACGTGGGTGCTGAAGCACACGCAGATGCCGGGCAAGGGCCGCACCAACGACAACGTGGTGGGCGCGCCGACCTACCCCTCCTTCATGATCAAATCAGGCGCCTACTTCATGTTCACCTTCGGCGTCGTCGCGCTGCTCGGCACCTTCGCCCAGATCAACCCCGTCTGGCTGTACGGCCCCTACGTGCCGTCCGACATCTCGGCGGGCACCCAGCCCGACTTCTACCTGGCGCTCCTGGACGGCTCGCTGCGCCTGATGCCCTCCTGGGAGATCAACTTCCTGGGCTTCACGCTGCCGATGAGCGTGCTGATCCCGGCGCTGGTCCCTCTGGGGATCATCCTGACGGGCCTGGCGCTCTATCCGTTCGTCGAGCAGTGGGTCACCGGGGACCGCCGCGAGCACCACATCGTGGACCGTCCCCGCAACAACCCGCACCGCACCGCGATCGGCGTGTCGGCGGTCACGTTCTACGGCGTCCTGTGGCTGATGGCCTCCAACGACGTGATCGCCTCGGTCTTCCACCTCTCGCTGAACAAGATGATCTACATTGGCCGGGTCCTGGTCTTCCTCGGCCCGGCACTGGCGTACCTCGTCACCTACCGGATCTGTGTGGGGCTGCAGCGCCGCGACGCCGACGCCCTCGGTCACGGCGTGGAGACCGGTGTGATCAAGCGCCGGCCCACGGGTGAGTACTTCGAGGTCCACGTCCCCTCCCTCGAATCCATCGAGGCCCAGGTCCGAGGCAAGGAGCCGGTCCCGATCCTCGAAGGGGCGGCCGAGGAGGGCGGCGGGGACGGCGGCCCGCCGCGCGGAGGGAAGTACCACCCGCTGCGTGAACTCCGCGCCAGGATGAGCAGGGCGTACGGCGGCGAGAAGGTCCCGCTCGGCGACGGGGATCACGGCGGTCACGACGGTCACGACGGGCGTGAAGGGCGTGAGGGGAGCGGCGGGCACGACGGGCGCGACCGCGCCGGGCGCGCGGCCGTCGGCCGCGGAACGGAGGAGAAGAGGTCGCCGTGACCGGCCGGGGCGGTCGCTCCTCGGGCGGCACCTCGCCCGTCGAGGGCCGTCACTCCTCGGCGGGCACCTTGCCCGACCACTCCTGGCGGCGGGCCTCCGCGATCGCGATCGCCGCCGCCACCGCGACGTTGAACGACCCGACCCGGCCGACCTGAGGGATGTAGCAGACGCCGTCGGCGGCCTCCAGCAGCGCGGGGGAGCAGCCGTGGTCCTCGCTGCCCACCACCAGGCACACGTCGCCGTCGAGCCTGGCCTCGGACAGAGGCACCGCGTCGCCGGTGAGTTCCACCGCCACCACGGCGAACCCGTCCTCCTTCGCCGCCCGTACGGCCTCCAGGACGGGGACCGGCTCCTCCCAGGCCACCAGCCTGTCGGTGCCCAACGCGGTCTTCTGCGCCTTGGGGTTGGTCGGCGGGGTGGCGTTGCCCGCCAGCCAGACCCGCTCCACACCGAAGGCGGCGGCCGTGCGGAAGATGGAGCCGATGTTGAACGGGCCGGTCACCGACTCCAGGATCAGAGCCAGCCGCCCTTCGGTGTTCCTCCGCCAGGTGCGGTTGAGGCGTTTGACATCGGTCGGGCGCAGTTGCCTGCGCGGATTCGCCGTCATTGGTCGTTCACTGTTTCTCGTCGTTCCTCGTTGGTTCCGGGTTCGTTCAGAGTTCGTTCAGGGGTCGTTCCGCGCTCGGTCCGCGGTGACCGTGTCTCGTCGTGTCTCACCACTTCAGGGCCGCTCAGTGCCGCTCAGTCGCCACCCGGTGCCATCCGGTGTCGGGAGTCCTCGGCGCCTCTGGTGCCCGCCGGAGAACGGCCGCTCACGGCGCGGGGTCCGTCCCCGGGCGCGCCTCCACCCGGAGGATCCGGTACGAGGAGCGGGAGGCCACGCGCTCGGTGGGCCAGCCCCGCTCGTTCAGCCAGCGCTGCAGGGAGTCGGAGCCCAGGTGTTTCTGGACGACCAGGTGGGCGACGCCGTCGGGGGTGAGACGCGACAGCCAGCGGGTCAGCATCTCGTGCATCGCGGCCTTGCCGATGCGGATCGCGGGGTTGGACCAGATGGCGGAGAAGCGCACCTGCGGGGGGACCTCGTCGACATGCATCGACCTTACTTTGTCAAGGGAGGCGGCTCTGGCGTTTCTCGCGCACAGCTCGACCGACCTGCGGTTGACGTCCACCGCCCAGACCGTCGCCTCCGGGGCACGCGAGGCCATCGTCAGCGCGATCGGCCCGTAGCCGCAGCCCAGGTCGAGCAGGTCACCGCTCGGTGGGGGAGGCGGGACGCTCTCCAGCAGGATCCGGGTGCCCTGGTCGACACGCTCGGCGGAGAACACCCCGCTGTCGGTCTCCAGCTTCAGATGAAGGTCGGGGAGCACGAGCGTGACCGAGCCGGGACGGCCCGCGGTCTCCGGACGCTCCTCGAAGTAATGTGCCACGTCGTAGAACGTTACCAACGGCGGGGACCGGCTCAGGGCGGCCACGACGCCGAAGGCGCGGGACCACCCCGTACACCCGCCCCGCTCCCGGCCGGTCGGCGGAGACGGGAGCGCCCGCCCTCACCCGCCGCCCCAGCCGTATGTCCGCCCCGACGTGTGAGATCAGGGGATCCGCGACCCCAGCAGCAAGGCCACTCCGGCGGTCACCAGCCCGGCCAGGATCGCCGCCACCACGAACCACTGGGTGATCTCCTGGTTGACCGTCCGGTAACCCAGCGAGGTGCCGATCTGCTCGTACACCTGCCGCAACTGGCTGCCCGACTCCGCCTCGTAGGCCCGGCCGCCGGTGCCGTCCGACAGGGTCTGCAGGGTGGCCTTGTTCACCGGCACGTTCACGTCGCGGCCGTCGATCGAGACCGTGCCGTCCTGGGTGCCGTAGGCGATCGTGGAGACCGGCACCCGTGAGTTCATCGCCGTCTCGATCGCCTCAGCCACCGAGCGGCCCGAGGTGTTGTCGCCGTCGGACAACAGCACGATCGCGGCCGGAGGCGGGTCGGTCACCGCCTGCTGGTCGAAGGAGCGCAGCGACTCCAGGGAGCTGAAGACCGCCTCGCCGATCGCGGTGCCCGCCCGGGTGCTGAGATTGCCGAGGGAGGTGCTGACCGCCTGGTGGTCGGTGGTGGGTGAGATCACGACCGAGGCGGAGCGGGCGAAGGCGACCAGCCCGACGTTGAACCGCTCCGGCAGGTCGGCGACGAACTTCTGGGCGGCCTCCTTGGCCGCGGTGATCCGGTTCGGCTGGACGTCGCCGGCCTCCATCGAGAGCGAGACGTCCAGCGCGATGATGATCGTCGCGCGGTCGCGGGGGATGCGTACCGAGTCGGCGGGGCGGGCCGCCCCCACGATCAGGAGGCTCATCATGACGAGGAACAGCGCGGGGGCCACATGCCGCCGCCAGCCGGGCCCCGCGGGGGACACCAGCGCCAGCAGAGGCAGGTTGGTGAACCGCAGCGCGTAGCGGCGCCGGGCGAACTGGGCGGCCACGTAGCCGGCCACGAGCAGCGCCAGCGCGGCGAACAGCCACAGCCAGACCGGAGAGAGGAAGGTCACCGGGTCGCTCCCGATCTTGGGGGCCGATGGGTCAGGTGTGCCATACGGCGCTGCCGCAGCACGAACTGGGCGATGTCGAACACCCAGTCGCGGTCGGTGCGCAGCACCAGGTGGGCCACCCCGCAGCGGCGCAGCGCCATCCGGTTGGTCATCCGCTGCGCGGCGGCGGCCTCCGCGTACGCGTGGCGGACCTTGGGGGTGAGCTGGATCTGGCGGTTCCTGCCCGTCTCGGGGTCGGTCATGGTGACCAGCCCCACCGGTGGCAGCTCCAGCTCGCGAGGGTCGATCACTTCGACGGCCAGCACCTGGTGGTGGGCGGCCAACCGGCGGATCGGCCGCTCCCAGGGCAGCTCCAGGCCGGGATCGAGGGTGGGCTCGGGGTCGAGGAAGTCGGAGACGATCACTCGAAGACCGCGCCGCCGCCGCGCCGAGGCGAGGATCTCGATCGCCTCGGCCAGGTCCGGGGCATCGGCGACGGCACGGCCCCTCGGGGCGTCCATCAGCGAGTGCAGCAGGCCGTACAGGGCCGGGCGGCCGCTCCTGGCGGGCATCCGGTGGACGTACTCGTCGTGCAGGACGTAGGTGCCGAAGCGGTTTCCGATCCGGCCGGACAGGAAGCCGATCGCCCCGACGGCGGCCACGACCAGATCCCGCTTCTCCATGTCGGCGGTGCCGAAGTCCATGCTGGGCGACAGGTCCGCCAGGGCCCAGGTCTCCAGTTCCCGGTTGGCGATCAGGTCGCGCACGTGCGGGACGGTCGTGCGCGCGGTCACCGCCCAGTCCATCCGCCGGATGTCGTCCTCGCCGGGCACGTAGACCCGGCTGTCGCCGAACTCGCTGCCCGGACCGGGCAGGAGCCCCTGGTGGGCCCCCTGCAGCAGCCCGTCCAGGCGCCGGACGATGGTGAGCTCCAGCCGCCGCAACGCCTGCTCGGCTGTGTTTGTTTGCGACGCTTCGCGTCGCGGTGAGGCCGCTCTTACCCGGCTCCTTCCCTCGTCGCTCATCCGCTTCGCTCCTTCGCTCCTCAGTCCAGTCCCCGGCGCGGCCTCACGTGCTGGTCGGCGACGCTTCGCGTCGCGGTTCGGCCGCTCTTGTCCGGCTCCTTCCCTCGTCGAGGAAGGTCGTTCGTTCCTCACGACCTTCCTCTCCTCAGTCCAGTCCCCGGCGCGGCCTCACGGCCCTCTTCGGTCCAGCCCTCCTGGGCCTTACAGCCTTTTTCCGGGGGGTTACCGGGGGCCCTGGTTCCAGACGACCAGGGGGGGTGGTACCGCGGCGAGGATCTGGCGGACCACCTCCTCGGGGTCGATCCCGTCGGCCAGGGCGTCGAAGGTGAGCATCAGCCGGTGGGACATCACGTCCACCGCCACGTCGCGCACGTCGTCGGGGAGCAGGTAGTCACGGCCGCGCAGCAGCGCCAGGCCGCGGCCCGCGGCGACCAGGCCGAGGGTGGCCCGAGGGCTGACGCCGATCTCGATGTTCTCCTGCAGCTCGGCCAGGCCGTAGTCGGCGGGGGAGCGGGTGGCCATCACAAGCCTGACCACGTAGTCGGCGACGAGCTGATGGACCGACACCTGGTCGGCCATGGACTGCAGCGCGGCCAGCCGCGCGGGGTCGAGTACCGCTCTGGGGGTCGGCGGTGTCACGCTCATCCGGTGCAGGATCTCCAGCTCCTCATGGGCGCTGGGGTGGCTGACGCGGACCTTGAACAGGAACCGGTCGCGCTGGACCTCGGGGAGGGGGTAGACGCCCTCGGATTCGATCGGGTTCTGGGTGGCCAGCACGATGAACGGCTTCGGCAGGGAGTGGGTCTCCCCGGCCAGGGTCACCTGCCGCTCGGCCATGACCTCCAGCAGCGCCGACTGTACCTTCGCCGGGGCCCGGTTGATCTCGTCGGCGAGCAGGAAGTTGACGAAAACCGGGCCGAGCTCGACATCGAAGGCCTCGCGGGAGGGGTGGTACACCCGGGTTCCCACGATGTCGCTGGGGACCAGGTCGGGAGTGAACTGGATGCGGGCGAACTCCCCGCCGACCACCGTGGCCAGGGTCGAGGCCGCCAGGGTCTTGGCCACCCCGGGCACGCCCTCCAGCAGGCAGTGACCTCGGGCGAGGAGTGCCACGAGCAGCCGCTCCACCATGTGTTCCTGCCCGACGATGACCCGCCGGACCTCGGCCAGGGCGTCGCGCAGCAATCCGGTGTCGGTCTCGCGCGGCAGTTCTTCGGCGACGGTCATGTCGGTATTCCATCAAATGAAGTGGCGGCTCGCACGGCGGGCTCGCTCCGTATTTCCTGACAGTGCCCGCATAGGGCCCGCATAGGGCCCGCAGCGGGACCCGGCGGGTTCGTGTGCCGGTCCTGCCGCAGGTCCGGCGGGTTCCGTTCGGAGTCCCGTCGGGTGGTCGATCCCGGTCCCCGTGAAGCGTGGTGCGATCGGCGGGGTGTGCTTTCATGTCAGACGTGGCCACTCCACTCCAGTACGGTGATCCGCCCCAGTTGGGGCCCTTCGTCGTGCAGGCCCGTCTGCGCGTGGGACCCGCGGGTCTGGTCTACCTCGGGTTGGCGCCCGATGGCCGGGCCGTCTCGGTCGCGGTGCTGACCAAGGGGGCGGCGCTCGACCCGGCGGCCCGTGACCGTTTCGTCACCGGGGTCCGCGAAGCGACGGCGAGCCGTTCCGGCGTACGGGGCTGGATGGCCTGGGCGACGCGCACGCGTACCGCCGTGGCCGATGCGGTCCCGCAGGTGCTGGCGATGGACGGTGGGAGCGCCCCGTGGGTGGCCACGCCGTATGAGCCGGACCGGGCGGGGGCGGAGCGGTTCCTCGAGGCGGTGCTGGTCAGCGGCACGCTGATCGGTGAGCAGCACGGCCCTGACTTCGCGCCGCACTGGGTGGGTGACCGCTCCCCGGCGCTGCCACCGCCGCCCAAGGGCGCGCCGCCGCCGACCGAGACCCGCCGGTCCGTGATCATCGCGGGGGTCGTGCTGACCGTGCTGCTCGTGCTGCTGGCCGTGATGGTCTGGCTTCTGTTGCGCAGGGAAGACGATTCCGAGCCGTTGCCGAGGCCGCTGCCGCCCACGGTGTTCGTCCCGACCCCGCCGCCGGTCCCGGCGACACCCGAGCCCGGCGAGCCTACGCCGTCACCGTCGCCGAGCCAGAGCGGGACCGGAACGCCAGGGCCGGATCGGGGCGACGAGAACGAGGGCGAGCCGATCTAGGGAGGCCCATCCGGGGATGTCCGGCGGACTCGGGCCGGATGCGCCCGTCGAGCTTGAAGCGAGCCGGATGGGTGTCCGGACGGAGAGATCGCTCGGGTCTTTCTCCTGGTGAGTGACCGTCTGGGCACGTTCGTCGCGGATGTCGACGGCGTATCCCGGTGAGGCGGGGCGTCGAGTCCGAAGCGAGCCGGTGGACGTCCTCACGGGGGTTTTCTCTCGTCCTTGCACTCGCTTACGAGTACTCATATTTGACTATGTCACCTACTCGTGTTTGAGTAGTCGCATGAGTAGTACGCGACTGTTCATCCTGGGGGCGCTGGCTCGCCGGGGACCGATGCACGGTCATCAGATCCGGCAGAGCGCGCAGACGGACCGGACCGAGTTGTGGACCGACATCAAGGTCGGCTCCCTGTACGGGGCGCTGCACCGCATGGAGGCCGAGGGGGTGATCGAGACGGTGCGCACCGAGCAGCAGGGCAACCTCCCGGCGCGGACCGTCTACGCGATCACCGAGGACGGCGCGCTGGAGCTGGAGTCGCTGCGTGAGGCGGCCCTGCGTGACACCCGGCTGCGGCCCGATCCCGTGGACCTCGCTCTTCAGCTCAGCGCCGACATGGGCGAGCGGGAGCTGAGGGCCGTCCTCGAGGACCGGCATCGCAGGCTCACCGCCGAGCTCCAGAGCTGGCAGCGGCTGAGGGAGGCGGCCACCCCCCACCTGCGCGGCCTAGAACCGCTCGGCTTCGACCACACCCTCATCCGCCTGCGGGCGGAGATCACGTGGCACGAGACGCTGCTTGAGGAACTGCCCCGGCTTCTCGGCGCCACCGGTGGATCCCCGGAAACGCCCTCCGATGCCACCCCCGACGAAGACGAAGGAGGAGCCTGACATGCCCGCCGAACCACTCGACGTCCTCGTCGTCGGAGGTGGCATAGGAGGGCTGGCGCTGGCTCAGGCACTACTGCCCTCAGGGGTGAACGTCCAGGTCTACGAGCGTGCGCGCGAGGCCGCCGACTGGGTGCAGGGCTACCGCATCCACATGAACCAGATCGGCAGCAGGGCCCTGCACCGCTGCCTGCCGCGCCCGCTGTGGGAGGCGTTCCTCGCCACCTCGGGCCACCCCGGCCCCGGCTTCGGCTTCCACACCCACCGGCTGCGCGAGCTCGTGTTCGTGGAGGAGAGCGTGATGACCGGCGGGGCCGCCGATCCCTCCGGAGGCCAGTACGCCGTCAGCCGCACCACCCTGCGCAGGCTCCTGCTCGCCGGTCTGGAGGGCGTCGTCCACCACGGTAAGACGTTCCAACGCTACGAGACGAGACCGGACGGCAGGGTCACCGCCTTCTTCGCCGACGGCACCTCGGCCACCGGTGATGTGCTGGTCGGCGCGGACGGCGCCGACTCGCGCGTACGCGGGCAGTATCTGCCGGGGGCCCGTCGCGTCGACACCGGCGCGCTCGCGATCGGCGCCAGGTTGCCGCTGGACGACCGGGTTCGTGGGTGGCTGCCACGAAACCTTGCCGACGGGCTCAATCTCATCCTGCCGCCGAGCGGGAGCGCGATGTTCACCGCGGCCTTCAACGGCAGGCGCAGGGCGGAGAGCCTCCTCGCCCAGGGGAGCGGCCTCGGTTTCGTCCGCGGAGCCGGGCCGGCCGCCGGGGAAGGGGATGGGGCCGGTCTGGAGACCGATCTCGCCGGGTTCGGGCTCGACCTGAGGGCTCTGGCCGACGATCTTCAGGACTACGTGCTGTGGGCCTTCGTCGCCCCTCGTGGGATCTATCCGGCAGGGACCGCGGACCTCGACGGTGGCGGGCTCAGGGATCTGGCCGGGACGATGACCTCCGGCTGGCATCCCGCCCTGCGCCGCCTGGTCGCCGAGGCCGATCCGGCCAGCGTCCGGTTGATGCCGTTCAAGACCTCCGTCCCCGTCGGCCGCTGGCCCACGACGACGGTGACACTGCTCGGGGACGCCATCCACAACATGACCCCCGCGATGGGCTTCGGCGCCAACACGGCGCTGCGCGACGCCGCGCTGCTGGCGAGCAGGCTGGTGGCGTTCCAACGGGGTCGGGGCACCCTGGCGGAGGCCGTCGGCGGCTACGAGGCCCGGATGCGTGAGTACGGCTTCGGAGCCGTCCGCACCTCCGCGAGATTCACGAATTTCATGATCTCCCGTAGTCCTCTCGTCCGGCACGGCGCGAAGACCTGGTTCCGCCTGTGTGACGCCCTGCCGCCGGTCAGGCGGATGAGTTTCGGGCACCTGTGGACCGACGGCGCGACCGGGGAAGGGTAGGCGCGGCCAGGGGCACAGGGGCATCGCGCGGGGGACGCTCAGGGGCGCGCCCCCCGTAAACCGCCGCCCTTTTTCGTGAAGATTTTTTCCTTTGTCGCTATAAAGCGCCTTATGTCGGATAAGGAGCCCGTGTGTCGGTATGTACTTGGCACGCCGAAGCGACCGCGGCAGGGAAAGGAAACGTTGTCATGACGGATGTGTCGAGCATGGGCCCCCAGTCGGGTGATGACCGCCCGGTCCTGACCAACCGTCAGGGGCACCAGGTCTACGACAACCAGAACCAGCGCACGGTCGGCGCGAGGGGCCCGGCCACGCTGGAGAACTACCAGTTCCTGGAGAAGATCAGCCACTTCGACCGCGAGCGCATCCCCGAGCGGGTGGTTCACGCCCGGGGGGTGACCACTTACGGCCACTTCGAGGCCTACGGCAAGCTCGGCGACGAGCCGATCAGCCGCTACACCAGGGCGAGGCTCTTCCAGGAGGCGGGCAAGCGGACCGACGTGGCCGTGCGCTTCTCCACGGTGATCGGCGGCAGGGACTCCTCGGAGGCCGCCCGCGACCCCCGCGGGTTCGCGGTGAAGTTCTACACCGAGGACGGCAACTGGGACCTCGTCGGCAACAACCTGGGGGTCTTCTTCATCAGGGACGCCATCAAGTTCCCCGACGTGATCCACGCGCTCAAGCCGGACCCGGTGACGTTCAGGCAGGAGCCGGGACGGATCTTCGACTTCATGTCGCAGACGCCGGAGAGCATGCACATGATCGTCAACCTGTTCAGCCCACGCGGCATCCCCTCCGACTACCGGCATATGCAGGGATTCGGGGTCAACACCTACAAGTGGGTGAACGCCCAGGGCGAGACCCACCTGGTCAAGTATCACTGGATGCCCAAGCAGGGCGTGCGCAGCATGACCGAGGAGGACGCCGCCGTCGTCCAGGGGCAGGATCTCGGGCATGCCACCAAGGACCTGCACGAGGCGATCAACCGCGGCGACTTCCCCGAGTGGGAGCTGCTGGTGCAGATCATGAGCGACGACGACCACCCCGAGCTGGACTTCGATCCGCTGGACGACACCAAGGTGTGGCCCGAGAACGAGTTCCCGCCCATGCCGGTCGGCAAGATGGTCCTCAATCGCAACGTGGCCAACAATTTCGCCGAGAACGAGCAGATCTCCTTCGGCACCGGGGTTCTGGTCGACGGGCTCGACTTCTCCGACGACAAGATGCTGGTGGGCCGTACGTTCTCCTACAGCGACACCCAGCGCTACCGCGTGGGGCCCAACTACCTGCAGCTGCCGGTCAACCAGGCCAAGAACGCCGAGGTGCGCACCAACCAGCGCGACGGCCTGATGACCTATCACGTCGACGGGCAGGGCGAGAACCCGCACGTCAACTACGAGCCGTCGATCACCGGAGGGCTCAGGGAGGGGCAGAGCCCCGCCCACGACGAGCAGGGCCCGCTCATCTCGGGCCGGGTGACCCGTAAGCGCATCCCGCGTACCAACGACTACACGCAGGCGGGCCAGCGCTACCTGCTGATGGAGGAGTGGGAGCGCGACGACCTCGTGCGGAACTTCGTCGACCTGATCTCCCAGGCCTCGCGCCCGGTTCAGGAGCGCATGGTCTGGCATTTCCTGATGGTCGAGGACGATCTCGGCCTCAGGGTCGGGGAGGGGCTCGGGATCAGCCCCGACGACGTCTCCCATCTGGAGCCGCTGGCGAGCCAGGACCTGAGTGACGAGGACCGTGAGCGGATGTCCAGACTGGGCAAGAACGGGCCCCGCCCGGTGGAGGGTATGAAGATGACCCACTGCGTGCCCAACGAGCGGGCGCGGGCGGAGCGTTAGCGAACCGCCGCCGGGCCGGAGCGAACCGTACTCCGGCCCGGCGGCGGAAGGCGTGGGCCGGTGCTCGGGGACGGCGTCCCGCGGGCGCGGGGAGATGATCCATCCGCCCCGGAAGCCCGCCGACCAGGACCTTCAGCCAGGGAGAGATCCTCGGTCAAGAAGGCCCGATTTTTCCGCTTAAAAGGTATGAATGCCATTACAGCGGGCACGCGATTCTCAATCCGAGACGCCGACATCTGAGCCGTTCCCACTCCCAATTGGATCGCCATGCCTGTTAAGAGCAACGTCATTCCGATCATCCACTGGTCTCGCCGTTCGTCCTGTCTCAGCGAGGACCCCGAACTGTTCTTTCCCGTGTCCTATGAGGGGCCGGGCCGTGAGCAGTACGAGCGCGCCAGGGCGGTGTGCCGCCTGTGCCCGGTGCGCGGGCGTTGCCTGGAGTACGCGTTGAACACCCAGCAGATGTACGGCGTGTGGGGAGGCACCACCCCGGAGGAGCGCAGGGCCACCATGACCAGGGCGAAGCGGCAGGTCAGGTAGCGCGGCCTTCCTTGTCAACGGGCCCGTCGGCGCCGCCCGCCCGGCGCCCGGTCCGGTCCGCCCGGAGCCGACCGGTTCACCGCGGCCTCCCCGGGCTCACGGCGCCCTGGGGGTCCTCGGCCTCGCCACGATCTCCGGATTCGCCGACGAGGGCGCGGAAACGGGCGGCGTTGCGCTGGGAGTTGTCCGCGCAGCAGTTGTTGAAGAGCACATGGGTGATCTCGGCGCCCTCCGCGAGCTTCTTCACCCTCGCCGCCCAGCGGGCGAGCTCCTCCTCCGAGTACAGGTACGCGAAGCGCTCGTCGACGTTCTTGCTGGTCCACTTGTCGGAATGCCCGTGCATCCGTACCACGGCGAGGTCGGAGGTCGCGGCGAGGACCGGCGGGACCGACGAGGCGTGCCCCTGAGGCATGTCGACCCCCACGTACGCGAGGTCGTGCCCGGCGAGAAAGGCGAGGGTGTCCTCACGGTTCTCCTCGCTCATCCAGGTGCGGTCGCGGAACTCGACACTGACGCGCATCGGTGCGCAGCGCCGGGCGCATTCCAGGATGTGGCGCCTGTTGCCCTCCCCGATCGGGAACCACGGCGGGAACTGGAAGAGCACCGCCCCCAGCTTGCCGGCCTCGTGCAGCGGGCCCAGCGCGTCGAGGAAGCGCCGCCAGACCTCGTCCAGGATCTCCGGTGGCACGTCCTTCGGGTAGAGGTTGCGCCCCTGTGGCGCGCCGAGGCTCTCCCGCAGGTCCTTGTAGAGGGAGGCGGGCCGGGTGGGGTGCCCGGTGAGCATGGAGAACGCCTTGATGTCGAAGGTGAAGCCGGCGGGGGTGCGGTCGCGCCAGGCCTCCACGGTGCTCCGCGACGGCGGATGGTAGTAGGTGGCGTCCACCTCGACGACCGGGAACCGCGTCGCGTAGTAGGCGAGGCGTTTCGCCGGGGTGGAGGCGTCCTCGGGATACCAGCCGGACTCCAGCAGTGAGCGGTGGGTCCACGAGGCCGTGCCCACACAGATCCTGCCCATGTTCCCGTCCTCCCTGACAGACCCGGCGCGTCTCCCGCTCCCGACGTTCCTCCGCCCGGTGACGGCTCCCGGCCGGGAGCGGGGCCGTCGCGGCGCCGGGTTCTACGGCCTCCCGCCGACGCCGCCGGCGAGTTCGCCCAGGCGTGCGGGACCTCCGGTGCGCGGCGACAGCGGCGGGGTGTCCATGCCCTCCGCGCTTCGCAGCCCTTCGAACAGCTCCCTCATCGCGTCCACCGCCGTGTGGCGCGGCTGCCAGCCCAGTTCGGTGCGGGCACGGCCGGTGTCCATGATCGGCATCCTGAGCACCAGATCGACCAGGTCGGGCGAGGCGGGGATCAGCCTCAGCCGCCAGGCCGCGGCGACGGTGCTCCTGAGCGCCCAGCCCGAGACGGGCACCAGCCGGGCACCGAGCAGCTCGGCCAGCACCGAGGGCTCGATCACCGGGTCGGCGGCGATGTTGAAGGCTCCCGACACCGGCCGGGTGACCGCGAGCCGGTAGGCCTCGCCGACATCGTCGCCGTGGACCGTCTGGAAGCGGAGTTCGGGGGTTTCGGGCACGAACGGGATCAGGCCCGGCCGTACCAGCCGCTGCGGCATGAACGGCCCGCCGAACAGGCGCCGCTGCCCGACCGCCGCCTCCCGCTTGAAGATGAAGCCCGGCCTCAGCCGCACGACCCTGATGTCCGGGTGGTCGCGCTCGAACAGGTCGAGCACCCGCTCCACGTAGGCCTTCTCCCGGCCGTAGGCGGCGCCGGGCCAGCCGTGGGTCGGCCAGTCCTCGGTGACCGTCAGGTCCTTGGGCGCCGAGGAGTAGGCGCCCACCGAGGAGGCGTGCACGAGCGCGGAGACACCCGCCCGCGCGGCGGCGTCGAAGACCCTGATGCTGCCCAGGACGTTGTTCCGCCAGGTCGTCACGGGGTCGCGGGTGGGCTGGAACAGCCACGCCAGATGGACGACCGCGTCGGCCCCCTCCAGGTGCGGCGCCAGGTCGCCGCCGGCGACGTCCACGGTCCGCCAGGTGGTCTTGGGAGGGTCCCACTCCGGTCGCCTGCGGGCCAGGCCCACGATGGATGTGACATTCCGATCGGCCGCGAGGGCGGACACCACGCTCGTGCCCACGTTTCCCGTCGCGCCCACCACTGCTACTCGCATGCCTACCGGGTGCCCCGGGAGGGGGCGGCGAATCCCCTCCCGGTGACCGCTTTGCCGTACGGGGAGCTGATCCGGCGCTGGGTGACCGTCGCGCCGGACCGGTGGGGGATCCGTCGCCCGCGCGATGCCGGACGCGGCGGGCACGACATCGAGCCGCCACGGGTGTCCGTCAGGGTCCCCATCGCCCCCATCGCCCTGCCCGAGATGCCCGCCGTGCCCGTCCTACGCGGGCGCGAGGCCGGGGTCAGCGCCGGGGGGACGGCCAGGGGTTGGGACGGCAGCCGTGCAGGGACTTGGTCTGCTGGAGCATCACCGGTGCCCGCCGGCCGCGCCCCGGGCAGGACACGTGGCCGTGGCCGAGACCGTGGCCGACCTCGTGGCTGATCACGTACTCGCGGTAGGAGGCCACGTCGCGGCCGTAGCCGCGCGCCCCGCTGTTCCAGCGGACCGCGTTGATGACCGCGCGCTCGCCGTTCCAGCAGGAGAGTATGCCGTTGGTCCGCATCGGCAGGCATCGCCTGTCGGTCGTCCGCGGGCTGCTCAGGGAGACCCTGATGCTCGCCGGGCCGCGGGGCACCCGCTTGAACCGGTATCCCCAGCCGCGCCGGTCGTTGAGGATCCGGTGCACCTCGGCGGCGAACTCCTCCGCCTCGAACGGCAGGCCGCGCTCGACCTCCACGATGTACCGGATCACCTTGCCCTTCCTCCCCTTGGGAGGGGCGGCCTCGCCGGGGGCGACGGCGTAGCGGCCCTTGGCCGCCCGGGGCACCTTCATCCTCAGCGGCTGCTGGCGGCCGTTGGCGAGCAGGAGCGGCTCCTTGGCGGGTGACAGGGGCGCGGCCGTGTCCTGCGGCTGAGGCGGCGGGGTCGGCGTCTGGGGAACCACCGGTATGCCGGGCGGGGCGGCGTCGGGGGGAGGTGCGGGCCTGTCGGGAACGGGGTCGAGGCTACCGCTCAGCACCGTGGCCCCACCGGCTGTGAACGTGACCACGATGCTCAGCGCGAGAAGCAACAGAACGGTCTTAGGGTCACGTCTCTTTTCGTTCCTGGACATAGACCGTAAACCCTATTGCCCCTTGGAGGTAACTCATCAAATCAGGAGCAAATCCATCATATGCAGCCAGCGCAGGGGCATTTCGCGGCATGCCAACGGCGACCGCACGCATGCGGTCGCCGTTGGATCAAAGGGGAGCGGACTCAGCGGGGTCCGCGTGGACTCGACAGACGGATCGCCGCCGGCACCGCGGCCCGGCCCTGGACGGGACGGGATCTCACCGGCCCGAGGCGATCAGCTTCCTGGCCTCTCCCGGATCGTCGGTGGCCAGGGCGAGCCGGGCGTTCTCGCGGCACCGCTCCAGGGAGTGGGCGGCGAGACTCTCCCGTACCGCGGGGACGCCGGGCGCGGACATCGACAGGCTGGTGACCCCCAGCCCGACCAGGACCGTCGCCAGGAGCGGGTCGGCCGCAGCCTCGCCGCACACGCCGACCGGCTTGCCAGCCGCCTGTCCGGCCGCCGCGCAGTCGGCGATCAGCTGGAGCAGTGCGGCCTGCCACGGGTCGAGCAGGTCGGCGAGTTCCCCGTGCTGACGGTCGGAGGCGAAGGTGTACTGGCTCAGGTCGTTGGTGCCGATGCTCAGGAAGTCGAGCTCCTCCAGCAGGCGTCCGGCGCGCAGCGCGGCGGCCGGAACCTCGATCATCGCCCCGACCCGCGCGATGCCCCGGGCGCGTGCCCGCGCGGCGAAGTCGGCGGCCTCGGCCACCGTCGTCACCATCGGTGCCATCACCCACGCTTCGGCCCCGGTCGCGCGGGCGGCCTCGGCGATGGCGTCGAGCTGGGTGTCGAGCACCTCCGGCCTGACCCGGGAGACCCGAAGTCCCCGGATGCCCAGCGCGGGGTTGGTCTCCTCGGCCAGTCCGAGGAACGGCAGCGGTTTGTCCGTGCCCGCGTCGAGGGTGCGGACCACGACGTGCCCGCCGCCGGGTGCGGCACGGAGGACCGCGGCATAGGCGGCCACCTGCTCCTCGTAGGTCGGCTCCTCGCGCCGGTCCAGGAAGAGGAACTCCGTGCGGAACAGCCCCACCCCCTCGGCGTCGAATCCCCCGGCCCCCTCCGCGGAAGGGGTGTGGCCCGAGGGGGTGAGGTCGGCCGCCGAGCCGACGTTGAGCAGCAGCTTGACCGGGTGGCCGTCGGAGGTCCGCCCGGGGCCACGGCTGGTGGCCTTCCTGAGGCGGTCTTCCTCGGCCCGGCGCTGGACCGCGGTGGCGGCCTCCTCGCCGATGCCGACCTCCACCTCGCCCAGCTGGCCGTCGACCGAGATCCACGTTCCCTCGCCGATGTCGTCGGCTCCCCGGCAGGCGACCACGGCGGGCAGGCCGCGGGCGCGGGCGAGGATGGCGGTGTGGCTCGTCGGGCCGCCCTTCTCGGTGACGAGGGCGAGAACGGACCCGGGATCCAGGTTCACCGTGTCGGCGGGGGAGAGATCCCCGGCGACCAGGACGAACGGGTGGCCGGGGTCGGGCACCCCGGGGACGGGCAGGCCCAGCACCGCCGCCACGGCCCGGTTGCGGATGTCGTCGAGGTCCGCGGCGCGTTCGGCGAAGTAGCCGCCCGCCTCCAGCAGTGCGCGCCGGTGATGGGCGCAGGCCTCGTCGACGGCGTGCGCGGCGTTCCGGCCCGACCTGACGCTCGTCTCCACGGACTCGTGCAGGCCGGGGTCGTCGGCGATGAAGGACTGCGCCTCCAGGATCGCCTTCGCGTCGGCGTCGGGCGCCTTCTCCGCGCGCGCCGCCAGCTCCGCGGCCGTGGCCCGCAGCGCGTCCAGCGCCAGAGCGAGCTCGGCGTCGGCGTCGGTGACGGGGGAGGGTGCGGGCAACTCCGGCGGACCCGCCATCCGGCAGACCCGTCCGGCGGCCCGGCCCGGGCTCACGCCCAGGCCGTTGAGCGTCTCAGCCACGGGAGTTCTCTTCGGCGTCGAGGTCACGGGCGAGCAGTTCGGCGAGGGAGTCGAGCGCCTCGTCGGCTCCCGCTCCCTCCGCCTCGAGCGTGACCTCCGTGCCGTGCGTGGCGCCCAGTGCCAGTACGGCGAGCATGCTGTTGGCCGGTACGGGTTTGCCCTCTCCGACACGGATGCGGACGGGCACCCCCTGCTTGCCCGCGGCCTGCACGAAGATCTTCGCGGGCCGGGCGTGAAGGCCCGTGCTTGAGGCGACGACCACTGTCCTCTCCGGCATCTCCGGTTCTCCTTCTGCGCTTTGTGCGCGTTCTGCGAGTGGTGCGAGCTTGACGGGCCTGTGCCGGTTGTGTGCCGGGCCCCTCCCACCTGGTCCGGTGGGAGGGGCCCGGCGGGCCGGCACCGGTCAGGGTTCGATGGTCACCTTGATGGCCTCGCCCCTGCTGACGATGTCGATGCCCTCAAGGACCTCCGTGAGCGGCAGCCGATGCGTGATCAGGTCGGCGACCGGCACCGAGCCGTCGGCGATCAGCCGCAGAGCCTGGGCGTTGTGCGCCGGGCTCGACCCGTTGGCGCCGACGATGGTCAGCTCCCGGTAGTGGACCAGGTTGGAGTCGCACCGGATGATCGGGTTGTCCTTGGGCAGGCCGCCGAAGAAGCTGATCCGCCCCTGGCGGGCGACCATCTGCAGCGCCTGCTCCTGGGCCGCGCCAGCGGCGGCGGCGGTGATGACGACGTCGGCCCCCCTGCCCTCGGTCAGTTTGAGCACCTGCTCGACGACGTCCTCACCGTGGACGACCGCGTCCGGGTGGACCAGCTTGGCGGCCATCTCCAGCCGCCCGGCGTTGATGTCGACGAGGAAGACGCGTGCCGCGCCCCGCGCACGGGCCAGCCGCACGTGCAGGCAGCCGATCGGGCCGGAGCCCATGATCACCACGTCGTCGCCCTCGCCCACGCGGGCCAGCTCCTGGCCGTTGAGCACGCAGGCCAGCGGCTCGGCCACCGACGCCTCGGCGAAACCGATCTCGTCGGGAATGCGGTTGACGCCGTTGACCGCGAGGACCTTCGCCGGGATGATCATGTACTCGGCGAAACCACCGTCGTAGTGGTAGCCCATCGACTCCTGGTTCGGGCAGACGGTCATCCGGCCCCGGCGGCACTCCGGGCACGTACCGCAGGGGATCGCGGCGATCACCTGCACCCGGTCACCCGGGGCCCACTCGCCGGCGTCGACGGCCTCGACCACCTCGCCGGCGATCTCGTGCCCCATCACCCTGGGCGGATGGATGTGGTGGTGGCCGTGCTTGAGGATCTTCGCGTCGGTGCCGCAGGTCGAGCAGTTGCGCACGCGTATCTTGATCTCGCCTGGTCCGGTGACGGGTTCCGGCGCCTCCTCGACGCGGATGTCGCCGGGGGCGTAGAAACGGGCGACCTTCACTGTGCTTCGTCCTCTTCGTTCGGTTGCAGCAGCCGGACCACCTCGGCGACTTCCGTCGCCTCGCGAAGGGCCCGGGCCTGGTCGGGATCCATCAGGATCTGGGCGAGTTCGGCGAGCAGCCGCACGTGGCCGTCACCCTTGGCGGCGATGCCGATGCACACTGTCACCTGCTCGCCGTCCCAGTCGACGCCCTCGGGGAAGCGCACGAAGCTGATGGCGTCGTACAGGACCGCGTCCTTGCCGGCCAGGGTGCCGTGCGGGATGGCGACCCCCTCGCCGACGTAGGTGGAGATCGACCGCTCCCGTTCGAGCATGGTGTCGATGTACTCGCTCTCCACCGCGCCGACGGCGAGCAGGGCCTCTCCGCACTGCAGGATCGCGTCGTCCCGGCTGGCGGCCGAGGCCGCCAGCCGGATGGCGCGTGGGTCCAGCGGCAACGGTGCCGTCTCAGGCATTGACGGTGCCGCCGCTCTTGATCGTGCTGACCAGCTTGGTCACCGCGGGGTCTCCGATGAAGACCTGGAACGGGATCAGCACCTTGTCCGGGGCTCCGGCCCGGGCCCGGCTCGCCAGTCCGGCGTGGCAGAGCACCACGTCGGCGTCGGCGGGGATCGTGTTGACCGGGGTGTGCTCCACCGCGATGTTCTGCGGCTTCAGCTGCTTACGGAGCTGGCTGGCGAGCATGACGCTGCTGCCCATTCCCGCGTCGCAGGCGACGACGATCTTGTGGATGTCCTTGCTCTCGATGCTGGCCATCGATTAGGCCTCCTTGACGGTGGGTGCGGTCTGCGGCTCTTCGACGCTCTCCCCACTCTCCTCACTGTCGTCCTTGCCGCGCCCGAAGCCGAGGAGCGCCGCCGCGACGGCGAAGGAGACGAGCGTGGCGGCGGCGACGCCGGCGATGGTGCCGAACAGTCCACCCCTGGGGGTCACCGCGAGGAAGGCGAAGATGCTGCCGGGCGACGGCGTGGCCACCAGCCCGGCCCCGGTCATGAGGAAGACCAGGACGCCCGTGGCGCCACCGGCGATGACCGCGAGGATCAGCCGGGGCTTCATGAGCACGTAGGGGAAGTAGATCTCGTGGATGCCGCCGAAGAAGTGGATGATGATCGCGGCGGGGGTGCTGGGACGCAGCGCGCGGGGGCCGAAGAACATGAAGGCGAGCAGCAGGCCGAGGCCGGGGCCGGGGTTCGACTCCAGCATGAACAGGATCGACTTGCCGTCCTCGGCCGCCTGGGCGATGCCCAGCGGGCCCATCACGCCGTGGTTGATGGCGTTGTTGAGGAAGAGCACCTTGGCGGGCTCGATGACGATCGAGGCGATCGGCAGCAGGTTGTTGTTGATCAGCCAGGCGACCGCGTCACTCGCGACCGCGGTGATCGAGGCGACGACGGGGCCGATGGCCTTGAGTCCGACCAGGGCCATGGCGCCGCCGATGATGCCGGCGCTGAAGTTGTCCACCAGCATCTCGAAGCCGGCCTTGACGCGGTCGGCGATGAGTCCGTCGAACAGCTTCAGGAGGTACGCGGTGAGCGGACCGATGATCATCGCGCCGAGGAACATCGGGCTTTCCGCACCGGCGACGATGCCCATGGTGGCGACGGCGCCGACCACGGCGCCGCGCTGGCCGTGAACCATCCGACCGCCGGTGTAGCCGATCAGGACCGGCAGCAGCGTCGTGACGATCGGCCCGACCAGGGTGGCGAAGTCCTCGTTGGGCAGCCAGCCGGTGGGGATGAACAGGGCGGTGATCAGGCCCCAGGCGATGAACGCGCCGATGTTCGGCATGATCATCCCGGCGAGGTATCCGCCGAAACGCTGAATAACTGCTCGCGCCCCGGTTCCTGTGACAGTTGGGGTGTATTCACTCATGTGGTTCTGCTCCTTCCGGGGCGGTCGGCGGTTAGGCCGACCTGGGGGGTGGATCTGTGCCGCTGTCAGCCCTCGGGCCGCAGCGGCAGGGTGGGATCGGCTCCGGTGACGCTCACGTCGTCACGATGGATGTGGTGTGGGGATGGCATCCGGCTTCCCGGTAGCCCGACCGCGGCGGTCGCCCAGGCCAGCGCCTCCACCAGCGCGCGCTCGCCTCGCGCCCCGCCCGCGAGGAAGCCCGCGAGCATGGCGTCGCCGGCACCGACGGTGCTGCGTGGTTCGGCCACCGGGCACTGGCCGTGCCAGATCTGGTCGTCCTGCAGCAGGATCGCGCCGTCGGCGCCCAGACTGGCCAGGACGGTGCCCGCGCCTCGCGCCCGCAGGTTCTCCGCGGCCTTGATGGCGTCGCCCAGGGACGAGATGACGATCCCTGTGGCCTCGGCAAGCTCCTCCCGGTTGGGTTTGACCAGGGCGGGAGCCTCGGCGAGCGCCGAGACGAACGCGGGTCCGCTGGTGTCGACCGCGACGTTGATGCCCGCGCCGCTGAACCGCTCGCACAGGCGGGCGTAGACGTCGGCGGGCACCTCGGGCGGGAGGCTGCCCGAGGCGACCACCCAGTCCGCGGAGCTGGCCGCGCCGAGCACCGCCTCGGCGATGGTGTCGAGTTCGGTCGGCGACAGGGCCGTTCCCGGTTCGTTGATCTTGGTGACCGTGCCGTCGGGCTCGGCCAGTGCGACATTGGACCGGGTGGCCCCGCCGACGGGGACGGTGATCATCTCGATGCCCTCGGCCGAGAGCAGGCTCACCAGTCGGCGGCCCTCGTCGCCGCCGAAGGGGACGACCGCGCACGAGCGGACCTGGTTGGCCAGCAGCGCGCGGGAGACGTTGACGCCCTTGCCGCCGGGGTCGAGGTGGGTGGCGGCGGCGCGGATGACGGCCCCGCGGGTCATCGACCCGACCTCGATCGTGCGGTCCAGGCTGGGGTTGAGGGTCAAAGTGACGATCATGCCGGGACCACCTTGGTCGTACGGTTCCGGCGGGTGCCGAGGGGGGCGGGGACGGTCACCTGCGAGGTCCTGGCGGTGAGCGAGGGGGAGGGGAGGATCACGCCCGGATCACCTCCGGGCCCGCTGCGGCCATCTCGGCCGCGACCCCGGAATCGAGCCCGGTGTCACTGATCACCACGTCGATCTCCTGGATCGAGGCGAAACGCGCCAGGTAGGTGTTGGGGAACTTGGTGTGGTCGGCGAGCAACACGCACCGCTGCGCCGCGTCGATCATCGCCCGCTTGATGGCGGCCTCGGCCGGGTCGGGTGTCGTCAGCCCCTTGGCCACCGAGCAGCCGTTGGCGGCCATGAACGCCACGTCCACGTGCAGGTCGGCGAGAGGGCGCAGTGCCCAGTCGTCGACGGTGGCCAGGGTCCGCCCGCGGACCCGGCCGCCCAGCATGATCACCGTCAGGTTGGGGCGGGTGGCCATCGCCGTCGCCAGCGGCGGTGAGTTCACGATCACGGTCAGCTCCCGATCGACCGGAAGTGCCTGCACCAGCCTGCCGGTGGTCGAACCGGCGTCGATGATGATCGCGCCGTCGTCGGGGAGCTCGGCGAGCGCCGCCTTCGCGATGCGTTCCTTCTCCGCGATCATCACCTCGTCGCGGGCGGCCAGCTCGGGCTCGAACCCCAGCCGCTCGACCAGGATCGCTCCGCCGTGCACGCGTCGCAGCATCCCGGAGCGCTCCAGCGCGGTCAGGTCGCGCCGGATGGTCTCCGTGGTGACGGCGAACTCCTCCGCCAGCGTCACCACGTCCACCCGTCCGACGGCCCGCGCCCGGCGCAGAATCTCCTGTTGCCGCTCCTCGGCGTACATGCTGTTGATTCACCACCGTTTCCGTGTTGTTTCAGCTTTATTTACACCCGAATGTGTTGGAACGTCAATGGGCTACCTCCCGGCTAACACAGCATGACCATAAAAAAACCCAGGTATTTACCGGTAAACCGAGGGGTCGGGCGGGGGTGGGGTCACGGTTTGGCCCATATTTGGGAACACGTTGGAATCACTGTGGCTCTTGGTGTGAAGTGAGGCCGATCCGGGCTCCGCCCGGCGGCGAAGTGAGGAGCGCCGCGGGCTCTTCCCGTGCGAAAGACGCGTCTCAGGAGGGATCCGGGGAGGTTCGAGGAGCTCCGGGGATCTTCGGGAAGGACGGGGAACGCCCCGGACTTCCCGGCGGATGGGAGTCCGGGGCCATCACGGGGGTTCTGTCGCGGGAAGTGCCTCAGCCGGGAAACGAGATGTGGGCGGGCGGCACGTGGGCGGCCAGCCAGACGCCGTTGGCGCTCACCCGGAACTCGTGACCCGCCCGGTGCATCTCTCCCGCGCGGACGACCAGCACGACCGGCCTGCCCCGGCGCGCGCCCACCCGGGTCGCGGTCTCCCGGTTGGGGGACAGGTGCACGGCGTGCCGGTTCATCGGACGCAGGCCCTCCCGCCGGATGGCGCCCACGTGCGCGTCCACCGTGCCGTGAAAGAGGATCTCGGGCGGTTCGACCACGGGAAGGTCCAGATCGACGTCGACCGTGTGGCCCTGGTTGGCGCGGATCCGGTCGCCCTCGATGCTGAAGCGCCGCTTGTCGTTGCCCGCGACCACCCGTGCGAGCTCCTCACGGGTGATCGCGAAACCGTGCCGCGCGGCGGCGGCCAGCAGGGCTTCGATGTCCACCCAGCCCTGCGGGCCGAGGACGAGCCCGATGCGCTCTGGCTGGTGCCTGAGGTGCTGGGAGAGATATTTGGAGACTCGAACCAGCCGCTTGTCGTCCATGGGATACGGGTCTCCGGGTGGGGTGGGCTCAGCCGTCGGCGGCCCAGCCGTGGGTGCGCTTGAGGACGGCGGCCACGCGGGCGAAGCGCGCGCCGTCGAGGATGGAGCCCTCGCGCCGGATGTCGCCCTCGGCGAGACTGAAGATCCGATCCAGGCGCAGGTAGGAGACCCGGTTCTCCCGGTCCCACTGGCCGGGGCCGAGCTCCAGGTAGTCGTCGGGGTCGCCGCCGGCCCGGCTGGTCAGCATCAGTGCGAGCAGCTTGCGCCCGTGGCGGCCGACGACCAGCAGGGGCCGGTCCTTGCCCCGGTTCGGATCCTCCTCGTAGGGGACCCATGCCCAGACGATCTCGCCGGGGTCGGCGAGCCCGTCGAGGTCGGGGGAGTAGTGCAGGGTCGCGGTTCGGTCGACGCGGTGGACCTCGCTGACCGCGCCTCGGGCCGGTCGGGGGTCCTCGCCAAGATCACGCACGCACACAGCTTAACGGCAGACTCCGGCCGCTTCCAAGGGGGCACCCGGAGCCGGTGGCGGGAAAGCGCGCCGCCCGCCGGCCGCGATGCCGGCGGGCGGCCGAGGTCCCGGTGGGCGGGTGCCCTCGTCCTGGACCTGGTGCGAAGACGGCTCAGCCGCCGCTCTTGCGCCGGAAGGAGCGCTTGGCCGCAGCCGGGCCGTGAGCACCGTGGATCTTCGAGGAGTTCTTCCCCTTGCCCCCGGAGCCCGCGTCCGCCTGGGCGAGCTTCTTGCGCTCCAGTGCCTCGCGGAACTTGCGCTTCAGCTCGTCGTCGGAACTCTCGGAACCTTCGGGTTCCGGCGTGACGTCAGACATTACAGACCTCCTGATCTATCGGGCGGTCCAACCCCGACCAACAGGATCATCATCCTCTCATCCGGACCCCTTCGGCGTGCAGGCCCCTGGCTTCGGCTCTGAGAGGAAGGGCATTGTGCCGCGAGCTCCGCCGGCGCACGGGTCAGTGCATTCCCAGCGCCATCATCAGCAGCAGGCCGGCGAGGTGGCCGACGACCACGAAGACGATCACGAAGACGAAGACGAACTTGGCCGGGCCGTGCTCGAAGTGCCGGCCCTCCTTGAGGGTGGGACGCTTGGCCTGGCGCTCGGCGATCCGCTCCTCGATCGGCCTGCTGTGAAACATGGGGGTCCTTTGCTCACCGATGGTTGGGGCGATAATCGTTTGTGTACCAATTATCGTACTATGTCGCTTGGAGGCGCACGTGAGTGACATGGCCGATCCCCTGAGCCTGGACCGTCAGGTGTGCTTCGCCCTGGCGATCGCCTCGCGCAACGTCATCGGTCTCTACCGGCCCCTGCTGGAGCCGATGGGGCTCACCCATCCCCAGTATCTGGTCATGCTCGCCCTCTGGGAGCGGGCACCGCTCTCGGTCAAGGAGCTGAGCGAGCTACTGAGACTCGACCCCGGTACGCTGTCCCCGCTGCTGAAGCGTCTCGAGGCCGTCGGTTACATCCGGAGGCGGCGTGACAGCCAGGACCAGCGTGTCCTGGCCGTCTCGCTCACACCGGAGGGCAGCGGGCTACGGGGCGAGGCGGAGAAGGTTCCGCCGGCGATCGTCAAGCGTCTGGGGATGACCGTGGAGGAGCTCCAGGAGCTCCACCGGTCGCTGACACGGCTGATCGCCGCGGCGGACGGCGCGGCATCACCGACTCACGAAGAGTCACAGGACAGGGAGAGGAAAGGCTCATGGCCGGAAGTCACGGGGGAAGCCCCAAGTCGTGGTTCGCGGTGATCGTCATCCTGCTGGGGTTCACCGTGGGGGGCGTCGCCCTGTGCCTCGGCCCCAACTGGACGTTCTTCTGGGTGGGGGCCGGGATCGTCGCGGTGGGCGGTGTGATCGCCCTGGTGGTCGACATCTTCTCCGACGTCATCATCGACGCGCCCCGCGTGCCGATGGACCAGAGCAACGGCTGATCGGGCCTCCTGCGGCGCCTCCCCACCCGGCGGGATCTCAAGTGATCCGGTAGAGCAGCTCGGGTCGTCCGAGTCCGCCGTACTGGGGGACCCGGTGCGTGATCCCGTTCTCCGTCAGATGCTCCAGGTAGCGGCGGGCGGTCACCCGGGAGACGCCGATCGCCGCCCCGGCGGTCTGAGCCGACAGGCCGCCGGGCGCCTTGCGCAGCTCCGCCAGCACGGCGTCGAGCGTGGCCTGCGTCATCCCCTTGGGAAGGAGGCTCTGCGTCGGACCCCGCAGTGCCGCCAGCGCGCGGTCCACCTCGCCCTGACCGTTCGCCTCTCCCACGCCCTCCACCGAGGACCGGAACTCCGCGTAGCGGACGAGCTTCTCGTTCAGCGAGGCGAAGGTGAACGGCTTGAGCAGATACTGGGCCACGCCGACGGAGACCGCCGACCTGACCACCGACAGGTCCCGCGCCGAGGTGACCGCGATGACGTCCGACATCACGCCCGCAGCCCGCAGTGCCCGGCACACCTCCAGCCCGTGCATGTCCGGCAGGTAGAGGTCGAGCAGGATGAGATCGACGGGATGTCGCCGCAGGAAGCGCAACGCGTCGCCACCGGACCTGACCACCGCCTCCACCCTGAATCCGGGCACCCGCTCCACGAAGACCCGGTTCGCCTCGGCGGTGATCTCCTCGTCCTCGACGACCAGTACCGAGATCATGAGACGCCCTTCCCTCGCAGTGGCAGCCGCACGGTGAACACCGCGCCCGTCCCGCTCTCCGCCGTCCTTCCGGCGTCCCGCTCGTTCTCGCCCGCGAGCGCGCGGACGGTTTTCGCGGCCGGGTCCGGCTCGCCGGTCCCGCCGACCTCGATCGTCCCGCCCATGCGGCGGACCGCCTGACCGACCATGGCCAGGCCGAGGCCGCGGCCGTCGCCCTTGGTGGTCCAGCCCCGACGGAAGGCATCCCGAGCCGTCGCCGGGTCGAGGCCCTGGCCGCTGTCCGCCACGCTGATCACGAAGGTCGTCTCGTCGGCGCGCAGCCGCACCTCCACCCGCGCGGGCCCGGTGCTCGACATGGCCGCGTCCGCCGCATTGTCTATCAGGTTGCCGACGATCGTCACCAGGTCGCGGGTGTCCAGGCCGAGGTCGTCGAGCTCGCTGTCCGGCGTGATCGCCAGCTCCACTCCCCGTTCCCCGGCCTCGGCGCTCTTGCCCAGCAACAGCGCGGCGAGTACGGGTTCGCGCACGGCGCCCACCACCCGGTCGGTGAGCTGCTGCGCGGCCTTGATCTCCTCGGTCGCGAACGCCACCGCCTGCTCGGCGCGGCCCAGCTCGACGAGGGTGATGACCGTGTGCAGCCGGTTCGCCGACTCGTGCGCGGCGGCCCGCAGGGAGTCGGCGAAGCCGCGCTCGGCGTCGAGTTGCCCGGTCAGGGACTGCAGCTCCGTGTGGTCGCGAAGGGTGACCACGGTGCCGAGCGAGCGGTTGCCGGAGCGGACCACCGCGACGTTCACCACCAGCGTCCGCTCTCCGGTCATGTGGATCTCATCGCTACGGTTCTCACCCGCCGAGAGGCGCTCGCTCAGCGAGAGGGGAAGGCCCAGCCGGCCGATGTGCCTGCCGCTCACCTCGCCCGTCAGGCCCAGGAGTTCCCTGGCGCCGTCGTTGCAGAGCGTCACCGTGCCCGCCTCGTCGACGAGCAGCAGCCCTTCCCGTACGGCGTGCAGGATCGCGTCGTGGTACTCGTACATCCGGCTCAGCTCGGCGGGGCCCATCCCGTGGGTCTGGCGGCGCAGCCGGGCACCGACCAGGTAGGTGCCCGCTCCGCCGACGGACAGGCCGAGCAGACCGGTCAGCGCGGCGCCGGCGATCTGCCCGCGGAGCCTGACGCTGATCTTGCTGATGGTGATGCCCGCGCTGACCAGGGCCTTCACCTCGCCGCGGGCGTCGCGGACCGGGGCGACGGCACGGACCGAGGGGCCGAGCGTGCCGGTGTAGGTCTCGGTGAACACCTGTCCCGCGAGGGCGGGCGCGGTGTGGCCGAGGAAGCGGTGGCCGATCCTGGCCGGGTCGGGATGCGTGTAGCGCACGCCGTCGAGACTCATGATCGTGACGAAGTCGACCCCCGTCTCCCGTCTCACCCGTTCCGCGTACGGCTGCAGGGCCGCGGAGTCGCCCAGGTGGGTGAGGACGGAGGGGGAGTCGGCCACGCTGATGGTCACCGCCCTGGCGGTGCCGACGGCCTCCTCGACGAGCAGGTCACGCACCTGCAGGAACGCCAGCAGAGCGCCACCGGCCACGGTGACGCCTACCACGACGATCTGGAGCACCAGCATCTGCCGGGCGAGGCTCCAGTCGCGCATGCGTCTGGGAAATTTCCGCAAGTTCACGAACGAAATGTACGCAAGGGTGACTCAGATCACAGGCCCGGACCATAGTCGCTCGACCGGACTTTCCTTCTAGCGCGGTGGAGCACGCATGAGCGCGGCCCGAGATAGAACACACTACCTGTACATAGCCGTCATCCTCGCTGTGATCGCCGGCATCGCGATCGGCTTCGCGGCTCCCGACGCCGGCATCGCACTGAAGCCGCTCGGCGCCGCCTTCGTCGCCCTGATCAAGATGATGATCAGCCCGATCATCTTCTGCACCATCGTCCTCGGCGTCGGATCGGTCACCAAGGCCGCCAAGGTCGGCAGGGTCGGAGGCCTCGCGCTCGGCTACTTCGTCGCGATGTCGACCGTCGCGCTGGGCATCGGCCTGCTCGTGGGCAACCTGGTCGACCCCGGCCACGGCCTGCAGCTCACCGACGAACTGCGCAAGGCCGCCGAGGCGGAGGCGGTCAAGGGCGGTGAGACCGACACGACCACGTTCCTGCTCGGGATCATCCCCACCACGCTGGTGTCGGCGTTCACCGGGGGGCAGGTGCTGCAGACCCTCCTCGTCGCGCTGCTCGCCGGGTTCGCCCTGCAGGCGATGGGCGAGCGCGCCAAGCCCATCCTGAACGGCATCACGCACATCCAGCGGCTCGTCTTCCGTATCCTCGCCATGATCATGTGGGCCGCCCCGGTCGGCGCCTTCGGCGCGATAGCCGCGGTCGTCGGAGCCACCGGCATGGACGCGCTCAGGAGCCTCGGCGTCATCATGCTCGCCTTCTACCTGACCTGCGTGCTCTTCGTGTTCGTCATCCTCGGGCCGATGCTCTGGCTCGTGGCGCGCGTCGGGCTGTTCCCGCTGCTGCGCTATCTCGGCAGGGAGTTCCTGCTGATCCTGTCGACCTCGTCGTCGGAGTCGGCCCTGCCCCGCCTGATCGCCAAGATGGAGCACCTCGGCGTGAGCAAGCCCGTCGTCGGCATCACCGTGCCGACCGGGTACTCCTTCAACCTGGACGGCACCGCCATCTACCTCACCATGGCCACGCTGTTCGTCGCGAGCGCCACCGGTGCCCCGCTCGCCTTCGGTGAGCAGGTCTCCCTGCTGGTGTTCATGATCATCGCGTCGAAGGGCGCGGCCGGGGTCACCGGTGCGGGTCTGGCCACCCTCGCGGGCGGCCTGCAGTCCCACCGCCCCGACCTGGTCGACGGCGTCGGCCTCATCGTCGGCATCGACCGCTTCATGTCCGAGGCGCGGGCGCTGACCAACTTCGCGGGCAACGCGGTCGCCACCGTCCTGATCGGCACCTGGACGGGAGAGTTCGACCGGCAGCGCGCGGCCGAGGTCCTGGCGGGCAGGGCGCCGTTCGACGAGACGACCCTCCTCGACGACGACAACGAGGGTGAGGACGCCTCGCCGCCCTCGCCGTCCTCCGCGCGCCCGGACGACCAGGCCCTGACCCCGGCGTAGCCGGCGTAACGACGGGCGACCCTCCGAAGGGCGCACGGGCCGGTGGTGGACGCTCTGCTCGGGGGAGCGACCGCCACCGGCCCGTACGTGTGAGGACGCGCCTGTCGAAGTGATCGCCGTCGGCCGGTTCCCGCGGATCCGGCGGCGTTGACACCCTTGTCACGTCGTCCTAGTTTGAGCAGGCTCAGACGACTGATCACGAAATCGAAGGGGAGCGGTGGATGGCCGTCATCGATGCCCACCAGCACTTCTGGAATCTGGAGACGGGCTCCTACCCCTGGCTGACGCCGGAGGCGGGGCCGCTCTACCGCACCTTCGCCCCCGAGGAACTCGTCCCGCAGCTCGCCGCCGCCGGTGTGCAGCGGACCGTGCTGGTCCAGGCCGCCGACACCTACGCCGACACCGACGCGATGCTGGCGCAGGCGGACGCCCACGACTTCATCGCCGCCGTGGTGGGGTGGGTGCCGCTGAACCGGCCGGACGAGGCGGCGGAGGCGCTGGAGCGTTACGGCAGGCATCCGAGGTTCGCCGGGGTGAGGCACCTCATCCACGACGACCCCGACCCCGACTGGGTCGTCCAGGACACGGTGATCGAGAGTCTGGGCCTGCTCGCCGCGGCGGGGCTGCCGTTCGACGTGGTCGCCGTGCTGCCCAGGCACCTGGAGCACGTGCCGTTCCTCGCCGAGCGCGTCCCCGGGCTGCGGCTGGTCATCGACCACCTGTCCAAGCCGCCGATCAGGGAGAAGGGGTGGGAGCCGTGGGCGTCGCTGATCGCCCGCGCCGCCGAGCACCCCAACGTGTACGGCAAGGTGTCCGGTCTCAACACCGCCGCCGATCCGGAGACCTGGACCGCCGAGGACCTCCGCCCCTACGTCGACCACGCGCTTGAGGTGTTCGGCCCCGAGCGGCTGATGTTCGGCAGCGACTGGCCGGTGGCCGTCCTCGCGGGCGACTACGCCAAGGTCTGGCAGGAGACCGGCGTGCTGCTCTCGGGGCTCGACGAGGCCGCCAGGCAGGCGATCCTCGGCGGTACCGCGGCGCGCTTCTACGGCATCGAGCCCTGATCGGCCCTCGCTCTTTCCTGACCCCCTTCTGCCCGCTTCGCGCCCCGCGTTCCTCCCGGCCCCTTTCTGACGGAGGGTCCTCGGCGGCGCCGCGAGCGCGGGTTGACGCGCGCCCTCGGACTCAGGCCGACGCGCGCAGGAAGCCGATGCTTGCCGCGAGGCCGCGAATGTCGACGCCGAGGCCGCGCAGGATGGAGACGGAGGCGTTCGAGCCGTCGGCCAGCAGGCCCTTCAGTAGTTCCTCGCCGCCCACCTCGGAGTCGGTGCCTCGGGTGTGCAGGGCGACCTCGACGACCTTCCGTGCCCTGGCCGTGAGGAGCAGGTCACCGGCCGGGCCGCTGAGTGTCACGTTCAGCGGGCGGAGCCTGGAGCGCGTCAGCCGCCACGCCAGGGGATCCTCTCTCCGGGGCGGGAGGCGCCGCCTGACCTCGTCCAGGTCGACGCCGATGGCGGCGAGCAGCGCGCGGTCGCCCGCCAGGCCCCTCGCGGTCTCACGGTTCCGGATCTCCGCCCCGACCGTCTCGGGGGTGACCGTGAGACCCGTCACCGGCCAGGACTTGGCCAGAGCGAGCAGGAACATGTCCTCGTCGAGCGTGGTGCGGCCGTGGTCGAGCGCCAGTAGTCCGGCGCGGACCGTGGTCCGCCGGGCCTCGGGGGTGAATCTCGCGAACATCGTCAGCTCCCGCCCTCGGTGATTCGGTGTGCGTGCTTGCGGTGTGCCGTCTGCCGCCTGACGCCGAGCGCGGCGGCGATGACCTCCCAGGAGGAACCCTGGTTCCTGGCCTCGATGACGTGCGCGGCCTCAAGCTCCTCCAGAAGCCTGCGCAGCGCCGCCACGGCCGCCAGTGCCACCACCGGATCCTTGCCGTCGACGGCCTCGGCGAACTCGTTCAACGATCCCATGCTGTCAGCATAAGCTGACATATTCGTTGTTGTCAGCATTTGCTGACAACATTCCGGAGCCTCGCCGCGTTCCGGCAGCGGACGCGCTAGCGTGCGAGGGTGGACAAGATCTTCACCGTTGAGGAGGCGCGGGCGCTCATGCCCGTGCTGCTGGAGCGGGCCGCCGCGTTCGTGGCGATGCGGGGGGAGTTGGCGGAGCTCGCGCACGAGCTCCGCAGCACCGGGACGTCGCAGGCCGGTGGCCTGGCGGAGGCGAAGGCATTCGAGGCCAGGCTGGAGGAGATCCTCGGCTGGTTCGAGGAGCGGGGTATCGAGGTCAAGGGCGTCGCGCCCCTGCTGGTCGACTTCCCCTCGGTGCTCGACGGGGTGCGGGTGCGGCTGTGCTGGCTGGAAGGGGACCGCGAGCTGGTGTGGTACCACCGAGAAGAACTCGGCTTCGCCGGTCGCAGACCCCTTCCCTGACCACGTTCCCCGGAGGGTCGGGGGTCTGACTACTCGACCACCAGGTTGACCGGGATGTTGCCCCGGGTGGCGTTGGAGTAGGGGCAGACCTGGTGGGCGGCCTCCACGAGGGCGGTGCCGGCCTCCCCGTGCAACTCGTCGGGCAGCTCGACGCGCAGCGTCACGGCGAGCGCGAAGCCCTCGCCCTCGGGGACGAGGCCCACCTCGGCGGTCACCGAGGCCTCGGACACGTCGGCCTTCCGCCTCCTGCCGATCAGCTGGAGCGCGCTGGCGAAGCAGGCGGCGTATCCGGCCGCGAACAACTGCTCGGGATTGGTGCCCTCGCCGGAACCGCCCAGCTCCTTCGGTGGTGCGAGGGTCACGTCGAGGCGCTTGTCGGACGAGACCGCCCGTCCCTCTCTGCCGTTGGCGGTGGCGATGGCCGTGTAGATCGTACTCATCGTGATCCCTTCTCGGTTTCGGACAACTTAATTGTGCACAATTAAGTTGATAACAGTCAAGGTCGGTATAATCGAGACGTGAAGATCACCGTCGAGAATCTGGTCTGCTTCGACGTGCACGCCGCCTCTCGCGCCCTGGACGCCGTCTACCGCAGGGTGCTGGGCGAGCTCGGCCTGACCTACCCGCAGTACCTGGTCATGATGGTGCTCTGGGAGCGCGAGCCGGTGACGGTCAAGGAGCTCGGCGTGAGGCTGCGGCTCGACTCGGGCACCCTGTCCCCGCTGCTGAAGAGGCTGGAGGCGGCCGGCCTGGTGCGTCGCGAGCGCAGCACGGAGGACGAACGATCGGTGCTGGTGCGGCTCACCGACGAGGGTGGCAGGCTGGGGGAGCGGGCGTGCGACGTCCCCGCCCGGATCTTCGAGGCCGCCGGTCTCGCCCCCGTCGAGGTCCTGGACCTGCAGCGGACCCTGCGCCGTCTCGTCGCCTCCCTCGACGAGTCGGCGCGATGACCACGGCCGACGACGTACGCCGCGTCGCCCTGGCGCTGCCCAGGACCGAGGAGAGAATCGTCAGGGACCGGGCGACCTTCCGGGTGGGCCGGATCGTCTACGCCGCGATCTCGCCGGACGAGACCTCGATGGGTTTCGCCTTCCCCAAGGAGGAGCGGGCCGCGCTGGTGGCGGCCGAGCCGGAGAAGTTCCACATGCCCCGGCCCTCCGACGAGCGTTACCACTGGGTGCGGGTGTGGCTCGCGGCGATCGACGAAGCCGAGACGCGCGAGATCGTCGAGGAGGCGTGGCGGATGGTCGCCCCCAAAAGGCTCGCGGCCGCTCATCTCGGAGAGCCGGTGATCAGGAAGTCCCGCTGAGGTGGACCTCCCGGGCCAGCTTCGTCGTCTGGGCGGTGGAGCGCTGCCAGGTGCTTCCCGCGGGGTGGGCGGTCAGCAGGACCACGATCCAGCGCTCCTTGGGGCCGACGAGCCCTGTGGTGTGCAGGACCGGGCGTCCCAGGTCGGGGACCGGCCCTGAGCGGGCGGGGACGACCCGTGCGGTGACCATGGACTCGGTGGAGGTGGAGGTCGCGGGGTGGGTGGCGGACGCGGGGGCCGCCGAGGCCGAAGGCAGGGGGGTGGGAGCGGTCGCCGGGCGGCAGCGGATCGGGGGCGTGGAGCCGTACCCCGACCAGCCCTGTTTGACCGCCCACGGCCCGCGCACCGCGCGGGGGATGCCGAAGTACTGGTCGAAACCGTCGGAGCCGCACTGCCCCGACCTGCGCAGGTGGCCCAGGATCAGGCCGCCGACCTTGGGGTCGGCCTGGTCGAGCAGGTAGCGGTAGGTCGTGGCGACGTCCATCGCGCTGAGTGAGGTGTAGCCCCAGAAGCCCGGTTTGTCGGCCGGCGGGGGAGCGGTGTCGGTGAGCCGCAGCTTGCGCGCCATCCGCTGGACGATCTTTCCCTGACCGCCCCGGGTCCAGAAGGACGTCGCGGCGCCGTCGTCGCTCACTCGCAGCATGGCCTTCAGCAGCGCGAGGTCCCGCTGGGGAACGCTCTTGCGCGACTCCAGGTAGTCGATCGCGATGAGGATCTTCACCACCGACGCCGATCGGAACCTCCGGTGCGCGTTGCGGTACTCGGTCACCTTCGCCGTCTGCCGGTCGAAGACCACGTACCCGGCCGTCACCCCCGGTGGGATGTTCGGCTTGCCGGGGGCGGCGGCCGAGGCCGGAGTGGTGGTGGCGATGAGCGGGAGGGCCATCGCGAGAGCTGCCAGAAAACGCGTCACGGGACAAATGCCTACCAGATCCCGATGCCGACGTCAGGAAGACGTCCGCGATGGGCTGACTCCCGAGATATAACCAACTAAACATGTAGAGATTAAGGGGTTTGGTGTTATTGTCGTCGCATGTCGGCAGTTCCCCTGCATCTCGCCGTCGCATTCGACGGCGCCGGATGGCACCCCGCGGCCTGGCGTGACCCCGCCGCCTCCCCGAAAGCCCTGTTCACCGCCGCCTACTGGGCCGCCCTGGTGGCCGAGGCCGAGCACGGCCTCCTCGACTTCGTCACCATCGAGGACTCCTTCGCCCTGCAGACCACGCTCCTGGACGGGCACGACGGCCGCACCGACCAGGTGCGCGGGCGTCTCGACGCCGCCCTCGTCGCCTCCAGGATCGCCCCGCTGACGAGCAGGATCGGGCTGGTGCCCACGGTCACCACCACGCACACCGAGCCCTTCCATGTCGCGAGCTCCATCGCCACCCTCGACTACGTCAGCTCCGGGCGGGCCGGATGGCGCGCACAGATCTCCGGGCGCCACACCGAGGCCGCCCACTTCGGCCGCCGGGAGGTTCCCGTGCTGACGAAGGAGAGCCTCGGCGACATCGACAGGGCACCCCTGGTGCGGGAACTGTTCGGTGACGCCGCCGAAGCCGTCGAGGCGGTGCGGCGTCTGTGGGACAGCTGGGAGGACGACGCGGTCATCCGCGACGTGGCCACCGGCCGATTCGTCGACCGCGACAGACTCCACTACGTCGACTTCGAGGGCGAGCACTTCACCGTGAAGGGGCCCTCCATCGTGCCGCGACCGCCCCAGGGGCAGCCGCTCGTCACCGCACTGGCACACTCCCGGCTGCCGTACGAGTTCGCCGCGCGCGGCGCCGACATCGTCCACGTCACGCCGCACGACACCGAGCAGGCGCGGGCCATCGTGGCGGAGGTGCGCGAGGTCGCGGAAGAGGTGCGCGACCCGGACACCGAGAGACTGAAGATCTTCGCGGACCTCGTCGTGTTCCTGGGAGAGGACGGGAGCGACGCCCGCGAGCGCGGTGCCCGGCTCGACGAGCTAGACGGTGCCGCCTACACCTCCGACGCCGCGATCTTCACCGGCACGCCCGGCGAGCTCGCCGACCTCCTGCTGGAATGGCGCGCGGCCGGCCTGGAGGGTTTCAGGCTGCGGCCCGCCGTGCTGCCGACCGACCTGAACGCGATCACGCGCGGCCTGGTGCCCGAGCTCCAGGGACGCGGCGCCTTCCGCCGCGCGTACGAGGCCGACACCCTCCGCGGTCATCTCCACCTGCCCCGACCCGCCGGCCGCTACGCAGGGAGCCGACGATGAAGCAGGTCATCCTCGCCGCCCACTTCCCGGGCGTGAACAACCACACGGTCTGGAGCGATCCCGCCTCGGGCAGCCAGATCGACTTCGCCTCCTTCGCCCACCTGGCGCGGACCGCCGAGCGCGGGAAGTTCGACTTCTTCTTCCTCGCCGACGGGCAGCGGCTCCGCGAACAGCGCGGGAAGATCCACGACCTCGACGTGGTCGGCCGCCCCGACTCGCTCACCGTGCTCTCCGGTCTGGCCGCGGTCACCGACCACCTCGGCCTGGCCGGGACGATCAACGCCACCTTCAACGAGCCGTACGAGCTCGCCCGCAAGCTCGCCACCCTCGACCACCTGTCCGGAGGCCGGGCCGGGTGGAACGTCGTCACCTCCTCCGACGCCTTCACCGGGGAGAACTTCCGCCGGGGGGGTTTCCTGGAGTACGCGCGGCGCTACGAGCGAGCCGAGGAGTTCGTGCGGACCGTCAACGAACTCTGGGACTCCTGGGCGGCCGACGACCTCGTCGCCGACCCGGTGGCCGGCACGTTCGCCAGGCCGGACGCGGGGGAGTTCGCCCACCGGGGCACCCACTTCGACATCGGCGGCCACTTCACCGTGCCGCGCAGCCCGCAGGGCCGTCCGCTGACCATCCAGGCGGGCGACTCCGAGGGCGGCAGGGCCTTCGCGGCGGCCACCGCCGACGCGATCTTCTCCCGGCACAGCCGGCTCCAGGAGGGGCAGGCGTTCTACCGGGACATCAAGTCAAGGCTGGCCGCGCACGGCCGGTCGCCCGACTCCCTGAAGATCCTTCCCGGTGCCACGTTCGCGCTCGGCGACACCGACGCCGAGGCACAGGAGAACGCCGACCACATCCGCCGCCAGCAGGTCAGCCCGCAGACCGCGATCCTGCTGCTGGAGCAACTGTGGAACCGTGACCTGTCGGCCTACGACCCCGAGGGGCCGCTGCCCGAGATCAACCCTGACGTCTCCGAGGACTCGATCATCAAGGGCCGGACCCGGTTGTCCCGCGATCCGCTCAAGACGGCGGCGGAGTGGCGGGCCCTGGCCGAGTCCAAGAAGCTCGGTATCCGCGACCTGATCATCGAGGTGACCGGCAGGCAGTCCTTCATCGGCTCGCCCTCGCGCGTCGCCGAGGAGATCAACAAGTTCGTGCAGAACGACGCCTCCGACGGGTTCATCCTGGTGCCGCACCTCACCCCCGGCGGCCTGGACGCCTTCGTCGACACGGTCGTCCCCCTGCTGCAGGAGCGCGGGGTCTTCCGCGCCGAGTACGAGACCACCACGCTGCGCGGTCACCTGGGCCTGGAGAACGAACGATGAAATTTCTGGCGATCACCCTGATTGTCCATGGCCCCGACCCCATCACCGGTGAGCTCAAGTCGACCAACGCGCGCCTGCGCGAGGTCGTCGAGAACGCTGTGCTGGCCGAGGAGCTCGGCTTCGACGGTTTCGGCGTCGGGGAGCGGCACGAGCGCCCGTTCATCTCCTCGTCCCCGCCGGTCGTGCTCAGCCACATCGCGGCCAGGACGTCGACGATCAGGCTGTTCACCGCGGTCACCACGCTGAGCCTGCTGGACCCCGTACGGGCCTACGAGGACTACGCCACCCTCGACCACCTCTCCGACGGCCGCCTGGAACTCATCATCGGCAAGGGCAACGGCGCCGCGCAGGCCCAGCTGTTCCACGTGACCGGCGAAGACCAGTGGGAGCGCAACCGGGAGGGCTACGAGCTGTTCCGCCGCCTGTGGCGGGAGGACAAGGTCACCTGGTCGGGGAGGTTCCGGCCGTCCCTGACCGACGCGGAGACCTGGCCGCGCCCGCTGCAGCGCCCCGTCCGCGTCTGGCACGGCAGCGCCACCAGCAAGGAGTCGGTGGAGCTCGCCGCCCTGTACGGCGACCCGCTCTTCTCCGCCAACGTCAGCAACCCGGTCGAGCCGTACGCCGAGTTGGTCCGCCACTACCGGGAACGCTGGGAGTTCCACGGTCACGACCCCGCCGACGCCCTGGTGGGCGCGGGCACCGCGGGCTACTACGCGACCAGGAGGTCCCAGGACGCGATCGACACCTACCGGCCGATCTTCAACGCGAGGCTGGAGCTGTTCAGGAAGGTCGGGGTGGACCCGGTCTTCCACACCCTGGAGGACGCGATCGAGCGCAGCTCGATCCTGGTCGGCAGCCCGCAGCAGATCATCGACAAGGTCCACCGCTACCACGAGCGGCTCGGGCACGAGGTCATGCACCTGCACGCCGACGCGGACGGCCTCACCGACAAGCAGCATCGGACGGCCCTGGAACTCTTCCAGAGCGACATCGCCCCCGTGCTGCGCGCGGAGATCCCCAGCAGGCCGTTCCCCGGCCAGGTGGGCTCCGAGCCGGGGAGTCCGGGGCCCGGGAGTCCGGGCACGGAAAGCCCACGACACGAGAGCCCGGCCTCCGGGAACTCACAGCGTGAGGAGGTGCGGTCATGACCGCCCTGTCGATCCTCGACCTCGCTCCCATCCCCTCCGGTGGCACCGCCGGCGAGGCGCTGCGCAACACCCTGGACCTGGCCCGGCGGGCCGAGGAGTTCGGCTACCTCCGCTACTGGGTGGCCGAGCACCACCTCGCGCCCGGTGTCGCCAGTGCCGCCCCCGCCGTGCTCATCGGCCTGGTGGCCGCCGCGACCAGCACGATCAGGGTCGGCTCGGGAGCCGTCCAGGTCGGTCACCAGACCGCGCTGTCGGTGGTCGAGCAGTTCGGTCTCGTCGACGCGCTCTACCCGGGCCGTATCGACCTCGGCCTGGGCCGGTCGGGTCAGCGCGGGGCCGAACTTCGCGCGAGCGTCGAGTTCTCGGAATCGGAGAAGACCCCGCCTCCGCCGACGCCCGCCAGGGTCGTGGACGGGCTGCTCATCCCCGAGCCCTTCTCCTTCACGGCGCTGGTGAAGTCGCCGCTGTTCTCGCTGTACGGCGCGTTGCTGCAGCAGCCGGGTGCGCGAAGCCCCGACTTCGCCGACCAGGTCGACGAGATCGCGGCTCTGCTGGCCGGGACGTACCGTTCCCCCGAGGGGGTGGCCGCGCACGCCGTGCCGGGCGAGGGCGCGGACCTGAGCCTGTGGATCCTGGGCAGCAGCGGCGGGCAGAGCGCCCAGGTGGCGGGGGAGCGGGGGCTGCCGTTCGCGGCGAACTACCACGTCAGCCCGTCCGGGGTGCTGGACGCCGCGCAGGCGTATCGGGAGGCGTTCAAGCCCTCGAAGGTGCTCGGCGAGCCCTACCTGATCGTCTCGGCCGACGTCGTCGTGGCGGAGGACGACGAGACGGCGAGGGAGCTCGCCTCCCCGTACGGGCTCTGGGTCCGCAGCATCCGCACCGGCGCCGGGGCGATCCCGTTCCCGACTCCGGCCGAGGCCGCCGCCCACGAGTGGACGCGGGAGGACCTCGCACTGGTCGCCGACCGGCTCGCCACCCAGTTCGTCGGCTCCCCGCGGACCGTCGTGGAGAAGCTGCGCGTGCTGCGCGACGTCACCGGCGCCGACGAGTTGCTCGTCACCACCATGACCCACGACCACGCCGACCGGGTCCGCTCTTATGAGTTGCTCGCCGCGGAATGGGAGGGAGGCGTCGTCACAGGCTGAGCTCGCGTCGTCCACACCCTCCCCGGCACTCGGCGGTCACCGCCGGGTGCCGGAGCTTTTCCGGTCCGTACTCCAGGAAGGATGACCGGCTGAGCGGCTCTGGGAATCGCGTCCGGCCCGCCGGGACGGCGGGCCGGACGCGATCTCAGGCGCGCTTGGCGATGGCGGTGATGAAGGGCTGGACGAGCCGCGCGGCGAGTGGGCCGAACGCGGCGAGGATGAGAACGTACGTGGCGGCGAGCGGTCCCAGGTCGGGATGGACCCCGGCGGCCACCGCGAGTCCGGCGATCACGATGTTGAACTCACCCCGGGGGATGAGCGCGATACCGGCCCGCGCCTGCCCGGCGTTGGCGATGCCCGCCCGGCGGGCGGCGTAGGCGCCGGTGAGCAGTTTCGTGATCATGCTGATCAGGGCGAGCAACGCGGCGAGCCCGGCGACCGGCAGGATCTTGGTCGGGTCGGTCTGCAGGCCGAAGAAGACGAAGAACACCGCGGCGAACAGGTCGCGGAGCGGGGTGAGCAGCGCCTGCGCGTCCTCGGCCAGCTCACCCGAGAGCGCGATCCCGACGAGGAAGGCGCCGACCGCGGCCGAGACCTGCAGCTGCTGCGCCACTCCGGCGACCAGCAGCGCGAGGCCGACGACCTTCAGCAGCAGCACCTCGGAGTTGGGGCTGGAGACGAAGGCCTCGATGAACCTGCCGTAGCGGAGCGCGACCAGCAGCACGACGCTCACCGTGGCGAGCGCGATCGCCACGGTGATAGCGCCACCGGCGAAGCTCACCCCGGCCAGCACCGCGGTGAGGATCGGCAGATAGATGGCCATCGTCAGGTCTTCGAAGACCAGCAGCGACAGCACCACCGGTGTCTCGCGGTTACCGATCCACCCCAGGTCGGACAGCACCTTCGCGGTGATGCCCGAGGAGGTCGCGTACGTGACGCCGGCCATGGCGATGGCGGCCACCGGACCCCAGCCGAGCAGCAGCGCGGCGATCGCGCCCGGAGCCGCGTTGAGCACCAGGTCGACGACGCCCGCCCGCGCGTTGCCCTTCAGGCTCGTCACGAGCTCGTCGGCGTTGTACTCCAGGCCGAGGGTGAGCAACAGCAGGATCACGCCGAGCTCGGCACCGACCGCGATGAACTCCTCGCTGGTGGCGAGGGGCAGGATGCCGCCGGTGCCGAAGGCGAGGCCCGCGATGAGATAGAGGGGGATGGGGGATATGCCTGCTTTTAGGGCTAGTGCTCCGAGGATGCCGAGCCCGAGAAGGACAGCGCCGAGCTCAAGGAAAAGGATCGCTGTGTGCACCCGGCGTCCTACCCGCCGGAAAGGATATCGGAGACGGCGGAGGTGCTCTCCGGGCTGCCCACCACGACCACCACGTCGCCCCGGGACAGCATGAAGTCGGGGGCGGGGCTGGCGAAGACCTGACCTTCGCGCACCACGGCCACGATGGAGGCGCCGGTGCGGGTGCGCACGCGCGCGTCACCCATCGGCCGGCCCGCGTACGGGGAGGCGGGCGGGATCGGCAGCTGCATGCTGACCAGACCCTCGACCTCGCGGTGCAGATCGTTGAGGCGCTGCACGATGCGCGGGGCGCCGAGCAACTCGGCGAGCGCGTCGGCCTCCTCGTCGTTCAGCTTGATGGTCTCGCACGCGCGATCAGGATCGTCGGGGTCGTATATCACCAGGTCACGGCGGCCGGTGCGGTGAGTGACGATCCCGATGCGCCTGCCTGAGCGCGTGGTGAACTCGTGTCGCAGTCCTATCCCAGGCAGTGCCGTCTGCTCGACCTCCACCGTGCCAGCTCCTCCGCGTGCGCATGCGTTCTTCCTTTACGGAAAACCTACCAATTCGGGGGCCCTCGACGTACCGGCGGCCTCGGGGTCGGCGACGCACCGGCGGCAATAACATGTATTACCGATTGACTTTGTGGGTTATTTGCCGGACGATGGGCGGGAACCCAGCCCCCAGCCGTGAGTGAGGTCTTCCGTGTCCGCTCCCGCCGTCGACGCGGGGATACGACAACGGGCCGTGCGAACACGGTCACGCGTCCCCCTTCTCTCCGCCACCGCCTGGCAGCGTCTCGCCAGTCCTCTGGTCATCGTCGTCGTCTGGCAGGTCGCCAGTACCGCCGGACTCCTCGAGGAACGGCTCCTCGCCTCACCCGCCAAGATCCTCACCACCGCCGCCGGGCTCGTCCAGGAAGGGGTCCTGCCCGAGGCGATCGCCGTCTCGCTCCAGCGGGCCGCGATCGGCTTCACCCTCGGCGCGGTCGCCGGAGTCGGCCTCGCCCTGGTCGCCGGGCTCAGCCGCGTCGGTGAGAACGCCGTCGACCCGCCGCTGCAGATGCTGCGAGCGCTTCCGCTGTTCGGCCTGATCCCGCTCTTCATCCTGTGGTTCGGCATCGGGGAGACCCCCAAGGTGGCCCTGGTCGCCCTCGGTGTGCTCTTCCCGCTCTACCTCAACACCTTCTCCGGGATCCGCGGCGTCGACGGCAAACTCGCCGAGGTGGCCCGGGTGCTGCGGCTGAGCCGTACCGAGACGATCGCCCACATCGTCCTGCCGGGCGCGCTCGCCCAGACGCTAGTCGGTCTGCGGCAGAGCCTGGGCGTGGCCTGGCTGGCGCTGATCGTGGCCGAGCAGATCAACGCGGACGCCGGACTGGGATACATGATCAACAACGCCCGGGAGTTCCTGCGCACCGACGTGGTCGTCGTCGGTCTGATCGTCTACGCGGTCCTCGGCCTGCTGACGGACGCGCTGGTGCGCCTGCTGGAGAGGAGGGCCCTGTCATGGCGGCAGAATTTCCTGTCACGCTGACCTTGTTCCGTACGGAGACGCCTTCGCGCACTGATCCTCGGCCGCCGGCGAGGACGCCTTTGCGGACCGAGCCGCAGACCTTCGTGAAAGCGTCGTCCCGCACCGAGAGCCGGCCCGCCACGGCGGCTCCGGTGGCGGCTGTCAGGGGTCTCACCAGGGACTTCGGGCGGCGAAGGGTCCTCGACGGGGTCGACCTGGAGATCGGCCGGGGCGAGTTCGTCGCCCTGCTCGGCCGCAGCGGTTCCGGCAAGTCGACTCTCCTGCGGGTGCTCGCGGGGCTCGACCCCGGTGCCGAGGGCGAGGTCGAGGTCGGAGGCACCGTCGCCGTGGCCTTCCAGGAACCCCGGCTCGTGCCGTGGAAGCGGGTCCTGGCCAACGTCGCCCTCGGTCTTCGCGCCCCCGACCCGGACGCCGCCGCGCGGGCCGCGCTGGAGGAGGTCGGTCTCGGCCGGCTGAGCGACGCCTGGCCGCTCACCCTGTCGGGCGGGGAGGCCCAGCGGGCCTCCCTGGCCAGGGCACTGGTCCGCGAGCCCGGTCTGCTCCTGCTCGACGAGCCGTTCAGCGCCCTGGACGCGCTGACCCGCATCACCATCCACCGCCTCGTACTCGACCTGTGGGAGAGGCACCGCCCCGGCATCCTGCTCGTCACCCACGACGTGGACGAGGCCATGCTGCTGGCCGACCGCGTCCTGGTGCTGGACGGGGGCGTCATCGCCCACGAGTCCCGGATCGAACTGCCCCGGCCCCGCCACCGCGACCACCCCGACCTCATCGCACTGCGCTCCACCCTGCTCGACCGGCTGGGCGTCACCCCGGAAGGAACCGCATGAAACGTCGTGTCACCGCCCTGATCGCCGCGGCGCTGCTCCTCACCGTCACCGCGGCCTGCGGGGCGGGGGAGGAACAGAGCGTCCGGGCCGACGGCTCGATCGACCTGTCCCAGGTGACGCTGCGCGTCGGCGACCAGAAGGGCACGGGTCTGCAGGCGCTGCTGACCGCGGCCGGCCAGCTCGACGACGTCAAGTACAAGGTGACCTGGTCCCAGTTCACCTCGGGGCCGCCGATCCTGGAGGCCATCAACGCCGGTTCCCTGGACTTCGGCGCGGTGGGCAACGCCCCGCCGGTCTTCGCCGCCGCCGCGGGGGCGAAGATCTCCGTCGTCGCGGTCGCCGAGAAGGGGCTCGGCGGCCAGGCCGTCGTCGTCCCCGCGGACTCGCCCATCAAGACCCCGGCCGACCTGCGCGGTAAGCGCGTCGCCGTGGCCAAGGGCAGTTCCGCGAACTTCCACCTGCTCGCCGTGCTGAAGAAGGAAGGGCTGAGCTTCGGCGACATCCAGCCCCAGTATCTCCAGCCACCGGACGCCCTGGCCGCGCTCTCCTCCGGCAAGATCGACGCCTGGGCCATCTGGGATCCCTACACCGCCCAGGCCGAGGCGCAGACGAAGGCGCGCATCCTGGTCGACGGCGAGGGCTACGCCAACGGCTTCGAGTTCCAGATCACGGGCAAGGACGTCCTCGCCGACCCGGCCCGCACGGCGGCGCTGGGAGACTGGGTGGCGCGAATCCGCAAGGCGCACCAGTGGGCCAACGAACACCAGGACGAGTGGAGCAAGGTCTTCTCCGAGCTCACCGGCCTGGACCAGGGGATCGTCGGCACGGCGATCAAGCGCAGTTCGTACCGGGACCTCAAACTCGCCGGGGACGTCGTCGAACGCGAGCAGCTCGTGGCCGACGCCTTCAGCGAGGAGAAGCTCATCCCGGTGTCCATCACGTTCGCCGACGTCGTCGACACCCGCTTCGACGCCACCCTGGAGAACCCCTCGTGACATCCCATCCGAGGCCCGGAGGCACTCGATGAAGTTCCACTGGTTCCTGCCCACCGCCGGTGACAGCCGGGTCCTCACCGGGGGCGGCCACGGCCTCGCCAGGGGGCACGGACGCTCCGAGGCGGTGGCGTTCCGCGCGCCGGACATCGAATACCTGGCGCAGGTCGCCCGCTCCGCCGAGCAACTCGGCTTCGAGGCCGTCCTCACCCCGACCGGCACCTGGTGCGAGGACGCCTGGCTGGTCACCGCCGCGCTGACCCGCGAAACCGAGCGGCTGAAATTTCTCGTCGCGTTCCGGCCGGGCTTCATGTCCCCGACGCTGGCCGCGCAGATGGCCGCCACCTACCAGCGGCTCTCGCGCGGCAGGCTCCTGCTCAACGTGGTGACCGGCGGGGAGACCGTCGAGCAGGCCAGGTTCGGCGACCACCTGTCCAAGGACGAACGCTACGAGCGCACCGACGAGTTCCTCTCGATCGTGCGCGGCGCGTGGAGCGGCACCCCGTACGACTTCGACGGCACGCACTACCGCGTCGAGGGTGCGATGGTCTCCGAGACGCCCGACCCCGTCCCGGAGATCTACTTCGGCGGCTCCTCGACGGCGGCGGGACCGGTCGCGGCCAGGCACGTGGACGTCTACCTCACCTGGGGCGAGCCACCGGAACAGGTCGCGAGGAAGATCGAGTGGATCCGCGGGCTGGCCGAGGAGCAGGGCCGCGAGCTCCGTTTCGGGATCCGGCTGCACGTGATCACCCGCGACACCGAGCGCGACGCCTGGGCTGAGGCGGAACGACTGCTGGCCGCCATCGACCCGGCAGACATCGTCTCGGCCAGGAAGCTGCTGGGCCGTAGCGAGTCGGTTGGCCAGAAGCGCATGCTGGAACTGCACGAGGGCTTCACCGGTGGCAGTGCCCGCGACCTGGAGATCCATCCGAACCTCTGGGCCGGGGTCGGTCTCGTCAGGGGCGGCGCCGGGACCGCGCTGGTGGGCAGCCACTCCCAGGTCGCCGAGCGGATCGAGGAGTACGCCTCGCTCGGCATCGAGGAGTTCGTCCTGTCCGGCTACCCCCATCTGGAGGAGTCGTACTGGTTCGGTGAGAACGTGCTTTCCCGGTTCGCCGCCGCATCCGCGCCGAGGTGAGCGCGAGGGCGGTCGAGGCCGGGTTCGCCGACCGGGTTCGCCGACCGGGGCCGCTCCGCCGGAACGCGACCGGCTGGAGGTGGCCGGTCTGAAACCGGCCCGGGCCGGACCCCGGCTGAAACCCGCTCGGCTGGACCCCGGCCCGGCCGGACCTCGGGAGGTGACCGGCAGGGCCCCGTTCGGTGAGGACCCGTTCGAGCGGGTCAGGTGCGGTCCGGCGGGTCGCCAGGTCGCTGTGTGGAGCGGTGGCGCCTGCGGTAGGCGCGTTGCTGGCAGGCCCGCGAGCAGTAGGCGCGCGGGCGGCCCGCCTCGGCCCGGTCCAGGGTCGTTCCGCACATCACGCACAGGGCTCTTTCGTCACGCATTGCATCACGCTCACGAATCAGGGCCTCGACGCCGTCCAGCACGCGCCGCAGGCCGAACTCGAAGGAGTCCTCCGGCTCGTCGTAACCGCCCGCCTCCCAGATGTGGGTCAGCGTGGGATAGCGGTGGAGGTTCTCGTACAGGGACTGCCTGGCTCCCCACCACTCCTCCTCGGAGACCCCGGTGTGCCGCTCGACCCTGGCGATCTCCGCGGCCCTCGCCGCCTCGCTGTCCACGAACCGGCCGACGAGGCCCACCACGGCGACCATCTCGGCGGGCTTCAGGCCGCTCTTCGCCACGGTGCTGAGCGCGTACTCGAAGTTGGCGACGGAGTTCGGTCCCGGGATGTGCCGGCTGTCGCGCGCCCCGGCCAGCCAGGGGTGGCGCAGGCGCAGAGCCCAGCCGCGCCGCGCCCATCCCTCGAGCGCCTCGCGCCACCCGTACGTCGCGCTCGCCGAGGTTCCCGCCGTCGCGACGTCCTCGCCCGTCGCCGCCTCCGTCGTCTCCGCTGCTTCCGTCGTGTCCGCCCCGCCTGACGTGCTCCCCGCGTCACCCGTGCCCGGCGCGGCATCCGGCGTGGTGTCGGCCAGCACCGCGTCGCACATCAACTCGACGAGCTGCGCCTTGCCCGGCACATGCCGGTAGAGCGACATGCTGGTGAAGCCGAGCCGTTCGCCGACCCGGCGCATGGACAGCGCCTCGATCCCGTCGGCGTCGGCGATCTCGACGGCCGCGCGCACGATCGCGTCGACGCTCAGCCCCTGTCTCGGCGCGGCGTCCCGCGGCTTTCGCCACAGCAGTTCGACCGTCCGGTCGGGACCCTCCTCGACGGCCACCCCGTTCTCCTTCCGGCTTGACGCTTGGACCCAATATCTGTTTATGCTGTATAACGCTGTTTACATTATAAACGAGGAGTGTTCCTTGAGTGAGCTCTACGTCTCCCCGTCCGGCGACGACGCCTGGCCCGGCACCCAAAGACAACCCCTCGCGAGCCTCGCCCGCGCCCGTGACCTGGCACGCGGCACCGGCGCCGGCACCGTGGTCAACCTGCTGGCGGGCACCCACAGGCTCACCGAAACCTTCCGGCTCACCGAGGCCGACTCGGGCGTGACCTACCGGGCCGCAGGCGAGGCCGTCATCAGCGGGGGCAGGGTGATCACCGGCTGGCAGGAGCGGGACGGCGTGTGGCTGGCCGAGGTCGGCGACCTCGACACCCGGCAGATCCACGTCGACGGACGCAGGGCCGAACGGGCCGCGATCGACGCGATTCCCGGGAACGTCACCAGAACCGACACGGGTTACGTCACCGACAGCACGGCCCCACAGGGCTGGGAAAACCCCGGCGACGTCGAGTTCGTCCTGCGCGGTGTCTACCCGTGGACCGAGGCCCGCCTCGGTGTCGCCGCCGTCGAGGGTGACGAGCACTCGACCGTCATCACCATGGCCCAGCCCGCCTTCGGCTGGGCGATCGACCTCTACAACTCGGTCGTCCCGTGGGCGGGCATCGAATTCCACGGCCCCGGCCTGCCGACCCGGGTGGAGAACGGCGTGGGCTTCCTGACCGAGCCAGGCACCTTCGCCCTCGACAGGTCCCGCCCCGGCCGCCACGTCCTGCGCTACCGGCCGCGCCCCGGCGAGGACCCCGGGCGGACGGAGGTCGTCGCGCCCGTGCTGGAGGAGTTGGTCAACGTCACCCGCGCCCGTGACGTCGCCTTCCTGGGCATCACCTTCGCCGACGCCACCTGGATGCGACCGAGCCGCCCCGAGGGGTTCCTGCACTACCACGGCACCGGCTACTACGACGGCGGACCGATCGAGAAGGTGTCGTTCGGCGAGGGAGCGTGGGTGATGGTCCCCGGGGAGTCGCTGGAGATCCCGGCGAACGTCGTGTTCGAGGGTGCGGGAGGTGTCTCGGTCGAAGGCTGCCGCTTCACCAGGCTGGGCGCCACGGCCCTGCGGTTCTCCGGCGACAGCACCGGCATCCTGGTGCGGGGCAACGTGTTCGAGGGCATCTGCGGCGGCGGGATCTCGATCAGCGGGAGCCGTGACGTCACGGTCGAGAACAACTGGATCCACGACGTCGGCCTGGAGTACTCCGGCTCGCCCGGCATCGCGGTGACCGCGAGCGAGGACTCCACGATCGCGCACAACCAGGTGAACGACGTCCCGCACTGCGGCATCGTGGCCGGCGTCGGCAAGAGCACCCGGATCCTGCGCAACCTCACCTTCAACACGCTGAAGGTGCTGGCCGACGGCGGCGGCATTTACCTGTCGGGCCCGCAGGGCGACTCCCACGACAACGGCGCGGTGATCCGAGGCAACATCGTGCGCGACACGCTCACGCCTTACAACTTCGCGCTCTACACCGACTACGGCGCCGCCTGGGTCACCGTCGAGGACAACGCCGTCCAGCGCGCCGACAACACCGCCACCCTGCAGGCATGGCCACCGCTGGAGAATGTCGTCTTCCGGGGCAACGTCTGGGACGCCGACCCCGTGGGCTGGGACGACCCACCGCAGGGCGTCACACTGGAGGACAACGCGACACTCACCGACGAGAAGGACTTCGAGGTCCGTACGGCGGAGATCGCCGCGCGGGCCGGCCTGGAGCCCGGCTACGCCCACCTGCTGGGCCGGTGACCGCCGGGAGACCGTGAGGGGACAGGCGGCGTGCGAGGCGCGGGGGTCGGCCGGACAGGTTCGGGAGGACCGGCCTCGTTCTCCTGAGGCCGCCGAGGGGTTCCTCAGGGCGAGGCGGTGGACATCTCGGCGACGAGGGAGTGGGCCAGGAGTCGCAGGCCGCGGGCGAACTGGTCGTCCGACGGCAGCGTCGTCAGCTCTTCCGACAGGTCGACCACGGTGGGAAACCGGTCGGCGGGCAGGCCGGCGTAGAAGTGACGGCGCCGGCGGCGTAGCTCCTCGGCGTCCTCCCCGCCCGAGTGCCCCCACACCCGGGGAGCCTGGTAGCTGGAGAAGCCGAGCGCGTAGGTGATGAGCAACCCGTACGCCTGGACGGTGAGCCGGTCGGACAGCCCCGCCGCGCGCAGCAGGGCGAGCACTCCCTCCATCGACCCCGCGAGTGAGGCGTGGCTCGTGTTGACCCGTGTCGACAGCAGGCGCACCACGCACGGATGGGTCCGCATCATGTCGCGGAAGGCCATGCCGCAGGCGACCAGCAGGGCCTCGGGGTCGCCCGGATCGACCTGCGGGAGCCGGATACGGCCGAGGACGTCGTCCGCCATCGCGTCGAGGATTTCGTCCTTGCTGCGGAAATAGCTGTACAACGTCATGGTGCCGACGCCGAGCTCGGTGGCGAGCCGTCGTATGGTCAGCGTGTCGAGGCTTTCGATGTCACCGATGCGGACCGCGGCGTCGACGATCTGCTGACGGGTCAGCGCGCGGCCGGCCTCCCGGCCGCGCGTACCCCCTCGTGCGATCATCGGTGTCCCTCCGTCGTTGCCTCGGTACGCGGCACATTACCGCGCACGACATACCCGATCGAGAATCACCGGGATCACCGTTTGTTGTCCAGGGCCTCCGTCGGCTGGACCTTCGGGGAACTCCGCTCGACCAGGCGGCGCCAGGCGGTGATCGACAGGTCAGGCCGGTAGAGCTTCTCCGGGGGGGCGTCCATCACGTCGACCATCCAGGCGTCCTGGGCGGTGAACTGGCCGTGGAACAGCCAGCGGACCGCGGCCAGATACTTGAGCTTGAACGCCTGCGCCTTCAGGCCGGTCTCGAAGCGCACCATGAGCTGCACGTACCGCACGTGGTCCTCGTCGACGGGCACGTACCACTCGTAGTGGATGAAGTTCGGGTAGGCCACGCGCAGGATGCCGGGCAACCTGATCGAGACGAAGCCCGGCAGGTCCAGTGACGCGATGACCGGGTTGACGTCCTTCGCCTTGCCGGGGGCGTCGGGCAGCGGCATCCGCTTCCACCAGCGCTTGTTGGTCCACAGGCCGAGGCCGGGCATCTCGGCCTCCCAGTGCACCTCCTCCTGCACCCGGACGATCCACTTGTCGCGGTTGACGACCTTGGTCTTGTTCCAGGCGGGCATCACCTTGAACAGTCGCCACAGCGCGGTGTTGTGCAGGTATTTCGCGTGCCCCTCGTCGAAGCCGTTCTCGGCGGCGAAGCGCCAGTTGCCCTTGCGCACCTCGGTGCGGCCACCGAGGACGAAGGAGTTGTCGCGCAGTTCCTCGGGCAGGTCGTCGTCGAGGGGATGCGGCTCGCCGTCGCCGATGTAGACCCAGACGAGGCCGAAGCGCTGCTCGACGGGGTAGGTGCGCACCGAGACGCGCCCGCGGATGGGGGACTCGGGGCCGTCGGTGAGGACCCCGCAGAGCTTGCCGTCGGAGAGGTCGTAGGTCCAGCCGTGGTACGGGCAGCTGATCGTGCCGGGAAACTGCCGGCGGCCGAGCGAGAGCGGAACGCCGCGGTGCGGACAGCGGTCGTGCAGGGCGTGGATTTTGCCGTCCTGCCGGACGAGCACGACCCGCTCGCCCAGGAGCGTGACGGGGACCGGCTTGCGGCCGATCTGTTCCTCCCACAGGACCGGGTACCAGTGGTCGCGGAACCCGAGGGAGGCGCTCTCGTAGATCGGCCAGGACGACCAGTCCTGGCCCGGGGGCTGCCGCTCCGGCCTGGCGCCGGTGGATTCCGCCGGGTTGCTGCGCGTGGTCAATCTGGCCTCCGTGCTCAGGTGTCGGCTGACGATGTCCCCGCCTGACGGTGACGGCTCATGTGGACAATGTCTCGTACATTGTACGAAGCGCTGACCATTGTCAATACCCGCTTCTCCTTGACCTCGTGCTTAGCACCGTACATAGTACGAGCACGCAAGCACGCCGCTGGGGACACGATGGGAGACGGTCGATGGACGAGGGCGGGACCACGATGGACCTGCTGGTGCGGACGATGACCCTGGAGTCCGAGGGGGTGCTCTCGGTGATCCTCGAAGACCCGGGCGGCGGCCCGCTGCCGGGGTGGGAGCAGGGCGCCCACCTGGAGTTGGAGCTCGGCGGCCTGCCGCGGCACTACTCGCTCTGCGGAACGCCGGAAGACTCCCTGAGGTACCGGATCGCGGTGCTGCGCGACCCGGACAGCCGGGGCGGGTCCGCCCACGTGCACGAGAGGCTGCGGCCCGGTGATCTGGTCACGGTACGCGGCCCCCGCAACCGCTTCCCGCTGGTGACCGCCGAGCGGTACCTGTTCGTCGCCGGGGGGATCGGCATCACCCCCCTGCTTCCCATGATCGCCGCCGTCGAGGCCGCCGGTGTTCCGTGGCGGCTCGCCTACGGAGGGCGGCGGCGCGCGTCGATGGCGTTCCAGGCGGAGCTGGCCGCCTACGGGGACGCCGTCACGCTGCTTCCCGAGGACGAGCTGGGCCGGATGGACCTCAAGGCGCTGCTCGGGACGCCGGACGCGGCCACCGCCGTGTACTGCTGCGGCCCCGAAGGGCTGCTGGCGGCGGTCGAGGAGGCGTGCGCGGCCTGGCCGGAGGGCAGCCTGCACGTCGAGCGCTTCGCCGCCGCGCCGCGCGCGGAGACCGACGCCGGTGCGGAGCGGGAGTTCGAGGTGGAGTGCCGGCAGTCGGGTGTCGTGGTGACGGTGCCGCGGGACGAGCCCATCATCGACGCGCTGGAGGCGGCGGGTGTCTGGGTGGCGAGTGCCTGCCGTGAGGGCATCTGCGGCAGCTGCGAGACCAAGGTCGTCGAGGGTGAGCCCGACCATCGCGACTCGCTGCTCACCGCCCAGGAGCGGGCCTCGGGCACCACGATGATGCCCTGCGTCTCGCGCGCGTTCTCCGGCCGTCTCGTGCTCGATCTCTGATCACTTCGTGCCGGGTCTCCGGCGCCCCCGCCAGGTAAACATTGCGTTTCGGACATGACCAAAAAGAAGAATGTCATTGACCGGAGTGCAAAGTAGTGTACATAGTACGCAAACTGCTTGCCTGTGATTCTGTCGGCAGATGCCTGGTCCGGAACCGTACGGTCCCGGCCCGGTGTCCCTCCTCCGGGTCAACGAGCCGGTTCGAGTCCACTCGCTACGGAGTTCTGTGATGTCCGAAGAAGATTCAGCGCCGGCCGCCGAGCCGCAGCCACCGCCCTCCGACGCCCCCGCGACGGTGTGGGAGCGTCGGCGGTACTCGGTCGGTGGGCTCGGTCTGCACGTGCGCTCGGCCGGGACCGGCACGCCGACGGTGTTCCTGCACGGAGGCGGACCCGGCTGTTCGGCGTGGACCGACTTCGCCCCGGTCGTGGACGCGCTCACCCCCGGTCGCAGGTTGATCCTCGTCGACCTTCCGCAGTACGGCGACTCGGACAAACCACCGATCACGGCTCCCCTGTTCGGTTTCCACGCCGCCCACGTGCGCGGGCTGCTCGACACGCTCGGCGTGACGCGCGCCGACTTCGTGTGCCAGTCGCTCGGCGGCGGAGTGGCCCTGCGCCTGGCCGCCGACCATCCCGAGTCGGTCGGCCGTCTCGTCGTCACCGGCAGCCGGCCGACGGCCCGGCCCGCTCCCGGGGCGGGAGACGCGCGAGGCCCCCGCCTGCGCGAGGACTACTACGGCGGTGTGGGCCCGACCCGCGCGAAGATGCGCGAGCTCATCGCCCGCTACGAGTGGACCGATCCATCCGGGGTGCCGGAGGAGACGGTGGCGGAGCGCTACCGCAACAGCGTCGATCCCGGCGCGCTCGCCCTCGGCACCGCGACCGAGGCCCGCGGTGCCGCCGAGGACCTGGGCCCCGACCTGGCACGGGTGACCTCGCCCGTCCTGCTGCTGTGGGGGGAACACGACGCCTTCGCCGGTCTGGACTACGCGCGACACCTTCTGGGGCTGCTCGCCGACGCCCGGCTGGAGGTCGTACCCGGGACCGCGCACCACCCGCAGGAGGAGCGCCCCGCCGAGTACGCGGAGCGGGCCGCGGCGTTCCTGACCTCCCTTCCCGACCGTGAGTCTCACCCGCGCTCTTCGACCGTGCCCCCCGTGCTGCCCCCCGCACCCGCCGTGCCGATTCCTGGAGGTAACTGAATGCGACGCCCTGTCCTGATCACCGTGATGCTGCTCACCGCGGTACTGGGAATCCCGCGGGTGCGCCGTGCCCTGAGAGCCTGGCTGATCCGGGCGACCGGTACGGCCCTGTACACGGAGCGCGGGCGATGATCCCGCCGATCCAGCCAGCCCTCACGGACGTGGGAGGTGGGCGGTGACCTCCCCCTCCACCACCCCGGCGGTGCGCGCGATCGGGATCACCAAGAGGTTCGGCGCGTTCACCGCGCTGAGCGAGGTCGATCTCGGCCTGGCCGCCGGTGAGGTCCACGGCCTGATCGGTTCCAACGGGGCGGGCAAGTCGACCCTGATCAAGGTGTTGTGCGGTGCGATCACGCCCGACGAGGGAACGCTGGCCGTCGCGGGCGACCCCGTCTCCTTCACCCTGCCCGCCCAGGCCGAGCGGGCGGGCATCACCGTCATCCACCAGGAGACGCAGCTCTTTCCCGATCTGTCGGTGGCCGACAACGTGGTGATCTCCCGCCCCAACCTGAGGGGAGCGGCGGGACTGAGCCTGCGGGACCGTCGCGCCGACCGCGCCGAGGCGGCGCGTCTGCTGGAGTCCCTCGGCCTCACGATCGATCCCGGCCGTCTCGCGGGCACCCTCGACCTGGCCGAGAAGAAGCTGCTGCAGGTGGCCCGCGCGCTGCGCTCGGAGCCCAGGCTGCTCATCCTGGACGAACCCACCGCGGCCCTGGAGGCCAGGCAGGCCCGAAGGATCACCACGCTGATCCGCGGCCTGGCCGCCGACGGCCTCGCCATCCTGTTCGTCAGTCACAACCTGGACGAGGTCCTCGAAAGCTGCGACCGGATCACGGCCCTGCGCGACGGCCGGATCGTCGCCCGGCTCGCCGGGGGTGAGGCCACCCCGCACCTTCTCGCCGAGCTGGTCGCGGGACAGCAGCTCGCCAACGCCCCCGACCGCGCTCCCCACGAGGCGGGCGACCCGCTGGTCGAGGCCGAGCTGGGCGGTGCGGACATCGCCCCGGCCGCGATCACGCTGCGCCATCGCGAGGTCGTGACGCTGACCGGCCTGCTCGGCTCCGGTGCCGGGCGGTACGCGCGGATGCTCTCCGGCGCGACGCGGCCGGACAGCGGCGGCGTGCGGATCGCCGGCAGGCTCCTGCGCCCGCACAACCGCAGGCAGGCGGTGGCCGCCGCGGTCGGCTTCGTCCCCGAGGAGCGCAAACGGGACGGCATCCAGCCGATGCTGAGCGTGGAGCGCAACATCGCGCTCGGAGACATCCGCAGGTTCAGCCGGTTCGGGATGCTCGACCGGCGGAAGATCCGCCGCACGGCCGAGCGGCTCATCGAGGACCTGGACGTCCGCCCGGCCGACCCGGCCTTCCAGGCGGGCCTGATGTCGGGCGGCAACCAGCAGAAGGTCCTCATCGCCCGCTGGCTGGCGGCGGGGGCACGGGTGCTCATCGTCGAGGAGCCGACCCACGGCATCGACATCGGTGCCAAGCAGAACGTGATGCACCAGCTCCGCCGCTTCGCGGACGAGCGCGGCTGCGTCGTCGTCGTGGCTCTGGAGAGCGACGAGTTCCGTTCCATCACCGATCGGTTCGTGGCGTTCCGGCGCGGCCGGCTGGTCGCGGAACTGGCGGGAAACGCCCCCCACGCCGACCTGATGGCGGCGTGTCTGGGCACAAACTCGGAAGGTCGTGAATCGTGACCGGGAACCCGGTATCCGCCACGCGGGCCGCGCGACGCGGCCGTCCCCGCCCGGCGCTGGAGGACGCGTTCATCCCGCTGCTGCTCGTGGCTCTCGTCGTCGTACTGACGATGTCCACGAGCTCCTTTCTCAGCAAGGGGAACATCCTCAACGTCCTGACCGCGATGGCGATCCTCGCGATCGTCTCGTTCGGCCAGACGTTCGTGATCGCTGGAGGCGGTTTCGACCTGTCCATCGGCGCGCAGGTGGCGCTGCACGGGGTGGTGGCCGCGCTGGTGATGGCCGCGACCCAGAACATCCTGCTGGGGCTGCTCGCCGCGGCCGTCACCGGGGTGCTGTTCGGCCTGCTCAACGGTCTCCTGGTGATCTGGCTCAGGGTCCATCCGTTCATGATCACGCTGGGCACCTCGGTGGTGGCCACCGGCGTGACGCTGATCGCCTCGAACTCGGAGTCCGTCGGCGGTCTGCCCCCCTCGATCGCGGGCTTCGGCGTCGGCCGTCCGCTGGGCGTCCCCTGGATCGTCTGGCTGATGGTGGCCTGTTTCGCGATCTCCCTGTTCCTGCTCAGCGTGAGCCCTTTCGGCCTGCGGGTGCTGTCGACCGGCGGTAACCGTGAGGCGGCCAGGCTGGCCGGGCTGCGGGTCGACCGCACCACCGTGATGACCTTCGTCATCGCCGGGGTGTTCGCGGCCGTCGCAGGTGCGGCCATCACCGCCCGCCTGCAGTCGGCCCAGCCGACCGTCGGTGGCGAACTGGAGCTCTTCTCGGTCGCCGCGGTGGTGCTGGGGGGCAGCGCACTGCACGGCGGAAAGGCCTCGATGTGGCGCACGCTGCTCGGCGTGCTCGTCATCTCGGTCATCCAGAACGGGCTCAACCTGCTCGGAGTCGGTGACGCCTGGCAGGCGGTCGCCGTCGGGCTCGTCTTCATCCTCGCCATGTCGGCGGAGCTGCTGCGCCGCCTCTCACCGGTCAGGAGGTCACGCCCGGCCGAGCCGCCCTCCGCAGGAAAGCCCGACGCGGCGAGGGGCACCCCCGCCGCCGTCTGATCCTTCGCCCACCCTCTGACCAGACGTCCCGCCCTCCTCACCCCCGTACCACGCCGGCCGATCCTCACGGCTGAGACCTCGCCGGCCGACCGAACCCCCTGGAGGGGACCATGAAATTCCGGAAGACACCCGTTGTGGCCCTCGCGCTCTGCGCGGGCCTCGCCACCGCCTGTTCCGCCTCGGCGTCCGACCCGGCCACCGAAGGGGCGACCAAGGCCGACGCCAGGACCATCGGCGTCAGCTTCGCCGCTCCCCGCATCGCCCTGTACGCCGGAATCCAGAAGGGCATCGAGGCCGAGGCCGAGAAGCTCGGCGTCAAGGTGATCTTCACCGACGCGAACGGCGACCCGCTCAAGCAGGCGAACGACATCAACGACCTGATCGCCAAGGGTGTCGACGGCATCCTCGTCTCGGCGATCGACGCCAAGGCGGTCGTGACGCCCCTCGCCGACGCCAAGGCCGCGAGCATCCCGGTGATGACCGTCGCCCGCGACGTCGCGGACCCCTCCAGCCGGGCGGCCTTCATCGGCAACGACTGGGGCAAGTCCGGCACCGAGATCGCCGAGTGGACGTGCAAGAACGTCGGCAAGGGCAAGATCATCATGATCAAGGGCCCCTCGGCCGCGCCGTACGTGCAGGAGATGACCAAGGCGTACAAGGAGGTCGTCGGATCGGCCGCCTGCCCGGACATGAGCGTCGCGCACGAGGTCAACCTGAACGAGATGACCACGGAGAAGGGGCTGGAGGCGACGAAGGCCTCCCTGTCGGCCGTGCCCGACGCCGCCGTCGTGTACGCCAACCTCGACGACTTCGTCGGCGGTGTGATCCAGGCCGTCAACGAGGCGGGACTGACCGGCAAGGTCACCGTGACCGGCTTCGACGGCATCCCGTCCACGCTGGAGATGGTCCGCAAGGGACAGCTCGGGTTCGAGATCGGCCTGCAGCCGCAGAAGTGGGGGGCCAAGTCCCTGCAGAGCATGGTCGACAAGCTCGACGGCAAGGAGGTCCCCGACATGGTGACCATCGAGACCCTGCCGTTCGACAAGACCAACGCCGACCAGCTCACCGAGGCCGACCTGGAGTAGCGGCGGCCCATGACGGCGCGGCCTCCTCACGAAGACCCCACGAAAGGCGCGAAAGGAGTTTCGATGGACAGCTTCACAGTCAACGGCGCGGCCCGGACCGTGCGTACGGCGCCGGGGACGACACTGGCCTCGCTTCTCCGCGACCAGTTCGGGCTGACCTCGGTCAAGCTCGCCTGCGAGCGGGGTGAGTGCGGTACGTGCACGGTGCTGGTGGGCGGCCGGCCGCGCCTGTCGTGCGTCACCCTGGCCGCTCTCGTGGACGAGGAGGTGACCACCGCCGAGGGGCTCGCGGAGGAGAGCGCCGACCTGCGCGCGGCCTTCGCCGACCGGGGCGCCTTCCAGTGCGGCTTCTGCACCCCCGGCCACGTCGTGCACGCCACGGCCCTGCTCAGGGGCGGCCTGCCCGCCGCACCCGAGCGGGCGGCGCGACACGTCCGCCGAGAGCTGTCGGGCAACATCTGCAGGTGCACCGGCTACACCGCGATCGTCGAGGCCGTGTGCGAGACGGCCCGGCGTCGCGCCGCCGTAAAAGAAACCGTGGAAGGCGCCGTAAAAGACGTCGCGGAAGACGCCGTGGAACAGGAGCGGGCATGAGTGGCCCCCACGGCCCCGCCGGCCCCGAGGACACCCAGGTCGGCCGCCGCGCCCGGCCGCTGGACTGGCAGGAGCGGACGCTCGGCAGGACCCGCTACACCGCCGACCTGAAAGAACCCGCGCACCTGCACGCCGCGGTTCTGCGCTCGCCCGTGCCGTACGCGCGGGTCACCGGCCTCGACGTCACCGACGCGCTCGGGATGCCCGGCGTGCGGGCCGTCGTCACCGCCGCCGACTTCGCGCCGGGCATCACCTACATACACCGCGGCGGCCACATGTCCGACCGGCCTCCGCTGGCGGACGGGGTGGTCAGGTTCGTCGGGCAGGAGATCGCCGCGGTGGCGGCCGACACCCCGGACCAGGCACGCCGGGCGGTCGCGGCGATCCGTCTGCGGCTGCGACCGCTGCGCGCGCCGCTCACCGTGGCCGAGGCGCTGCGGCCGGGTGCCCGCACCCTGCACGAGCGACCGGTCGAGCCGAACGTGGCCACCCGGTGGAACAGCACCTGGGGAGATCCGGCGGCGGGCATCGCCGCGGCGACGGTCATGACCGAAGGAGACTTCGTCTACCCGAGCGTCGTGCACGCCTGCATGGAACCCAACACCACGCTCGCCCGCTGGGACTCCGAACGCGAGGTCATGGAACTGTGGACCTCCACCCACGCGCCGTACTTCGTCGTCAAGGAGGTCGCCCACCTGCTCGGCCTGGAGCGTGAGCAGGTGATCTGCCGCGAGGTGGCCACCGGCGGCAGCTTCGGCTCGAAGTCCAAGGCCTCCGAACACGAGGTGCTGGCCGCCGCCCTGGCCCGCAAGAGCGGACGGCCGGTGCTGCTGGCACTGACCCGCGAGGAGGAGTTCGCAGCCAACAAGCCGCGGCACCGCTTCGAGACGCGGCTGCGCACCTACGCCGACGCCGAGGGAAGGCTGCGCGCCTTCGAGACCGAGGTCAACGTCGACAACGGCGCGTACTCGCACATGGGCTCCTCGGTGATGCGCGTCGGGGTGATCACGCTCGGCTCCGTCTACCGGGTGGAGGGCGTCCGCTTCGACGCGCGGCTGGTGGACACCGCGACCCAGCCCGGCGGCCAGTACCGCGGGTACGGCACGCCGCAGGTGGCCCTGGCCATGGAGAGCCAGATCGACGAGATCGCCGAGAAGCTCGGCATGGATCCCATCGACATCCGCAGGCTCAACGCGGTCGAGCCGTACACCGAGACGCTGTGCGGATACCGGCTCACCACGAGCGCGCTGGTGGAGTGCCTGGACGCGGTCCGCGCCGAACTCGACTGGGACGCCAAACGCGCGCGCAGGACACCGGGACGCGGACTCGGCGTCTCGTGCGCCGCCCACGGCTCGGGCGCCTACGCCTACGAGTTCGCCAACCTGAGCGAGGCCGCCGTCGACGTCTTCGAGAACGGACGCGCCCGGGTACGGTTCGGCGGGTCCGACGCCGGTACCGGCCAGAACACGATCCTGGCGCAGATCACCGCGCAGGAGCTCGGCCTGCCGCTGGACCGGGTGGACGTGCTGTCCATGGACGGCGAGCTGACCCCGCTCGACCTCGGAGCGTGGTCCTCGCGCGCCACCCACATGTCCGGGATGGCGACCGGCGAGGCGGCCGCGGCCGTCGCCGAACGGCTGCGTGAGCTGGCCGCGGAGAAGCTGGGACGCGCCCCCGATGAGGTCGAGCTGCGCGACGGCTCCGCGCACGCGGGCGGCGAGGAGGTCACGATCGCCGACCTGGTACGGCTCGACGGTGACGTCCTGACCCGTCAGAGCCACTACCGGGTGGACGGCACGGAGATGATCGCCCCCGGCGAGGACCGAGCGAACCTGTCTCCCACCTACTCCTTCGCGGCGCACGGCGCCGAGGTCGAGGTCGACCGGCGGACGGGAAAGGTGACCGTCGTCGACTACGTCGCCGCCCACGACGTCGGGCGGGCGATCAACCCGACCATGGTCGAAGGCCAGATCATCGGTGGCGCGGTGCACGGCATCGGCGGGGCACTGGGCGAGGAGGTCGTCCGCACGGACGGCAGGGTGGCCAACCCCGCCTTCGTCAACTACGCGCTGCCCCGGGCGGCCGACGTCCCGCCGATCAGGCCCGTCATCGTCGAGGGCCACGACGACGCGGGCCCCTACGGCGCCAAGAGCGTCGGCGAGATCCCGATCATCCCGCCCGGCGCGGCCATCGCCAACGCGGTCTACGACGCGGTCGGCGTCCGCGTCAGGGAACTGCCGATCACCCCGGACAAGATCCTGACGGCACTCGCCGCCAAGGAGGGCCGCCGGCGTGACCACCGGCTGTGGCGGCGGCCGGGCCGCTGGTGGATCGCGTTGCTGCGGGCCCTGTACCCCAGGGGCGTCCACACCCTGCTGGACCTCTGGGGCACCAGGTTCGGGCCCTACGGCAGGCTCGACGACAAGGTGGGCCCGGCCCCGGAGATCGGCGAGGTGCGCAGGCCCGAGTCGGTGGCCGAGGCGTGCGCCGCGCTGAGCGAGGGCGCCCTCGCGTACGGCGGCGGCAGCGACGTGCTGCCGAGCCGCCGCCAGCGGCTGATCGCCCCCGCCGTTCTGGTGTCGACGGCCAGGATTCCCGCCATGCGCGGCATCACCGGCGGTGTCGGCGGCGGCGTCGTCATCGGCGGCGCCGTCACCCTCGCCGAGGTGGCCGAGAAGCTGGGAGAGCGGCTGCCCGCGCTGAAAGAGGCGATCGAGACCATCGCCTCCCCCCAGCTCCGCGCCGCGGCGACCGTTGCGGGAAACCTGCTGCAGGCCAAGCGCTGCTGGTTCTTCCGCAACGACTTCCCCTGCTACAAGCGCAACGGCGCGAGCAGCCCGTGCTACGCGATCCTCGGCGACCACCGCTTCCAGCACGCCGCCGTGGACGGGCACCGCTGCCAGGCGGTCACCCCGTCCGACCTGGCGACGGTGCTGATCGCGCTCGACGCCGTGGCCGAGATCGCCGGCGGCGGGAGCACCCGGACGGTGCCGCTGGCGAAGCTGTACACGGGACCGGGGGAGACGAGCCTGAAGGAGGGCGAGCTCCTGGTCTCGGTCACCGTCCCCGAGGAGGCCGGACGCGCCTGCGTGTTCGAGAAGCTCTCCCTGTGGGAGGGGGACTTCGCGGTCGCCTCGGTCGCGATCTCCACCAGGGCCGTGCCCGGGGAGCCGATCACCCGCTGGCGGGACACCCGGGTCGTGTTCGGCGCGCTCGCCCCCACCCCGTGGCGTCCGCGCGACGTCGAGCGCGCGCTGGACGGCACGGAGGCGGGAGCCGATGCCGCGGTGCGCCTGCGCGAGATCGTGGACGACCGGCTCACCCGCCACGCGCACCCGCTCCCGAACAACGGCTGGAAGCTCGACGCCGCAGCCGGGCTCGCCGAGAAGGCGGCCGAGCGGCTGCTGGACACCCCCCGATGACGACCGGTTCGGACGCGGCGGGACATCCCGCCCGAGAGAGGGCGAGGCCGTTGACCTCCCCCAAGGAGATTCGATGATCGTGAGTGATCCACGAGGCGGACCCCCGCCAGACACCGCCCTCGACGAGCGGCGGCTGGAGTGGGTGAGGGCCGCCGAGGCCGTCCTCGACACCGACAGGCTCGCCGAGATCGTCATGGGCATGACCGACATCGCCAGCCCGACCGGCGAGGAGGCCGAACTGGCCCGGTGGCTCACCACGACGATGGCCGGCTCCGGCCTGGAGGCCGCCTACCAGCCCGTCGACGACACGCAGGGAAACGCCGTGGGACGGCTGCGCGGCGACGGCAGCGGGCCGGACCTGCTGCTCTACGCTCCCATCGACACGCTGACCGTGGGCGAGGAGTCCGAGGACGTCCCGTGGGTGGGTGACACCCTCCGCCACGACCTGCGTCCCGAGGCTGTGCGGCAGGGCCCGTACGTCATCGGTCTGGGCGCCAGCAACCCCAAGGGGCACGGTGCCTGCCTCGTCGCCGCGGCCGAGGCGCTGAGGCGGGCGGGCGTGCCGCTGCGCGGTGACGTGATCGTCGGGCTCGGAGCGGGGGGCATGCCCACCAACAAGCGCACCGCCCCCCACACCCGCCGCTACAACGCGGGTCAGGGCAACGGCTGCTCCTTCATGCTCGAACAGGGCGTCTGGGCCGACTTCGCGCTGCTGGCCAAGCCCGGCTGGGCCGTGGCCTGGGAGGAGGTCGGCCTGTGCTGGTTCGAGGTGCGGGTGCGCGGCAGCTACGCCTACGTCGGCAGCCGCCACCGCATCGACTACCGCAACGCGATCCTCGGGGCCGGCGTCGTCGCCGCCGAGCTGGAGTCGTGGTTCGCCGAGTACACGGCCCGCCACACGCATGACACGGTCGCGCCGCAGGGCAACATCGGCGCCATCGAGGGCGGCTGGATGCGGATGCCGGCCGTGGCGCCCGCCCTGTGCCGGTTCATGGTCGACCTCCGTACCAGCCCTCGCAGCACGCCCGCGAGCGTCAGGCGCGAGTTCGGCGCGGCCGTGGAGCGGATCAGAGCCGCCTTTCCCGAGCTGGAGGTGGAGTGGGACATGGTCCTGTCCATCCCCGGTACCGCGACACCCGCCGACGACTGGATCGTCCGCTCGGCGGTGGAGGCGTGGGAGGCGGAGGAGGGCCGGCCGCACGAGCCGATCCTGGCCAACAGCGGGGCCACCGACGCCAACATCCTGCGGGGCCGGGGACTGCCGACCGCGCGCATCGGCATGACCAGGGTCGGGCCCGAGGGACCGCTGCCGGTGGACTTCCCCTCGGGAATGAACGTGGCCGACCTGCGCGAGATGCGCAGGCTGACCCGCCACGTGATCCGCACCGTCGTCAACACCTGCACGCGCACCCGAGAAGAAGTGGGTATCACCGCATGAGTCGCATCGTCCTGGGCGTCGGCGCCTCACACAGCACGCTCATGAACACCAACTGGGACGAGGTCGCCCACCGCGACGACGCCCGCCGTTTCCGGGCCGGCCTGAACGAGGCGCGCGAGCTCGTCGAGGCGGCCAGGCCCGACGCGGTGGTGGTCATCGGGTCGAACCACTTCCGGGGCTTCTTCCTCGACCTGATGCCGGCCTTCACCGTGGGGGTCGCCGAGTGCGTCGGCAGCGGCGAGTCCGGCACCCCCGGCGGCCCGCTCCCCGTCGACACCGACCTCGCCAGGAAGCTGATGTGGTCGCTGTCGGCCGCGGACTTCGACGCCGCGTTCTCACTGCGGCTTCAGGTCGACCACGGCATCACCCACGCCCTGCAGTACCTGCTGCCCGACCTCGACGTGCCCATGGTGCCGGTCGTCATGAACATGTTCGCCCCGCCGCTGCCCTCGCTCGCGCGCTGCGACGCCTTCGGCGCCGTGCTGCGCCGGGCGATCGAGTCCGACGGACAGGACAAGCGGGTCCTCGTGGTCGCCTCCGGCGGGCTCTCGCACCGCCTGCCGTGGCCCAAGTGGTTCTCGGCGATGTCGGACGACGACCGCTTCCTCGTCGAGGCGTGGCTGAACGGCCGCGACTCCTGGAAGGACTACGAGGTGCGGCGCAGGCAGATCATCAGAGCCGCAGAGGCGGACATCAACCCCGAGTTCGACCGCCGCTTCCTCGAACTCCTCATGGCGGGCGACCTGTCGGAGATCGTCGCCAAGGACAGCGCGGAGATCGAGGAGGAGGCGGGGAACGGGGCACAGGAGATCCGCAGCTGGGTGGCGATGTCCAGGGCCGTCGGGGCCGCCAAGGGGCGCGTCCTCGCCTACGAGCCGATCGACACCTGGATCACCGGTATGGCGGTCGCGGTGCTCGATCCGCTCCCCGAAGCCTGACCTCCCTCCTGTCCCGGCCCGGACGACGTCCGAGCACGTCGTACCGGCACACCAGAACCGTGTTCCGAAGAAAGGCATGAAGCAGATGAGTATCTGGACCGATCTGACCGGTGTGGAGCACACCCTTCGATACGTGGACGCCGGAGGTCTCAGGACCCGGGCGCTCCAGGCAGGTACGGGCGAGCCCGTGGTTTTCCTGCACGGCACCAGCGGCCACCTGGAAGCGTTCATCCGCAACCTCCCGGCACACGTGGCCGGTGGTTACGCCTGCCACGCCATCGACATGGTCGGCCACGGCTACACCGACGGCATCGACGAGCCCTACCGCATCCCCCGCTACGTGGAGCACGTGCTCGCCTACCTGGACGCCATCGGCGCCGAGCGGGCCCACTTCGTGGGGGAGTCGCTGGGCGGCTGGGTGGCGGGGCGCCTCGCCGCCGACCACCCCGAGCGGGTCGGCAGGCTCACCCTGGTCGCCCCCGGCGGTACGGTGGCCAACCCCGAGGTGATGGCACGGATCAAGACCAGCACCCGCCTGGCCGTGGAGACCGACGACATCGACCTGACCCGCAAGCGGCTCCACCTGCTGATGCACAACCCGGCCAAGGACGTCTCCGAGGAGCTCGTCCAGGTCAGGCATGACATCTACCACCGCCCCGACTTCGTCAAGCGGGTCGACAACCTGCTGTGCCTGCAGGAGATGGACAACCGCCGCGAGGACCTGCTCAGTCCCGAGCAGATGGCGCGCATCACCGCCCCGACCCTGATCGTGTGGGGTGCGCAGAACCCGTTCGGTGACATCCCCGAGGCGCATCGCATGAACGCGAGCATCCCCGGCTCCCGGCTGGAGATCTTCGGTGAGTGCGGCCACTGGCCCCAGCACGAGCACTCGGAGCGGTTCAACGAACTCAACCTGGCCTTCCTCGGGGAGAACGCGTGAGCGCCGGTACGGTGCCGCGCCTGGGCATCCGGCTTCCGCCCTGCGACCGGGTCGACCGGATCGCCGACGCGGCCGCCCACGCCGAGCGGCTCGGGTTCGACAACGTGTGGCTGCCCGACTCCCAGCTGCTGTGGCGCGACGTCTTCACCGCGCTCACGGCGGTGGCCCTTCGCACCGAGCGCGTCGGCCTCGGCAGCGCGGTCACCAACCTGGTCACCCGGCACCCCGCGGTGGTGGCCTCGGCCGCCCGCAGCATCGCCGAACTGGCCCCCGGCCGCTTCCACCTGGGCGTGGGCGTGGGCAACAGCTCGGTGGGACCGGTCGGCCTGCGCTCCAGCACCAGGGCCGAGCTGACCGAACACCTGGCGCAGGTCCGCGCGTTGCTGCGCGGCGAGGAGTGGGACTACGGCTCCGCGCGCTCACGCCTGCGCGATCCGGGCCCCGCCGTGCCCATCCATCTGGCCGCCAGCGGCCCGAAGAACCTGCGGTACGCGGGTGAGGCCGCGGACGGGGTGATCCTGCTCAGCGGGATCGCCCCGGCCAACCTGGCCGACAGCCTCGACCGGGTCTGGGAGGGGGCACGCTTGGCGGGCCGCGACCCGGCGGACATCCAGGTCACCGCCTCCGCCTACTGCCATGTCACCGACGACGTCGAGCGGGACGCCCGGATCCTCAAGCCCGTGTGCGCGACCATCGCCCGCTACGGAGGCCGTACCTCGCTCGCGCTCGCCGGGATCGAGGTGGACGTGCCCGAGCGGTTCGACGAGGGGGAGGTCTACCCGGACCTGATCCACGCCGAGGACTGGGACCTGGCCGTGGAGGTGGCGGGCCGCTGGGTCAGCGACGAGGCGGCCGTGCGGTTCGCGCAGGCGTTCTGCCTGTTCGGCACGACCGGCGAGATCGGCGCCCGGCTCGCCGAGCTCGGCGAGCTCGGCGTCACCGGCCTGCTGGTGCAGCACGTCGGCTCCTACTCGCTGCCGTACGAGCTGATGGACGCCCTGGGCGACGTGCTCGCCGCATCCGGAAGCCGCGCGTGAACGACGGGACGCGGGAGGTGCCGCTGGCCGAGGCGATACTCGACCGGGCGGAGGCCGTCGCCGTGGACGCGGACGCGACGCTGCTCGGCCGGGCGGCCGAGCACGTGCTCGACACCACGGCCTGCGTCGTCGCCGGAGCCGACCACCCCACCGCGCGGCGGCTCCGCGCGGCGGGCGGTCTCCGGTGGGAACGGGAGGGACGCGAGGAGGGGGAGGCGGATCGCCCGGCCGGCGGTGCCAAGGCCCGGGGGCTCCGTGAGACGGTCTCCTGCGAGGCGACCCTGCGTGAGGCGATGCTGGCGGGGGTCACCCGGGCGCACGTGGACGAGTTCGACGCCATCCACACCGCCTCGGCGACCCTGCCCGCGGCCGTGGTGATCCCCCCGGCCGTGCTCGTCGCGACGGCCCTGCGCCGCGGCGGTGACGAACTGCTCCGCGCCGTGATCGCCGGGTACGAGGCGGTGGCCGAGGTCGGCACGAGGTTCGGCGGCCCGGCCCTGTACGCCGACCGGTGGTGGCCCGGCGCGCTGTTCGGTCCCGTCGGCACCGCCGTCGCGCTCGCCCGGCTGTACCGGCTGTCGAGAGAGCGTACGCTCGCCGCGATCGGCCTGGCGGCGGGCGGTATGGCCGGTCTGCTGCCGCCGGACCGTCTGGGCGACGCGCACTACGTCGCCCTCGGCAGGTCGGCCTGCGCGGGTCTGGACGCGGTACGGTTCGCCGCGGCGGGCATGGAGGTCGATCCTCGCCTGCTGGAGGGCGCCGTCGCCGCCACGCTGCGCAGGCGACCGGCCGAGGCGGGTTCACGGACGCCGCATCTGCTGGGGTGCTCGCTGAAGGCCTATCCCTGCGCCCGACCGCTGCACGCCGCGGTGAGCGCGCTGGAGGACCTGCTCGCCGAGGGGCTGCGTCCCGAGACGGTGACCGGGGTCAGGATCGGGCTGCCCCCCGCCGCGCTCCGGTTCGTCACCGTCGACCCGCGCCCCGCCGACCCGGCCGCCGCGGCGGCGAGCGCTCCGTTCGTGGTGGCCGCCACCTTGAGCGGAGATATCCGAAATATCGCCATATTCAGGAGTGCTGGTGCCGTGTCCGGAACGGGAGAGACCGCACCTGTGATCTCCGATACGGTGGACGACTCCGGAGCGGGACTTCACGTCGCGATCGAGGCGGGAGAGGTCGTGGGAGCCGCCTATCCGCGTCACTGGGGCGCCGAGGTCACGGTGACGACGTCCACCGGCGGGTCGTACCGGCGGGTGGTGCTGGATCCGCCGGGTGACCCGGCGCTGCCGATGACGCGCGACCAGCTGACGGCCAAGGCGGAGCGGCTGCTGCGAGGGCGTGAGGGAGCCGCGCGGCACATCGCCGACTGCCTGGCACTGGAGCGGGCGACGGACGTGGCGCGACTGCGTCTGCTGCCCGCGGGACTGTGAAACGATCTGAGAGTGAGAGCCTTGGAAGACGGTTTGACGGCACGCGACACCGGTGCGGGGACGCGCAACGGGGAGGAGGCGTCCGAGGGAGGCGTCCGTAAGAGCGAGCGGGCGCTCACCGCCGACCACATCCTGCGCGCCGCCATCGAGATCGGCGACCACGAGGGCCTGCACGCCCTCACCATGCGCAGGCTCGCCGCCAAGCTGGGCTTCAGCACGATGGCGCTGTACCGGCACTTCAAGAACAAGGACGAGATCCTGGACGGCATGGCCGACCTCGTCCTGGGCAACCTCAGCCTGCCCGAGGAGGTCGGCCGCGACCCCGAGACCGTTATACGCGACCTGGCCGACGCACTGCTCGGGATGATGCGCTCCCACCCGAGCGTGATCCACCTGCTGTCGACCCGCGCGACGACCAGCCGGACCTCGCTGAGCGGAGCGTTCGAGCGCGTGCTCGAACGCCTGCGCGCCACCGGGCTGTCGGCCGACCTGTCGGTGCGGGTCTACGGGGCGCTCATGACCTACACCATCGGCTTCGCCTCCTACCAGCTGCCACGCCCCTGGGGCGGGAGCGGCGAGGACGCCCGCGAACTCAGACGCCAGCGCGGCCACTTCTACGCCTCGCTGCCGGCGGACGAGTTCCCCCACATGGTGGAGCTGTCCGGGCTGCTCGTCGACCTGCCGCACAACTCGCAGTTCCAGGTCGGGCTGGAGTTCATGCTCGGCGGCATACTGGCCGCGCACAACGGCGGCGCCTCCGCACCTGAGGCGGGCGACGACGGCTCCGTGGCGGCCGACCGGCAGAAACGGTAACCGCAGCTGACCGCCTGACCGCCTGCCCCGGCCCCCGTTGGGCGTCCGCGTACCCGAGACATGTCCGGGTGGCGCGGGTCGGCACGGGCATGCGCGCGAGCGCCCTTGGGGAAGCCTTGGGAGCGGGATGGGCGTGAAGGCGACCCGGGCGCGGTACTAAACCGGATAGTCCCCGATCCCGCGTACGGGAACGGGGACCGCGTCATGTCCGACTCATGAGCACAGAAGATCGTGACGAGGACCTGGCGGCCCGCCGCCGGTCGGACGCACCGTACCGCCGCGCGGCGACCCAGCAGACCACCGGGCGACAGGCCCCGGCGACGGCTCGCCGAGCCCGGGGCCGGCCCGAGCCTCAGGAGGCTTCAACCATGGAAATGCCCGCGGTCAACGAGTGCCAGGTCGAGGCGTGCGCGTACAACACCGCGCACAGCTGCCACGCCCTCGCCATCACGGTCGGCAACAGCAGCCACGCCGAGTGCGAGACCTTCTTCAAGGTCCCTTCGAAGGGGGGCGACCCGACCCACACCGGCCGCGTCGGCGCCTGCAAGATGGCCGACTGCCAGCACAACATCCAGTACGAGTGCCAGGCGTCGGGCATCGTCGTCGGCTACGCGCAGCAGGACATCGACTGCCTCACCTACGCGCCCGCCTGACACCGGGCGGCCCGGATCAGAACGACGGCAGGGCCGGGCCGAGCCGTTCGGCGATGAGACGCACCTCGTCGTGGAGGGCGCGCAGTTCACCGGCCGTCGGGTTGAGCTCGTAGCCGTGGTAATGGCAGGCGGCGCTGAGCGCGGCCCACGCTCCGGAGACACGCCGGGCGATGCTCTCATCGACGTACCGCGTCAGGCAGAGCACCTGGGTCCGCATGCGGCACCGCTCCACCCCGGGTTGGGCGCGGTGCCAGAAGTCGTGCATGCACGACTCCAGCGCCTTCCTGAGCAGGAAGGCGGTCGTCCGAGACCATGGCCCGTGAGCTTCCCCCAGTAGTCCGGACACCGGCGGTGTGCCATCAGGTTCCAGGGTCCGGCGGCTGGTGGCGCCCCCCTCCTTGTTGGCCTTGTTCGGCGCCCAGCCGTTTCGCCACCGCTTGCCGGTGCGATAGTTGATCCCGACGATCCGGCATGCCTCTTGGCTGCTGAAACCTTGACCCGTGAGCCGGAAGTATTCCTCCCGCTCACGGGTCAGCTTCATGCGCCCTTGAGGTGACCGGATTTCGCGGATCTCGGAGTCCATCGCGCTCCCCGAGCTTGGGTGTTGCGACGACCGCTAGAAGGGGAGCTGGCTGGTCAAGGCTTATCCTCCGAAGGAATGATGTCGACCCGTTGACGGGTTTCTTTGTCGATCACAGCCCGTCCAGCCAGCGGAGCTCTCAGCTTCAGCTCCACGGGGTACCGGTATCCAATGTCCGGGTGGTATCCATTCTCCCAGGGCCATGACCCGCAGTTGTCATCCACTTGAATACCGAGGATCACTTGGGACGGAGTCTCGGATACTTCCGTGTCCTTCACCTGCTGGCAGAATTCGCCTTCCGCGTCGGGTGGGCGGAAGGTCAGGTTGACGGTCAAGGTTCGCTCGTCCGTGGACAAGGATGCGAGGTGAACCTGCTCCCATTTGGGTGTGCATGCCGCCAAGATCGGTATCGCGGAGGCGATGACAAGTGCCCTGGAGAAGGTACGGAATCGCGGAAGAGGCATGGTTTATGGGTCAGGTCTCTCTGTTGCTCTTACGACGGCAGTTTACGCTTCATCACATCGCCACCATACGCCTGGCGGACGGAGTTGATGTCAGTGAAGAACTCGTCGCAGTCACCGATGAGAGGCGTGTTGGCTGAGGAGTGGATTCCCTTCGCTACCACATAGCCGCTGGTCCGGTCGATGATGTAGACAGCCCCTCCAGAGTCGCCGCTGTCAGTGCAGGCTGAAGGATGCGTACCCTTTATAACATTCTCGATCCTGCCGTCGTTGACACGAATGCCGGTGTTGGGGTCGGTAACCTTCCAGTTGCAAGTTTGTCCGGTCTTCATGCCTCCGACACAGTACAGGTCGCCCAGCCCGGAGCGGCGATGGAAACTGCCCTTGACGGAACGCTTGCTCGTGGAGTTGACACTTCCGACGAAGATGGAGGCTGTCGGCTGGATGCCTGGCTTCGTTACCTCTATGAGTGCGCTGTCGCCGAGAAGCGCGCTCTGGCCCGGTATGGGCACGGTACCCTCGCCATAGAGATGTGTGCCCAGTACACGGCGCCCATAGGAAAATATGCCCGCAGTGTAATTGTCCAGGCAGTGCCCGGCGGTTATCAGCCGCTTGCCAGCGGGAAGCGACCATGCGAAGCCCATGGTGCAGGGTCTGCTCTGATCGGTGAGATACGCTCCCGCGCCATTGATGTACCCGTCGTTGTCGTTTAGCCGACTGTCTTGACGTTGTGCGTGGACAGCGTTGGGATCGAGCCGGATCACGACGGTGTTGGTGCCATAACGTTGGGCGAGAGCCAGTCGCATCTCGGTCGATACAGTGTTGGCGGTGAGGAGAACCTGGTTGTGCTCAGGCCAGACACTGGCGGACACGATGCGGTCTGCGCCGGGCACCTGGCTGGTATCCGCCTCCAATATTTCGCTTACGATCGTCGACAGTTGGGCCGAACTCCTGGTGACATCAGGGACTTGCGGGGCGAAGGTGTAGTCCTCGGCCTCGCCCACTGGGACTTCGCTGTCCTCGTTGGTGTCATCCCCCTCGTATGTGCCGGGGACGGTCCAGTCCGTACCCCTGAGGTCGAGGTAGGCAGTACCGGTGAGAGCGGCGGAGCCGATGGCTCGGCCGTCGGTGGTGGCTGCGGGCACGATGACCTGGCCGGTTACCATGTCGGCGTACGGGGTGGCGAGTGCGCCGGAATTGGCTTCAACGCGATCATGCGCTCCGCTCAGCGCATGCGCGAGAGGTTCAGCCATCTGCAGGGCGTCGCTGCGCCAGTTCGCGGGGGTCTGGATGACCTCCACGCCGTCCGGGCCGGCCGGGTACAGGACGGTTGGTCCGCCGATGGGGTCGAATATCGCGGTGATCTTGGGAGGGTTGTTGAAGTCGGTGTCTTCGGACGCGGGGAAGACTCGGTAGTTGTTGCTTGCGCGCTCGGTTGGGGACATGAGGACCAGGCCGTAGTTCCCGACGTCGCCAGCCCATTGGCGAGCCATGGCGGTGATATCCCAGTTCATCGGAGCGGGATTACAAGATCCCGAGCGGATGCTGCTGGTGTTGGTGACGGCGTTTTCGGTGGTGTTGGTCGGCTGCATGGACCAGGTGACGGTAGAAGGGCTCCATGCGCTGGTGACTCGGCGTACCTGGATCCCGTCGCCCACCGTGGTGCCACAGCTGGGGCCGTCGATGTTGAGCAGGGACAGGGTCACGTTGCTGATCTGCTGCCCAACCAGGGACGACATGTCAAACTTCAGGTAGGCGCGGGCCTTACTGCCGTCCGAGTGTGTGCCCGCTCCTAGTACGGCAGCCGCCATTCGTTAGTTGAGCTGGGTGTATTCGGTGGCCAGTCGGGCACGGCGGTGGAACCATCGGGCGCGGGCTTGATGACGGCGTCGCCAGATGGACCATTGCGCGGCGTGTTCCAGCGATGGTGTGCGGGGGGTGGTGG